>NZ_KB897816.1:0-3594 GCF_000377185.1 Rhizobium sp. 42MFCr.1
TTGGTTGCTGGGGCAGGATTTGAACCTGCGGCCTTCAGGTTATGAGCCTGACGAGCTACCGGGCTGCTCCACCCCGCGCCAAGTGCAAAACCCTTTGGGTTTTGTCACGGTGCGTAAACTGCGAAGCAGTTTACGCTACTGCCCGAGCAAATTGCCGAAGGCGATTTGTCTCGTGTAAGGGACGCACTGCATGTTTCCGGACCATTATAGCACAAAGGCCGCTTTGTGGGCGGCCCTTTTGATCGGCTTGGGGCCGTTTTCGTGATGAGAAGATTATCTTTGTTTGTTGCGTTTAGCAGACCTGGCAGCGACCGACTCTCCCGCGTCTTAAGACGAAGTACCATAGGCGCTGGGGCGTTTCACGGCCGTGTTCGGAATGGGAACGGGTGCAGCCGCCCCGCCATAACCACCAGGTCAGCGAAGCGCAACAAATGAGAAGCTGGTGAGGGCAAGCCCTCTTTTTAGAGTTGAACACGTCTAGGCTTCATCCCGACACGTCTGTGTCGGAGATGAGCATTGATCAATGAGAACGATCAAGCCAATCGAGCTATTAGTACCGGTAAGCTTCACACATTGCTGCGCTTCCACACCCGGCCTATCAACGTGGTCGTCTTCCACGGCTCTGATAGGGAATACTCGTTTTCAGGTTGGTTTCCCGCTTAGATGCCTTCAGCGGTTATCCATTCCATATGTAGCTACCCTGCTATGCCCTTGGCAGGACAACAGGTCCACCAGAGATATGTCCATCCCGGTCCTCTCGTACTAGGGACAGATCCTGTCAATATTCCTACACCCACGGCAGATAGGGACCGAACTGTCTCACGACGTTCTGAACCCAACTCACGTACCGCTTTAAATGGCGAACAGCCATACCCTTGGGACCTGCTCCAGCCCCAGGATGCGATGAGTCGACATCGAGGTGCCAAACAACCCCGTCGATATGGACTCTTGGGGGTCATCAGCCTGTTATCCCCGGCGTACCTTTTATCCGTTGAGCGATGGCCCTTCCACACGGGACCACCGGATCACTATGACCGACTTTCGTCTCTGCTCGACTTGTCAGTCTCGCAGTCAGGCGGGCTTATGCCATTGCACTCGACGACCGATTTCCGACCGGTCTGAGCCCACCATCGCGCGCCTCCGTTACTCTTTCGGAGGCGACCGCCCCAGTCAAACTACCCACCATACACTGTCCCGGATCCGGATAACGGACCGCGGTTAGACATCCATGACGATAAGGGTGGTATTTCAAGGATGGCTCCACAGAAACTGGCGTCCCTGCTTCAAAGCCTACCACCTATCCTACACATGCCGACACGAATGCCAGTGTAAAGCTATAGTAAAGGTGCACGGGGTCTTTCCGTCTGACCGCAGGAACCCCGCATCTTCACGGGGAATTCAATTTCACTGAGTCTATGTTGGAGACAGCGGGGAAGTCGTTACGCCATTCGTGCAGGTCGGAACTTACCCGACAAGGAATTTCGCTACCTTAGGACCGTTATAGTTACGGCCGCCGTTTACTGGGGCTTCGATTCAAAGCTTGCACCTCTCCTCTTAACCTTCCAGCACCGGGCAGGCGTCAGACCCTATACGTCGTCTTGCGACTTCGCAGAGCCCTGTGTTTTTGATAAACAGTCGCTACCCCCTGGTCTGTGCCACCCCACTTCACTTGCGTAAAATGGGGTCACGCTTCTTCCGAAGTTACGCGTGCAATTTGCCGAGTTCCTTCAACATAGTTCTCTCAAGCGCCTTGGTATACTCTACCTGACCACCTGTGTCGGTTTCGGGTACGGTCTATACGGTGGAGCTATTTCCTGGAACCGCGTCCCTGCAAGATCAATCCAATAAGACCTCACAAGTTGAGCAATCCGTCACTACCACCAGGCCCACGAATATTAACGTGGTTCCCATCGACTACGCGTGTCCGCCTCGTCTTAGGGGCCGGCTAACCCTGCTCAGATTAACTTTAAGCAGGAACCCTTGGTCTTTCGGCGAGAGGGTCTCTCACCCTCTTTATCGTTACTCATGTCAACATTCGCACTTCCGATACCTCCAGGAGCCCTCACGGGTCTCCCTTCATCAGCTTACGGAACGCTCCGCTACCACGTGTATTGCTACACATCCTCAGCTTCGGTGCATGGCTTCAGCCCCGTTACATTTTCGGCGCAAAGACCCTTATTTAGACCAGTGAGCTGTTACGCTTTCTTTAAATGATGGCTGCTTCTAAGCCAACATCCTGGTTGTTTTGGGATCCTCACATCCTTTCCCACTTAGCCATGACTTGGGGACCTTAGCTGGAGGTTAGGGTTGTTGCCCTTTTCACGACGGACGTTAGCACCCGCCGTGTGTCTGCCGACTAGTACTCCTGGGTATTCGGAGTTTGGTTAGGATCAGTAAGACGGTGAGTCCCCATAGCCCATCCAGTGCTCTACCCCCCAGGGTATTCGGTCGACGCTCTACCTAAATAGATTTCGCGGAGAACCAGCTATTTCCGAGTTTGATTGGCCTTTCACCCCTAGCCACAAGTCATCCCAATCTATTGCAACAGATGCGGGTTCGGTCCTCCAGTTGGTGTTACCCAACCTTCAACCTGCTCATGGCTAGATCACTCGGTTTCGGGTCTAATGCAACAAACTAAATCGCCCTATTCAGACTCGCTTTCGCTTCGCCTACACCTACCGGCTTAAGCTTGCTTGTTACACTAAGTCGTTGACCCATTATACAAAAGGTACGCCGTCACCCTTGCGGGCTCCGACTGTTTGTAGGCATCCGGTTTCAGGTTCTATTTCACTCCCCTTGTCGGGGTGCTTTTCACCTTTCCCTCACGGTACTTGTTCGCTATCGGTCATGCACGAGTACTTAGGCTTGGAGAGTGGTCTCCCCATGTTCAGACAGGATTTCTCGTGTCCCGCCCTACTCTAGGACAATCATGCTATCTACGCGTACGGGGCTGTCACCCGCTACGGCCAAACTTTCCAGAATGTTCCGCTTTAAACACAATTGCCACTGGCCTGGTCCGCGTTCGCTCGCCACTACTTGCGGAGTCTCGGTTGATGTCCTTTCCTGCAGGTACTTAGATGTTTCAGTTCCCTGCGTTCGCTTCTTACACCCTATTTTATTCAGGTGCAGATACCTTATCACAATGCTTGGAAACCCAAATCGTTCTTGCGAACAACTTGGATTTTCCAAGCATTTAAGGTGGGTTGCCCCATTCGGAGATCCATGGATCAAAGCTTATTCGCAGCTCCCCACGGCTTTTCGCAGCGTATCACGTCCTTCATCGCCTGTGCATGCCAAGGCATCCACCAAATGCCCTTACGACACTTAATCGTTCTCATTGCCAATGCTCATCTTTAGTTGGATTTGGCAAACCTTGTCCCGTCGGCTTCGCCGCGGGGGTGCCAAATCTGGCCATACGGCCAGCTCCAACAATCTGGTTACCTTTTACAACCAGATCATTCAGATGCCATCGACGTGTTCGATCCGGTCCCTTTATTGGAGCTACGCCGAGCAGCTCGCTTGGGCCGGATCTTTAAGACCAGCTTCTCGAGATTAAATCCGGTACCGCGCGGTCAGGCAACGGTAATCAGACCA
>NZ_KB897818.1:0-455588 GCF_000377185.1 Rhizobium sp. 42MFCr.1
CCAAGATCGCCGTCATGCGCGACGGCGAGGTGCAGCAGTTCGGCACGCCGGCCGAGATCTACAACAACCCGGCCAACATGTTCGTCGCCGACTTCATGGGCTCGCCGGCGATGAACCTCCTCGCGGGGACGATCGAGAAGGGGGCGTCCGGCCTGACCGTGTCGCTTTCGCGGCCGCAGGGCGAGCCGATCCGGCTGCCTGTCACGGCGGGCAACGGCGCGCTCGAAGCGCATACCGGCCGCGAGATCGTCTTCGGCATCCGCCCCGAGGCGCTGACCGATCCTGACGGTGCGGACCGCAACGCCAAGGCGCTGGCCGAAAGCGACTGCCTGATCGAGGTGGTGGAACCGGCCGGATCCGACACCTTCGCGGTCACCAAGCTCGGCGGCAAGGAGGTCGTGGCGCGGCTCAGGGCCGACGCCCGCATCCAGGCCGGCCAGCACGCCCGCCTCGCCTTCAACCTCGACAAGGCCGTGTTCTTCGATCCGCAAAGCCAAACCCGAATCGCTTAAACCAGGAGCCAGGATTCCAAACATGAACAGCTCGGATGTGGGGCTGCGCGAGTGCCAAGACAGACCAGCATCCGTCGGTACGCGTGAGAAGGGATCGGACCGGAAGCTGTTGTCGGTCTCGATTCCAGGGTCCATGGTCTAGAGGCTTCGCGTGCGTGATTCGTTGGTCATGCCGCGAATTCCATCGTACAACAACGCACCGACCATCATGGTTGGCGAACGAGGCTCCGACCTTATCCGGAGACTTCCGCCGTTGCCTGCCGCGATCCTCGCTCACGAGCGCAAATGAAACGCGCCAGAGGGCAGGGCAATCGCCCGCCAGACCAGGCAGGTGTTCGGACTGCGAACTTTGAAAATGGAGTAGGGTTTGATTTCCGATCCACGAGCTTTCCTGCAAACCCTGTTTCACCAAGCCGTCAAGGCCGCCGATCCTTACGAGGCCCTGGTTCGCCAACTTCCTGATCCGCCGAAAGGCAGGACAATCGTTGTTGGGGCAGGGAAGGCCGCAAGCCAGATGGCGGCCGCTTTCGAACGCGCTTGGTCTCATCCCTTCGAAGGTCTCGTTGTTGCCAGGCATGGGCCAATCGCAGAGTGCCGATCGACGAAGATTCTCCAGGCGGCTCATCCGGTCCCAGACAGAGCCGGTCTTATCGCCGCCGAGGCGCTGATGAACCATCTGCATGGGCTGACGTGTGATGATCTGGTGATCGCACTGATATCCGGCGGCGGCTCGGCCTTGCTGCCGGCCCCGCCGACCGGTTTCACCCTCACCGACGAGAGCGCGTTGAACGAATCGCTGCTGGCGTCGGGCGCGCCGATCTCCGGGATGAATGTGGTGCGGAAGCATTTCTCCCGCATCAAGGGGGGACGGCTTGCCGCACTTGCCCATCCGGCAAAGGTCGTCAGCCTCGTCGTCTCCGATGTTCCGGGCGACAATCCGGCCTTCGTTGCGTCGGGGCCGACGGTTCCCGACAGCAGCGATGCGGAGGAGGCGCTACGAGTGATCCGGGACTACCGGATCGATCTCCCGGCGCGCGTGATCGATTGTATCCGCAATACCAGAGCGCCAAGTGCCGGTGACCGCGTCTTCGCCAACAACGAAGTGCATGTGATCGCCTCGGCGCGGGTGTCCCTGGAGGCGGCTGCCGATCGGGCAAGATCTCTCTTCGTGCAACCCCTCATCCTTTCGGATTCGATCGAAGGGGAGGCGAAGGATATCGGCCGGATGCATGCGGCGCTTGCTCGGGAGTTTTTGACGAGACCGCCGGCTCCAAAGCCTCTCGTGCTGCTTTCGGGCGGGGAGACTACGGTCAGCATCGGAACCGGAACATATGGCAAGGGCGGGCGAAATTCCGAGCTTCTCCTCTCGGCGGCGATCGATCTACAAGGAGTCGATGGCGTTGTAGCGATGGCCGCTGATACCGACGGTATCGACGGCTCCGAAGACAATGCTGGCGCCTTCTGTGACGGCGGGACGGTGGCGCGGATCAGGAGCGCCGGCGGCGATGCGCGCGCGTTCCTGGCGGGCCATGATGCGTGGTCGGCCTTCAACCTCGCGGGCGATCTGTTCGTTCCGGGACCGACAGGTACCAACGTGAATGATTTCCGCGCATTTCTTGTAGAATAGCGCGCCACAAGGCCGAGCAGCTTTAGCGTGTGCCAAGCTGCCGACGTCCTGCGTGGAGCGTCGGCGGCGCCAAATCAGTAAGGCGCAAGCCCGCCTAGTAGGTTGTCACAGACACGTATGTCTTTGTAAGAGTTGGGAAGCCCGCCCCAGGCCCCTCGGGGGCGGGCTCTATCGATCCGGACCCCTTCCGGACCGCGGCTGATGGTGAGCCGCTGGAAACACACATGCCCGGTGTTGCGTGTTGAGACAACCGAAAGCTGTTTTGTTGGTTATTTGGTAAGGTTACCGGGCGACGCAGGTGCGTCTGGACATTGACCGGGACTCTCTTCAACACTGCATCGGCAGACGCCCACTCGACGACGAGTGAGTGACGGCGAACAACGGGAGCAAGGGGATTGGGGTCATGGTCGACCGGCTGAAGGGGAAGATTGCAATTATTTCAGGCGGCGCGACGGGCATGGGCGGAGCGGCCTCGCGCCTCTTCGCTGCCGAGGGCGCTAGGGTAGCGATCATTGACCGGAATGAAGCGGCAGCACGGCAAACGGCGGAGGAGATTTGTTCCGCCGGTCATGTCGCCGACTACTGGGTCGCCGACGTGTCGGAGGAGGCCGCCGTCGTCGCGGCCGTCAGGGGTGTGGAGGATAGGTTCGGCGCCGTCACCGTGCTCTTCAATCACGCCGGCACTATCGTCATCAAGCCGTTCCTGGAGACCACGCTCGAGGAGTGGGAGTGGCTGCACGCGGTCAACGTGCGATCGATGTTCCTGATGACGCGGGCGGTCCTGCCGGGGATGATCGCCGCGGGCGGTGGTTCCATCGTCTGCACGTCATCAATCTCGGCCGTGGCCGCAACGCCGATGGAAGTGCTCTACGACACGACGAAGGGCGCTGTGCATATGTTTGCTCGTGCGATCGGGGTCGAATTCAGGGATCGCAACATCCGCTGCAACGCCGTCTGCCCCGGCTTCATCCGCACGCCGCACGGATTGCGCGAGGTCAGCGAATTGCAGGCATTCGGCGTCGATGTGTCGGACGCGGCTATTGCCGCCCAGCAGGGACGGATCGGCGAACCCGAGGACGTGGCACGCGCCGCGCTCTATCTCGCTAGCGACGAGTCGATGTTCGTCAATGGCGCGCATCTCTTCGTCGACAACGGCTTCACCGCTATCTAAATTAAACGCTGCAACGCCGCCAGCGTGCCGGAGGATGCCCCGTTTGGCGTCGGAACACTGTGATGAAATGGGTCCGCGATCGAAATCCGACGTCGATCGCGATTTCATCGATGCTCAGGCCATCGCTGATCAGCTTCGCTTTCGCGCGCTTTATCCGACGTTCCTGCAGATAGACGCGTGGACTGAAGCCCGTCGCCGACCGGAACCCTGCTGCGAAGTGCATTGGACTGAGCCCCGCCGCGTGCGCTATGTCCGCGAGCCGAAGCGAGGTCGCCAGGTTGAGTTCGATGAAATCCACGGCGCGCTTAACCCGCCAGGGTGCGAGGATGACGGAATTATTCCGGTGCTTCTTCATCTCTGCTTCTCTCCACTGGTCGCGGCAAAAAGTCGGGACTGGACCCGCTGAAGGGTCCGTTCGAAAACCTCAGGCTCGTCGAGTGCTCTGGCGACCACGAGGGCTCCCTGAACGGCAACGACGGTCTCCTCGGCCAGCGCGGCGGCATCCGACTCGAGGCATCCGGCTCGCGTGAGAGCTGAGGCAAGCGCGCTATGCCATTCGGCGAAGTAGTCCCTGACCTGAGCGCTGAACCGGTTGCGGACATTATCGAGTGCGAACGCACCAACGAGGCACACTCGGCTGCCGGAGCGAAAATACCGGGAAACAGAGCGAAACATGTCGGAGATAGCGGAGCGCGGATCATCCCCGTTCCGTAACGGTTCGAAAACCTGTGTCACGAACCATTCGTCGATCTCGCCGAGCACGGCTATGGCCATCTCTTCCTTTCCGCCGGGAAAGAAGTGATAGAGGCTTCCCTTTCCGAGTCCTGTTTTTTCCGTGATGGTTGAAAGACTTGCGCCCTCGAAGCCATACTCCCGAAAGACTTCGGCCAGGGATGGGATTGCGTCGGAGCGCTCGGCGACGATCTTTGGCATGTGTTACAGTCCCAATTCAGAAAGGCTTGGGTGGTCAGCAGGCCTGGGGCCGGACCGATCCCAGAAAAACTTGCGTTCGGATTCCTTGATGGGCATATCGTTGATGCAAGCATAGCGGTGGTGCATCAGGCCGCTCGCGTCGAACTCCCAGTTCTCGTTGCCGTATGCCCGATACCAGTTCCCGGAGTCGTCGCGGTATTCGTAGGCGAAGCGAACCGCGATGCGGTCGCCGTCGTGGGCCCACAGTTCCTTGATCAGCCGATACTCGAGTTCCTTGCGCCATTTCCTGGTCAGGAACTCGACGATCTTTTCCCGCCCTTGGACAAATTCCGCGCGATTGCGCCAGTAACTGTCAACGGTATAGGCGAGTGACACCCTGTCGGGATCGCAACTGTTCCATCCATCCTCTGCGGCTCGGACTTTGGCAGCCGCGGTTTCGCGGGTGAAGGGAGGGAGTGGTGGGCGGTGTTCAGGCATGGTTTCGATCTCCTAGTGCTCGTTTCTGTACCGATCGGTAAACAGTATGTCAATCGGTACAATCGATGGTGCGCAGAGTCAACGCAATCGCCAGCCACTGCATCTTTTTGCCGTGCGAATCGAAAGTTTTCGGATTGGAAAGCACGCAGTCCAGCAAGTGCCAACCACTGCAGACTGAGTGCGAAAGGGTTTAGGTACACGCCAGCTGCCGAAGGCTGAAAAGGGCCGAGATGGTGATCTCGGCCCTTGTCGTTGTGCGCCCAGCATGGGCGCATTCTTGTGGGTGGAAGTCCCACCGTAACCTGGGGTGGCCAGCAAGTGGCAGCAAATGCCGGTCGCTGGTGGCGCAACAGCGGCAAGCTCCTTAACGCCACCCTCACCATTAGATGGGCTGACCAACTTGGAATGCCCAGGCTCGTCTAACCTCAATCTCTCGAACCACCCGGTGCGGACCCGCATGCCGGGTGGTGTGGCAGGGGTGCGATCACATCGATCGCCCCCTATGCCGATTGGTAATCCTGCGGGTGTTCGCTTACTTGCCCGCTTTCGTGGTGTGGCGGCGGCCCTTGCCGATGTCCGGCAGGAAGATGGTCAACAGGCCGAGCAGCGGTAAATACGAGCAGATTTTGTAGACGAACTCGATGCCCATGTGGTCGGCCACCATGCCGAGGCCTGCTGCGCCAATGCCGCCGATACCGAAGGCAAAGCCGAAGAACAGGCCGGCAATCATGCCGACACGACCCGGAACCAGCTCCTGCGCAAAGACGACGATGGCCGAGAAGGCGGAGGCCAGGATGATGCCGATCAGGAAGGTCAGGAAGACCGTCCAGTTGTAGTCGGCATAAGGCAGGGCAAGGGTGAAGGGCAGGGCGCCGAGGATCGAGAACCAAATGACGAACTTGGTGCCGAACCAGTCGACGACAGGGCCGCCGGCGACGGTGCCGATGGCCACGGCGCCGAGGAATACGAACAGCAGAATCTGCGCGTGCTGCACCGACACTCCGAAGCGTTCGATCATATAGAAAGTGTAGTAGCTCGAAAGGCTCGTCATGTAGACGTATTTCGAGAACACTAGCAGTGCCAGGACACCGATCGCCGCAATGACCTTGTTGCGTGGGAGATGGACCGCGGGTGCCGCCGCCTTGCGACCGGCGTTATTCTTGCGGTGATCGGCGTACCAGACGCCGACGCGCCACAGGACGATCATGCCGGTCAGAGCTGCGAGCGAGAACCATGCAACGCTATGCTGGCCCCGCGGTAGTACGATGAAGGCGGCCAGGAGCGGACCTATCGCCGAGCCGAAGTTGCCGCCAACCTGGAACAGTGACTGGGCAAGGCCATGGCGTCCGCCTGATGCCAGCCGGGCAACGCGCGAGGATTCTGGATGGAACACGGCGGAGCCGAGGCCGACGACACCCGCGCCGATGAGCAAGACCCAATAGGCGTGCGCATATGCGAGCAGCACCAGGCCGATCAGCGTGAAGCCCATGCCGACAGACAATGAGTAAGGCAACGGGCGTTTGTCGGTGTAAATGCCGATCAGCGGCTGCAGGAGCGACGCGGTGACCTGGAACACGAGGCCGAGGAAGCCGATCTGCGTGAAGTCGAGGCCGTAGCCGTCCTTGATCATCGGATAGAGCGCGGGGATCAGCGACTGCATGGTATCGTTGAGAAGATGGCAGAAGCTTACCGCCATGATAATGCCGAAAACCGTCTGTTCCGCAGAGTGCCTCTCTGCCGTCATTGCGCTGTCTGTCACGATTCTGCTCCGTCCTACGAGGCTTTGGAATAACCGACTTGTGGTCGTCCCGCTTTCGTGTTTTGGTCTTGCTATTTCGCAAGTGGGCCAAAAATGGTGAAATCCAAGCAAAGCCTGGCGACGAGTGAGTTGGCCAAGCTCCATGTGGAGCGTCTTGCTGCCATCGAGGCAGCCTCAGAGCCGGTCTATGCCATCCCCTCGGAATATCCGGCCGGCTACCATGTGGAACCCCATAGTCACAGCCGTGCACAGTTCGTCTATGCTCGGTCCGGCGTGCTTATGGTGTCGTCGATACTGGGGCGCTGGATGGTGCCGCCGCAGCATGCGTTGTGGATACCGGCAGGACTTGTCCACACCGTCGACATGCTCGGCGATGTTGCGATGCTTTCGGCCTATGTCTCGCCCCAGGCCTTGGCCGATCCACCGACGGCCATCCGCGTCGTGGCGCTGACTGATCTTGCCAGAGCGTTGATCACCGAGGCTGTTGCGCCGCCCGAGGCCAAGAGCGGCAGACGGGATCTCATCATGGCGCTGCTGCTCGAGGAGGTCTTGCGGCTTCCCGACCGGCCGTTGGGATTGCCGTTCCCCTCAGATACGCGCCTGGCGACGCTCTGCCGCGGCTTCATGGAAAGTCCGAGTGCAAGGCTGGTCATCGACGATTGGGCGGAGCGGCTTGCCATGAGCCGGCGCGCCTTTACTCGGTTCTTTCGCAAGGAAACGGGTATCAGTCTCTCAACCTGGCGGCAGCAGGCGGCGGTGTTCACCGCCTTGCCCCGCCTCGCAGCCGGGGAGGCGGTTACAGCCGTTGCCCTCGACCTTGGCTACGACAGCGTCGCCGCCTTCACCACGATGTTCAGGCGGACGATGGGAGCCGCTCCCCGCGCGTATTTCAGGGCACCCGAACAATATTGAGCCTCTGCCCAAGCATGGATCCGCCGTCTCGCAGGACCGGGCGATGACGCGCTGCGTCCTCGATTTGACGTTTACGTTCACGGCAAATCTGTGAGTTTTGAGAATTCGAAAAACATTCGTTTGACATTCGAATAATCTTCGCTTTAATTGCTCTGACTTTCGCAAATGCGTGAGCATGTTGCGTTGCGGCATATTCTGGCTCGGAGGGGGAACGTGAGCCGTCAGATTCACGATCTTTTCATTATCGGCGGCGGCATCAATGGCTGCGGGATCGCGCGGGATGCGATCGGGCGGGGCTATTCGGTCGCGCTTGCGGAAATGAACGATTTCGCTTCGGGCACGTCTTCCGGCGCGACCAAGCTCATCCATGGCGGCTTGCGCTATCTCGAGCACTACGAGTTTCGTCTGGTGCGCGAATCTCTGATGGAGCGCGAAGTGCTCTGGGCGATGGCGCCGCACATCATCTGGCCGATGCGCTTCGTGCTGCCCTATCACAAGGGTGGCATCCGCCCGGCATGGCTGATCCGTCTCGGGCTGTTTCTCTACGATCACCTCGGCGGACGAAAGTTGTTGCCGCCGACCGCGGTTCTCGACATGCGCCGCGACCCGGCCTCCAAGCCATTGAAGGCACTCTTCACGAAGGCGTTCGAGTATTCGGATGGTTGGGTCGACGATGCGCGTATGGTAGTGCTCAATGCGCGGGACGCGGCCGACCGCGGCGCGCTGATCATGCCGAGAACGAGAGTCGTTTCGGCGCGGCGCGAGAACGGATTGTGGTCGATCGAGACGGTCGACACCGTCAGCGGGCAGGGCAACAGTTTTCAGGCGCGGATGCTGGTGAATGCTGCCGGGCCATGGGTCGATCAGGTCATTCGCACGGCCTTCGGGCAGAACGAGGCCCGCCACGTGCGGCTCGTGCAGGGCAGCCACATCGTCGTAAAGAAGAAGTTCGACGATCCGCGGGCCTATTTCTTCCAGAACCCGGACAACCGCATCATCTTCGCGATCCCGTACGAGCAGGACTTCACGCTGATCGGTACCACCGACCGCGACTACTCGGCCGATCCGAAGGATGTGAAGATATCCGAGGAAGAGACGATCTATCTCTGCAACGCGGCGAGCGAGTATTTCAAGGAGCCGGTACGGCCGGAAGACATCGTCTGGACCTATTCGGCTGTGCGGCCTCTGTTTGACGACGGCGCTTCCAAGGCGCAGGAGGCGACCCGCGACTACGTGCTGAAGATCGAAGGCGAGGGTGAAAGCGCACCGCTGCTCAATGTCTTCGGCGGCAAGCTCACGACCTATCGGCGCCTATCCGAACACGCACTGGAAAGGATCGCCGAGGCGATCGGCGCCAAAGGCGCGTCCTGGACAGCGAAGAGCCATCTGCCGGGCGGGGATTTCGCCGCGACCGGCTACGAGGCGGAGGTTGCTAAGCTGAAGGGCGGTTATCCGTTCCTGGCGGACCGGCATGCGCGCCAACTGGTGCGCCGCTACGGCACCAAGGCGTCGGTCCTGCTCGGGCGGGCCGCCAGCGCGGAGGACCTGGGACACTGTTTCGGAGGCGATCTCTTCGAGGCAGAGGTTCGCTATCTCATCGATCACGAATGGGCCAGACGCGCAGAGGATGTGCTTTGGCGAAGAACGAAAGTCGGCCTGCGCCTGACCAAGGAACAGGCTGCGCTATTGGAGGAGTACATGGCCGCGCGACCGGCGCAGATGGCTGGTTGAAGCGGTAATGTCCCCGCTGTTGAGGAGGCACGGGAACCGGAATGCTTGAATTGCGGAACGCTGCAAAGATGGTGGGCGGGGAGTATCACATCCACGCAACCAATCTTGCATTTGAAAAAGGCACATTGAATGTGCTGCTGGGGCCGACGCTGTCCGGCAAGACATCGCTGATGCGACTGATGGCCGGGCTCGATCGACCGACGAGCGGTTCCGTCCATTTCGACGGCGTAGACGTGACCGGCATGCCGGTGCAGAAGCGCAACGTCGCGATGGTCTACCAGCAGTTCATCAACTATCCGGCCCTGACGGTTTACGAAAACATCGCCTCGCCAATGCGGATTTCAGGCAAGGACACCGCGACGATCGATCGTGAGGTGCGCAAGGCCGCCGAACTCTTGCGCCTTACGCCCTATCTGGATCGCACGCCGCTCAATCTCTCCGGCGGCCAGCAGCAGCGCACGGCGCTTGCGCGTGCCCTTGTGAAGAATGCCAGCCTTGTGCTGATGGACGAGCCGCTCGCGAACCTCGACTACAAGCTGCGCGAGGAACTGCGTGCCGAACTGCCGCGGATCTTTGCGCAGTCCGGCGCCATCTTCGTCTACGCCACAACGGAGCCTTCCGAAGCGCTTCTGCTCGGCGGCAGCACGGCCACCCTTTCGGAAGGCCACGTGACGCAGTTCGGACCGACGATCGCCGTCTACCGAAATCCGCTCGACCTCGTAACTGCAAAGACCTTTGCCGATCCGCCGCTCAATTTCATGGATGTGATAAAGGCCGGCGGTTCGTTCCAAAGGCAAGGAGCTGATATCCTGCCGGTGCCCGCGCATTTGGACGACATGGCCGATGGTCCGGTCACGATCGCCTTCCATCCGCACCACCTCGCTCTTTCGCCGCAGACTCAGACGGCAGCAAAACTGCAGGCACGCACGCAGGTTTCCGAGATCACAGGCTCCGAAAGCTTTGTGCATATGGATTTCGACGGTGTCCGTTGGGTCATGCTTGCCCACGGCATTCACAACATCGATCCGGATACCGAGGTCGACATCTACCTCGACACCCGTCACGTCATGGCGTTCGGCACCGATGGCCGGGCAATCGCAACTGGCGCAAAGGCGTAAGGGAGAAGGACATGGCACGCATCACGCTCGACCACATCCGCCACGCCTACGGACCGAACCCGAAGTCCGACGCAGACTATGCGCTTCGTGAAGTCGATCACGAATGGCGGGACGGCGGCGCCTACGCGCTTCTCGGACCATCCGGCTGCGGAAAGACGACGCTACTCAACATCATTTCCGGCCTGCTGCAGCCGTCGCACGGCCGTATCCTCTTCGATGGCCTGGATGTGACGAACCTTTCCACGCAGGCGCGAAACATTGCGCAGGTGTTCCAGTTCCCGGTCATCTACGACACCATGACTGTCTACGACAACCTGGCTTTCCCGCTGCGCAATCGCAGGGTCCCCGAGCCGGAAGTCGATCGGCGCGTTCGCGACATTCTCGAGATGATCGATCTCGGCGGTATGGCCAAGCGCAAGGCACAGGGCCTGACGGCCGACCAGAAGCAGAAGATCTCGCTCGGCCGCGGACTGGTGCGCAACGACGTCAACGCGATCCTGTTCGACGAGCCTTTGACCGTGATCGACCCGCACATGAAGTGGGTACTGCGTTCGCAGTTGAAGCGCCTGCACAAGCAGTTCGGCTTCACCATGGTCTATGTGACGCACGACCAGACGGAAGCGCTGACCTTCGCCGACAAGGTTGTCGTCATGTACGAAGGACAAATCGTCCAGATCGGCACGCCGGCAGAGCTTTTCGAGCGGCCGAGCCATACCTTCGTCGGTTACTTCATCGGGTCGCCGGGCATGAACGTCCTGCCGGTGCAACTGCAGGGCAACGCGGTGCGTATCGGCAGCGAGACGCTGTCATTGGACTACGCGCCGCAAGCGGCTGCCGGCGCCAAGACCGAGCTCGGCATACGCCCGGAGTTCGTCAATATCGGCCGCGAAGGAATGCCGGTCACCGTCAACAGGGTCGAGGACATTGGACGGCAGAAGATCGTGCGCGCCACCTTTGCCGGCCAGCCGATCGCCATCGTCGTGACGGAGGACTCCGAAATCCCGGCTGATGCGCGGGTGACCTTCGATCCGGCTGCCATCAATATTTACGCCAATTCCTGGCGCGTCGGCAGGGAGGGCTGAGCATGGAAAAGACCTGGAACAACAAAGCCTGGTTTCTGGTTCTGCCGGTCCTTGTGCTGGTCGCCTTCTCGGCCGTCATTCCGCTGATGACCGTTGTGAACTACTCGGTCCAAGATACGTTCGGGAACAACGAGTTCTTCTGGGCGGGGACTGACTGGTTCGTGCAGACGCTTCATTCCGACCGCTTCTGGGCGGCGTTGCAGCGCAATCTCGTCTTCTCGCTGATCGTTCTGGCGCTGCAGATCCCGCTTGGCATCTTCATTGCCCTCAACATGCCGAAGAAGGGGATCGGCGTACCGATCTGCCTCGTGCTGATGGCGCTGCCGCTGCTCATTCCGTGGAACGTGGTCGGCACCATCTGGCAGGTTTTCGGGCGTGTCGACATCGGCCTGCTTGGTCATACGCTTGAGGCAATGGGGTTTGACTACAACTATGTCCGCGACCCCCTCGATGCGTGGATCACCATCATCCTGATGGACGTCTGGCACTGGACGAGCCTTGTGGTGCTGCTCTGCTATGCCGGCCTCGTTTCGATCCCGGATGCGTATTTTCAGGCAGCGAAGATCGACGGCGCGTCGCGCTGGTCCGTCTTCCGCTACATCCAGCTGCCGAAGATGAAGCGCGTGCTACTCATCGCCGTCCTGCTGCGTTTCATGGACAGCTTCATGATCTACACCGAACCTTTCGTCGTCACCGGCGGCGGTCCCGGCAACTCGACCACCTTCCTGTCGATTGACCTTGTGAAGATGGCCGTTGGCCAGTTTGACCTCGGTCCGGCAGCGGCAATGTCGATCATCTACTTCCTTATCATCCTGCTTCTGTCATGGGTCTTCTACACCGTCATGACCAGCAGCGACGCGAACGCCTGAGAAAGGAGAGGACCATGGCTCAAACAATGAAATACAAGCCTGCGGGCAACTTCTCCTGGGTCGTTTCGACGGTCTACATCATCTTTCTGCTGCTGCCGATCTACTGGCTGATGAACATGAGCTTCAAGGAGAATGCCGAGATCACCGGCGCCTTCTCGCTGTGGCCGCAGAACCCGACGCTCGGGAACTACATGGTGATCTTCACCGATCCCTCCTGGTACAACGGCTACATCAACTCGATCATCTACGTGGTCATGAATACAGTGATCTCGGTGCTGGCGGCGCTGCCTGCGGCCTATGCCTTCTCGCGCTACCGGTTCCTGGGCGACAAGCATCTGTTCTTCTGGCTGCTGACGAACCGCATGGCACCGCCGGCCGTCTTCGCGCTGCCGTTCTTCCAGCTCTATTCGGCTTTCGGGCTGATCGATACGCACATCGCCGTGGCGCTCGCCCACTGCCTGTTCAACGTGCCGCTGGCAGTCTGGATCCTGGAAGGCTTCATGTCCGGCGTGCCGAAGGAGATCGACGAAACGGCCTATATCGACGGCTATTCTTTCCCGCGGTTCTTCGTGAGGATCTTCATGCCGCTGATCGCGTCAGGGATCGGTGTCGCCGCCTTCTTCTGCTTCATGTTCTCGTGGGTGGAACTGCTGCTGGCCCGCACGCTGACGACGACTGCCGCAAAGCCGATTTCGGCGATCATGACGCGCACCGTCTCCGCTGCAGGGATGGATTGGGGTGTGCTGGCGGCTGCCGGTGTGCTGACCATCATCCCCGGCGCGCTCGTCATCTACTTCGTACGCAATTACATCGCCAAGGGCTTCGCGCTCGGCCGCGTCTGACAAGGGAGGACCACTCATGAACTTTTCCTGGATGGCGTGGACGCTGCCGACTGCATTGTTTTTCCTGGCGATTTTCATGCTGCTCGTTGGCATGAGCATCTGGGAGTATTTCGTGCCTGGCGGCTCGCCGCGCGTCGGAATCCTCAGGTTCGAAACCACGCGAGGGGATCGGCTCTTCGTGTCGCTGCTTGGCGCAGCATACATACATCTCGCATGGCTGGGTCTTGTCGGACCCAACCTGTGGTGGGCTCTTGCCCTCTCCGTAGTCTACGCCATCGGCGTCTTCCGCTACGTGTGACGGCAGGGAAATACAGATGGCCGGGGGTACTGGCCGCCTGAACGTGAAGACTGCAATCGCAACCCTGGGAGGATATTATGCGAAGGCATTTACTAGCGACAACAGCAGGCATGTTGCTGACCATGGCGGGCGCCGCCTATGCCGGCATGAATGAAGCGAAAACTTTCCTGGACAAGGAAATCGGCGATCTTTCGACGCTTTCCCGCGCGGACCAGGAAAAGGAAATGCAGTGGTTCATGGATGCGGCGAAGCCTTTCGCCGGCATGGACATCAAGGTCGTTTCCGAAACCCTGACGACGCACGAATATGAATCGAAGGTTCTGGCGCCGGCCTTCACCGCGATCACCGGTATCAAGATCACGCACGATCTCATCGGCGAAGGCGACGTTGTCGAAAAGCTGCAGACGCAGATGCAGTCGGGCGAAAACATCTATGACGCCTATGTCAATGACTCGGACCTCATCGGTACGCATTGGCGCTACCAGCAGGCCCGCTCGCTGACCGACTGGATGGCGAACGAAGGCAAGGATGTCACCAACCCGGGCCTCGATATCAACGACTTCGTCGGCACCAAGTTCACGACTGCACCGGACAAGAAGCTTTACCAGCTTCCCGACCAGCAGTTCGCGAACCTCTACTGGTTCCGCTACGACTGGTTCAACGACGAGAAGAACAAGGCCGACTTCAAGGCGAAGTATGGTTACGATCTCGGCGTTCCGGTCAACTGGTCTGCCTACGAGGACATCGCCGAATTCTTCACCGGCCGTGAGATCAACGGCAAGAAGGTCTTCGGCCACATGGACTACGGCAAGAAGGACCCATCACTCGGATGGCGCTTCACCGATGCCTGGCTATCGATGGCCGGCAACGGCGACAAGGGCCTTCCGAACGGCCTTCCGGTCGACGAGTGGGGCATCAAGGTCGACGAGAACTCGCGTCCGGTTGGTTCGTGCGTTGCGCGTGGCGGCGATACGAACGGCCCGGCTGCCGTCTACTCGATCCAGAAGTATCTGGATTGGTTGAAGGCCTATGCACCGCCGGCAGCGCAGGGCATGAACTTCTCCGAATCCGGTCCTGTGCCGGCGCAGGGCGAAGTCGCCCAGCAGATCTTCTGGTACACCGCCTTCACGGCCGATGCCGTCAAGCCCGGTCTGCCAGTCGTCAACGAGGACGGTACGCCGAAGTGGCGCATGGCGCCAAGCCCGCACGGCGTCTACTGGAAGGACGGCATGAAGCTCGGCTACCAGGACGTCGGTTCCTGGACGCTGATGAAGTCGACGCCTGACGATCGCGCCAAGGCCGCTTGGCTCTATGCGCAGTTCGTGACCTCGAAGACGGTCGACGTGAAGAAGAGCCACGTCGGTCTGACCTTCATCCGCGAGTCCACCATTCGCGACAAGAGCTTCACGGAGCGCGCTCCGAAGCTTGGCGGTCTGGTCGAGTTCTACCGCTCGCCCGCCCGCGTCCAGTGGTCGCCGACCGGTACGAACGTTCCTGACTATCCGAAGCTCGCTCAGCTTTGGTGGCAGGCGGTCGGCGATGCGTCGTCCGGTGCGAAGACCGCGCAGGAAGCGATGGACTCGCTTTGCTCCGAACAGGAAAAGGTGATGCAGCGACTGGAACGCGCCGGAGTGCAGGGCGATATCGGTCCGAAGCTCGCCGAAGAGCATGATCTCGAGTTCTGGAACAAGGATGCGGTCGCCAAGGGCAACCTCGCGCCGCAGCTGAAGATCGAGAACGAGAAGGAAAAGCCGGTTACCGTCAACTACGACGAACTGGTCAAGAGCTGGCAGTCGAACTGATCAGCAAGGTTGGCCGGGGTGTGTGCCCCGGCCAACCGCCGACCGCATAACGTCGGCATTACACCCTCCTATGAATGACCTATCGCTTCCGCTGGCGCGTTCGCGCCGGCGAGGTGAGCTATTGCGCCGGAGAAGACAATGAGCGGCCATATTCTCGCGATCGACCAGGGCACGACGTCCTCGCGTGCGATCGTCTTCGACGCCGGGATGAAGATGATCTCGTCAGCACAGGAGGAGATCAAACAATCCTATCCGCAGCCAGGCTGGGTCGAGCATGATCCGAATGAGATCTGGACGAGCGTGGTTAGCACGGCGCGGCAAGCGCTGGCGAATGCCAACATTCCACTCACCGATATCGCCGCGATTGGCATCACCAACCAGCGCGAGACAACGGTCGTCTGGGAACGCAAGTCGGGCAGGGCGCTTAACAATGCGATCGTCTGGCAGGACAGGCGGACGGCTGAAGTCTGCGATAGTCTCAAGGCGGATGGATATGAGAAACTGTTCAGCGCGAAGACGGGTCTGCTGCTCGATCCTTATTTCTCCGGGACCAAGCTGCGCTGGCTGCTCGACAACGTCGACGGATTGCGGGAGCGCGCCGAGGCAGGCGAGGTCTGTTTCGGCACGGTCGACAGCTGGCTGATCTTCAATCTGACTGGCGGACGCGTTCATGCGACTGATGCCACCAACGCGTCGCGAACGCTGCTTTTCAACATTACCGAGGGCAGGTGGGACGAGGAGCTTCTCGGCCTGCTCAGGATCCCGGCATCCATGCTTCCGGAGGTCAAGGACTGCGCGGACGATTTCGGCGTCACTGATCCGGATATCTTCGGTGCGCCGATACCGATCCTCGGTGTTGCGGGCGACCAACAGGCAGCAACTATCGGTAGTGCCTGCTTCGAAGCGGGCATGATGAAATCGACCTATGGGACGGGCTGCTTTGCCTTGCTGAATACGGGGCGGGATTGCGTAACATCCAGCAACCGGATGATCACGACGATCGCCTATCGGCTCGGCGGCGAAACCACCTATGCGCTGGAAGGATCGATCTTCATCGCCGGTGCGGCGGTGCAATGGCTACGCGACGGCCTCGGCTTGATTTCAAACGCATCGGAGAGCGGCACGCTGGCGATGAGGGCCGATCCCAATCAGCAGGTCTATGTGGTGCCGGCCTTTACCGGCCTCGGTGCTCCCTATTGGGACCCGGAGGCGAGGGGTGCGATCTTCGGTTTGACCAGGAACAGCGGGCCGGCGGAATTGGCGCGCGCCGTGCTCGAGTCTGTCGCCTACCAGACGCTCGATCTCCTCATCGCGATGCGGAAGGATTGGGGCGGCCATCACATTGAGACGGTCCTGCGTGTCGATGGCGGCATGGCAAGTTCCGACTGGACGATGCAGCGTCTTGCCGACGTTGTCGGAAACCCGGTGGATCGGTCGGCTGTCGTCGAGACGACGGCGCTCGGCGCGGCCTGGCTCGCCGGTTCGCGAGCAGGGGTTTGGCCCGACAAGGAGAGTTTCGGAAAAGCATGGGCGTGCAGCCGGCGGTTCCAACCCTCCATGGAGGAGGCAGAGCGACAGAGGAAGATCGCTGGCTGGCGCAATGCGGTCTCACGCACCTTGTCGGGCGCGCAATTCAGCAATCAGTTGGCCTGACCGTCGTCACGCCACCATCAGGACGCCGTTTTCAGGTGGTTGTCAGGCCAAACCGGCAATGCTAGCTCGCTGCAAAAGTTGCGACGAGGTTGGCATGAAACGCCTGTGGAATTTTCGGTGGTGGAAGGCATCCCTCATCGGCACCGTTACGATTGGCGCGATGTTCGGGGGCTATATTGTTTATCTCCAAGCGAGCGGGAATTTTCACGCCGTCATCGCGGATCAGCTCTACCGTTCGGCGCAACCCTCGCCTGAGCAGTTGGCATCTTACGTGCGTAGTCATGGCATCGAGACGGTCATAAACCTGCGCGGGATGCACGTTGGCAAGAAATGGTATGCCGACGAGATTGCAACTGCACGCGGTCTCGGCGTTCAGCATATCGACTTCGAAATGTCGCCGTCCAAGGTCTTGTCGCCCGAGCGCGCCGAGCAGCTGCTGGCGATCATGAGAGCGGCACCAAAGCCCATCCTTCTCCACTGCCAATCTGGCGCCGATAGGACAGGGCTCGTGTCGGTCCTCTACAGCCAACAAGTGGCCGGTATCAATGAGGACGTCGCCGAGCGTCAGCTCTCGGTCTACTACGGCCATATTGCCATTCCTTACCTGTCGGGAACCTACGCGATGGACAGGAGCTGGAAGGGCCTCGAAAGGTATTTTGGGATCCAAGGGTAGCCGAACGGCCGCAGCGCTTGCCAAGGTTATTCAGGTGACTGTCAGAAAATCCGGTCATGGCTGGCGAATATTCTTCGACGGCCATCAACTACAGATGATTCGATCCTGGTTCCGTCGACGCCAAAATCTGGACGCGGAGACGACCAATTGGAAGATAATGCCACCAAGGTCCGCCTGATCGAGCGGCGGCCCGCAATCGGCAGCGTGACGCTTTGCCTTGCTACGACTCTCTACCTGCTTCTTGTGACAAACAGATCGTTCTGGAGCACGGCCTATAGCTATTTTGCGGCCGATCATCTCTCGTTCGTGCTCTTTGTCGTCGGCATTTCGGCTGTGAGCATGGCAATCATCACGGCCTTCTCCGCCAAATATGTCACCAAGCCTTTTTTGATCTTCTTCGTTCTCGCGGCAGCCGCCGGCTCCTGGTTTACCGATCAGTTCGGCGTGGTCGTGGACAAGGAAATGATCCGCAACGCGGCGGTGTCGACGGGCGCGGAGGCAGGGCATCTGATAACGACGCGTTTTGCCCTTTATTTGATGCTCACTGGTATACTTCCGTCACTCGTCATCCTCTGGGTACGCATCCGGCATCGCCCGGTGCTGTCCAAACTTGCTCATAATACCGGCGTGATCGTGGCTTGCCTGGCTGTCTTCGTCGTGGTCGGATTCGGCGACTACCGTGCCTTTGCGGGCGTCGGGCGCGCCCACAGAGACATCCTCGACCGGCTGAACCCATTCGTACCGATCACCAGCACCATTCGCTTTGCGGTTTCGTCCGAGCAGGATGCGCATGTCGTCGCCGAGCCGCTCGGTACGGATGCGCATCGGGTGAACACTGCCGGCCTTAACAAGCCGCGCGTAACGATCATCGTTGCGGGCGAGACAGCGCGTGCCGATGACTTCTCGCTTGGCGGTTATGCGCGGAAAACCAATCCGGAGCTCGAAAAGCGGAACGTTGTCTATTTTCCGAAAACGACCAGCTGCGGCACAGCGACGGCAATTTCTATCCCGTGCATGTTTTCGGTCTATCCGCGAACAGCCTATACGCACCGGAAGGGCCTTGCGACCGAGAACCTCCTCGACGTGCTGAGCCATGCCAAGGTGGACGTATCCTGGCTGGATAATGACACCGGCAGCTATCATGTCACCGACCGGGTCCCGTTCACGTTCTTGCCGGAGTCGGCCGATCCACGTTTTTGCAAGGATGGTGAGTGCCTCGACGCTATCCTTCTCGACAAGGTCGACGATTGGCTCGACCACGTAAAGGGTGACAGCGTGCTGGTCTTGCACCAGCTCGGAAGCCATGGGCCAGCCTACTTCGCTCGTTATCCCGATGAATACCGACGTTTCGTTCCTGATTGCCAGGCGAATGATTTCGGCAGCTGCACGGCCGAAGAGATTACCAACGCCTATGACAATACGATCCTCTACACGGACCACATTGTCTCGACGGTCATCGATAAGCTCAAGCAGCATTCCGACAAGGTTGCCGGTGCAGCGATCTACGTGTCGGATCACGGTGAATCGCTTGGCGAAAACGGAATCTACCTGCATGGCGCGCCCTATATCGTAGCGCCGTCGCAGCAGACACACGTGCCGTTCCTGGCGTGGGTCAGTGACGATCTCGCGAAGGGGGCCGGCTTCGATATGAGTTGCATGGCTAAGCAGGCAGACAGGGACCGTTCGCACGACAACTTCTTCCACAGTGTGCTCGGGCTCATGGACGTGGCGACCAAGGCCTACGATCCGAATCTGGATGTTTTCGCCGGATGCCGCCGACAGGCGGATAAACTCGCAAGCCTTCAGCGATGAGACAGCGAGGCTGCTGCAACGCAACAGCCGGAATAGGCTCTATCGTTGTATCGATTGCCTCGGGATGCCAATCCAGCTCTCAGTGCTTGTGGTTTGCCGCTTTCATCCGCTCTGAAAGCTCGGAGAGCCCGAAGGGCTTCACCAGGAAATCGTCCGCGCCGCTTCGCAGGCCCTCGATCTGATCCGAAGTCTGGTCGTGCGCCGTCAGAATGATGACGGGGACGGAGTTCGCTTGTCGTCTAAGCGCCTTCAATAGGGTTAAGCCATTACCATCGGGCAAGCGCAGGTCGAGCAGGATGACGCCGTATTTGCCGGTTTCGGCCGCTTGGGTTGCTTCCGCGAGATTGAGGCACCAATCGACCGAATGACCGTCGGCCGCGATGTGATCGCGCACGGCGTCTCCCAAAAGGACGTTGTCCTCAACCAGCAATACGTTCACACGCTATCTCCCTTGAATGCCTGCCTTCCAGCGGCATCCTCCATGGCCATGACGGCGTCTATCCGTCGCCAGGACTAATGAGATCGCTAGCTGACAATGACCTTAAGGCTTTGCGGGGATCGGCATTAAACGCGGTTGTGATCCCGGCTTCCTCGGCACTGGCCTGCAGGTGAGAATATATGTCGGCGTGCTGCCAGGTCATGTCGGCATTCCGACGTCAGAACCGGCGAGCAGCGAAAGCTCGTTGGCGGTCTTCATCACCATGGTGATCGTCTGGCTGATATCGGGCGCTGCCGAGGCATTGACCAGCGCGATATAGGGGCAGGTGAGGGCCGCAATGCAGCGTCCGTCCGGCCCAAGGATAGGAGCGGAAAGGTTATTGACGCCTGCCGTCTGGGCGCTCGCCATCATTTCGTAACCGTGTTCGCGGATCTGGGCGAGGCGCTCGTAAAATTCCGGTCCGAGATTCACTTCCGCGCGGCTGCGCACGTGTTCCGCGATCATCATCTGCCGCTCTTCATCGCTTCGGAACGCAAGAAGCACGTGGCCGGAGCCGGTGTCGAAGAGACTGATGTGCGACCCGATGCGGATCGAGAGACCCCAGTAATCCGGCGCCTCGTGCTGCGCGATCACCACCGCCGAACCGCGGTCAAAGACGACCAGGTGGTTCGCCTGTTTGGTCTTCTGCGCTAGTTCACGCATCAATGGCATTGCGAAAGACGCCAGCCGGCGTGTTGGCGCGTGCAACTGGGCCAGCCCGAATAGCTTGAGTGTCAGTGTAAACCGGTCACCCTCCAGCTTCGTCACGTAGCCGCGGCGGACGAGGCGATCGAGCATGCGATAGAATTCGTTGGGGCTACGATCGAGACGCTTGGCGATCTCCGCCTGGGTCAGCCCTTCCTCGACGCTGGCCAAAAGCTCGAGGATATCGAGCCCCTTGTCCAGCGCCGGAGCGCGGTACCGATCAGCGTCATCTGCTTCCATCAATTTCTCCTGTGAATGCCACCTTACATATACAAATGCGTAGCTGCCGAAAAGCGCAGCGTGCAGCTCGGTTCGGTCGGTAGCGTCGCCTGTATATGAAAAGGAACCTCATATATGGGTAGGTGCTTGCCGGCGCGAACTGCCGATCCGCAGCGCGTGGCGGACCTTAGTAGTGAACTTCTTCATCGACTATGGAAAACGGGCAGGTTAGGCTCGCGCTCTTGAGGTGAGGCTGTTCGTGTTCCGAGGATTCTGGTGATGTTTTTGACTGATGGAGAACTAAGCGAAATCAAAGCGTTTCGACGGGAACTTCATCGCAATCCGGAAGTCTCGGGTGAGGAGGCGGAAACCGCATCCCGCGTTACAGAGGAACTCGGCCGCACGAGGCCAGATCGCATCGTTGCCGGCATCGGCGGCCATGGCCTCGCGGCCGTCTATGAAGGAGCGGCATCAGGTCCGACGATCATGATCCGTGCGGAACTGGATGGCCTGCCGATCGAGGAAATCTCCGATGTCGCGCACCGTTCGACGGTGCCGGGCAAGGGCCACCTTTGCGGCCATGACGGTCACATGGCGATCCTGATGGCACTCGCGAAGGGTCTTGGGCACGAGCGGCCTGCGAAGGGGCGGGTTATCCTGATGTTCCAGCCGGCCGAGGAGAACGGTGCAGGGGCAGCGGCCGTGCTTGCCGATCCGAAGTTTGCGACGCTGACGCAGGATCTATCGCTCTCGCTTCATAACTTCCCGGGTATCCGGCTCGGACACGTCCTTCTCAAGGAGGGGCCGGTCAATTGCGCATCGCGCGGAATGAAGATCATTCTAAAGGGTAAGACATCGCACGCCTCTTATCCGGAGCAGGGCATTGCGCCGACTTTCGTGCTGGCGCGGTTGCTCGGTGATCTGACGGCGTTGGGCAACAATGGGCCGCTGGGGCCGGACTACTCGCTGGTTACGGTCACACATGCGCGGCTCGGGGAGCCGGCATTTGGGATCAGTCCCGGCGAAGCGCAGATCTGGGCGACCCTGCGGACGCTGACCGATGAAGCGATGGCCGCGTTGGTTTCCCGCGCCGAGGAACTGGTGCAGACCCAGGCGAAGGCCGGGCAATTGCAGGTGGAGATCAGTTACGAGGACGTGTTCCGCCAGTGCTACAATTCCGCCGAAGCGGTCAAGGAGCTGCGGCGTGCCCTGGATGACGAGGGCGTCAGCCATGACGATGTCAGTAGCCTGCTGCCAATGAAAGCTTCTGAAGACTTCGGTCTGTTCCGGACTGTGGCGCCCGCAGCGATGTTCTTTCTCGGGGCGGGTGAAGATCATCCGCGACTGCACAACCCCGACTACGATTTTCCCGATGAGCTGATCGCGACCGGATCGCGGGTCTTCATGCGCGCCATCAGGAACATTCTCGGCCGAGCTACCCTCCGGCGGCCCCTGTAGTAGCTGCCGGACATTCCCGCCGGTGATTGGCCGATGGCGAGGACCCTGCTTCCGTTCCGTCGGCGCGGTGCCTTCGCATCTCCGGTCAAATTAGATCGCAATCCCTGATCGACTTGGGAGTGGATTTGCGCAATATTTTCAGCATCGGATGCATGCGCGGTTCGCGCAGCGTCACGTCGGAACCATTTGACTTCCTCCAGAGTGCAATGGGATTAGCATGTTTGCTCAAGACATCATGAACACCGACATCACAACGATCAGCGCCGATAGCAGCATCCATCAGGCAATAGACCTGATGGTTGCCAAGAATATCAGCGGCCTGCCTGTTATCGACAACGATGGCAATGTTTGTGGCCTGCTGACAGAAGGAGACCTCCTCCGGCGCATCGAGTTCGGTGGCGGCAGATCGGCCGGCAAGCCGGATGAGACGTCGCTCGTCGACCTCGACGACTATATCCGAAGCCGCAGCTGGCGGGTATCGGATGTCATGTCCGCAAGCGTGATCAGCGTGACGCCGGATACGCCGGTTGCGGCGATCGCCGAGGCGATGTTCCGGCACAAGATCAAGCGGGTGCCCGTCGTCAGCGACAAGCGCCTTCTCGGTATCGTCAGCCGTATCGATCTCCTCAAAGCAATCGTTGCGGCGCCGGCCGAGAGAACGGCAAGTGGTGACGATGCTCTCGCCCGCGCCATCCGCGCGCGACTGCAGGGTGACCTTGGTCTCGACACCGATGCGATCAAGGTATCGGTTCAGGATTCCAGAGCGGTGCTTGAAGGGACCGTATCGAGCGAACTGGAGCGGCGCGCCATCCGTGTCCTGGTAGAGAACCTCAAGGGCGTCAGCGGCTTCATCGACAAGCTCGGTGTTGCCTGATCGGAGATCCTCAGGCTACCGTACGGAGAAGCTTTTTCGCTTGTGTTGCCATCAGTCGTTCTTCGTTGGACGGGATCACTAGCGTTTTGAAATCACCCAGGAAGCGCAGCCTTCGCAGGATTGCCTCGCGGACAGGGGCGGCGTGCTCGCCAATCCCGCCCGTAAAGACAAGCGCATCGATGCCGCCTAGGGAGACGGCCATCATCGCGATATGCTGAGCCGTTTTGCGGGCAAAATACTCGAGCGCAAAGGCGGCTTTGGGATCGTCGCTTTGAAGCAATGCCTCGACGTCGTTGCTGATGCCGGACAAGCCTTTCAGGCCCGAACACTCATAGAGGATATCCTGGACCGCTTCGACGCCGAGCTCCAGGTCGTGGATCATGTAGAGAACGGCGCCCGGATCGATTGAGCCGCTGCGGGTTCCCATAGGAATGCCGTCGAGCGCGGTCATGCTCATCGTCGTATCGACGCTGACGCCGTTCTTCAACGCACAGAGGCTGGCGCCATTGCCGAGGTGGCCAACAACGACACGGCCGGCATGGAGGTCCGGATAGTCCTTGGACAGCACCTGAGAAATCCAATCATAGGAAAGCCCATGGAAGCCATAGCGGCGCATGCCTTTGTCGCGCATCTCCTGCGGTAGTGCGAAGCTGCTGGTCAGCTCGTCGTGGCCTGCGTGAAAGGCTGTGTCGAAGCAGGCAATATCGGGCGCTCCGCTCGCGATTCTCGCCGAAGCGGTGATACCGGCGAGATTGTGGGGTTGGTGAAGCGGCGCTAACGGGATCAGCGCCTCGAGCCGGCGCATCACATCCGGCGTGACAATGACGGGCTCTCGGAAGGTCTGCCCACCATGGACGACGCGATGGGCAACGGCTGTTGTGCGCCAGCCGTGATCGTGCCCGCCTATGAGCTCGGTCACCGCGCGGAGTGCTAGATTGTGATCAGTGCTCGCGGGCAGGGTACTTCGCGTCTCCTCACCATTGGGAAGCTTCGCACGCATCTCAGGCGTGTCACCAATACCGGTGACCTTGCCGCTCATCAGCACGTTTAGGTCCCGTTCCGCGAAGATCTGAAACTTCAGGCTCGATGAACCGGTGTTGAGAACAAGCAGCGTGTCGATCATCGAATTGTGCTCCGAGGCCGATCAAGAGAGTACAAAAGCGAGACGGTGTGTCAGGGCGTCGCAATTGCCCTGCGCCGGCACTGAGTACCCCTCTGCTGCGGCAGGGTGGCCGCAGAAGATGCAAGTGTCAAATTGTTTCTGTTTCAGGATTCGCGTATAACGAGTTCTTTCTCAGGTGGCGTTGCGGTGGATCAAATCCTGCCTTTATGCGGTTATGGTCGCCGGCTCTATTCCCGAGGGTTTGGACTTGCCGTGGTCGATGCGGGCAGACTCCAGCGTGTTATGGTTGTGGGCAGCTCGAGCACCACGCTACTCGATTTGGGAGGGATGGGAATGGAAATGCAGCTATCCATTGCTGCTCGCCCTGAAGCGGTCAGCTTCGATCCTAGCCGGACTGCCGTCATGGTCATCGATATGCAGAACGACTTCGGCTGCCGTGGTGGAATGTTCGATCGCGCCGGCCTTGACGTCGCGCCCATCGCGCATCTCGTTCAGCCGATTTCGCGGTTGCTCGAAGCGGCGCGGCGTAACGCATTGCTCATCGTCTACACCAGGCAAGAGCATAATGCGGACCTTTCCGATGCCGGTAACGAAGATGCTCCGCATCGCATCAAGCACAAGCGCCTGAATATCGGGGCAGCCGTGGTAGCCCCAAACGGCATCCAAAGCCAAATCCTGGTGCGCGATACCTGGAACACTGCAATTATCCCGGAACTCGAGCCCCAGCCAGGCGACGCCGTGATCTCCAAGCATCGCTACAGTGCATTTTTCGAAACGTCGCTCGATACCCTCCTTCGCGCCAGGAGGATCAACACGCTCATCTTCACCGGTGCCACGACCAGCATCTGCGTTGAGTCCACAGTCCGTGACGCGACTTTTCGCGACTATCGTTGCATCGTGCTTAGGGACTGTACGGCAGAACTAATCGCGGCTGACACAATGCGCAGCAACCATGAAGCGTCGCTGCTCGCAATCGAGCTGCTCTTCGGTTGGACAGCGGAGTCCGAGGCGGTGATTGACGCCTTATCCAGAAGTGCAAAAGCCGGGTAGGGGGCAAGCCGCAACCGCCGCTGATCGGTGCCCCTACTCACAAAATCCTCTGAGATCTCAGGATTTTTCTCTTTTCGGGTTGCGTCGATCGGCCTATCAAGCGGTAGTGCTGTTCGGCACGCCTCGGATCCCGCTTCTGTGTCCATTCTATCCGGATGCATCCATTCCACATCGGCAGATCAATGACAGCTATGCAGACGACTGAGAAAGACGATGTGGAGAGCATCCGCAGGGCAAAGATCGTCGCGCTGGTCGTTGCCGTTTCGTTTTTCATGCAGATTCTCGACGGCACCATCGTCACCACTTCATTGCCGCAGATGGCGGCGAGTTTTGGCGTTCAACCGATATCCATGAGCATCGGCATCACGGTCTATATGCTGACGATGGCGGCCTTCATTCCGCTTTCGGGATGGCTTGGGGATCGATACGGCGCACGGCGCGTCTTCATGGCCTCGATCGCCGTCTTTACGATCGCATCGCTCTTCTGTGGGCTCTCCGATGGGCTTGCGGAGTTTGTCATCGCCCGCGCGGTGCAGGGCGCGGGCAGTGCGCTGATGACGCCGGTCGGCCGGATCATTGTCCTCAAGAATGCCCGCAAATCGGAGCTCGTCCAGGCGATCGCGCTGATAACCTGGCCGGCGCTGACGGCTCCCGTTGTCGGTCCGCTGCTCGGCAGCTTCATCACCACCTACGCAAGTTGGCATTGGAACTTCCTCATCAATGTGCCGATCGGGGTGCTCGGCATGGCGCTGGTTCTTCGTTTCGTGCCGGAACAGCGCGAGGAAGATGCCGGGCGGCTGGATTTACTTGGCTTCGTTCTCAGCGGCGGCGGATTGACCTTCCTGCTGGCAGCACTTGAGTTCTCGGTGAAATGGCATGGCGGGCTGGTACCAATTTTGCTGATGCTGGTGGCAGGGCTCGTGCTCTCGGTCATGGCGACCCGGCATTTCCGGCGAGTCAGCAATCCATTGCTCGATCTGTCTGCCTTCAAAGTGCAAACCTTTGCGATCGCGACCCTTTCAGGCGGGACGGCGAGCCGTCTCGCGATCAACGCGACGCCCTTCCTCTTGCCGCTCCTCTTCCAACTCGGATTCGGATTGAGCTCGATCGAAGCGGGTGCCTATCTGCTGGTCTACTTTCTCGGAAACCTCGGCATGAAGGTCGTCACGACACCGCTGCTCGCCAGGTTTGGATTTCGCGCGGTGCTCTTCTTCAACGGGTTGATTGCTGCATCGGCGATTGCCGCCTGCGGCTTTCTCGTACCCGAGACGCCGCGTATTGTTATCTACGTGCTGTTGATGACCGCGGGTCTCTCGCGCTCAATGGAATTCACGGCACTGAATACACTGGCCTTTGCCGATATCAGTTCTGCACAACGCAGTTCGGCTTCCACTCTGTCGAGCATGCTGCAGCAGATTTCGATGTTGCTCGGCGTGGCGATCGCGGCGGCGGTGCTCAACATCTCCGTCGCCTTGCGCGGTGTCGAGGGGCCGGGGCTCGTCGATTTCCGATGGGCGTTTCTTGTCGTCGGCGCAATCGGCATCATCTCGTCAGTGAGCTTCCTGCGGCTGGTGCCGGATGCAGGCGCCGAGGTGTCGGGTCACAAGATCGGCACGAAATAGTTGGCCGCCGTGCAGTCCGGCGGCTCTCGCGGGAGGAAATATGGAACTCGGATATGTCTGCACGCCACAGGAGGTCTTCGACTTCTGGTTCGAGGAGTGCGGCCGCGATCAATGGTTCAAAGCGACGACGGCGCTTGATCGGGATATTCGCAAGCGCTTCCGCGACACGCATCTTGCGCTCTCGCGCGACGTGTCGGAGGAGTGGCGTGCGACGCCCCACAGCAGGCTTGCCGCAGTAATCGTGCTGGACCAGTTTCCTCGCAACATCTACCGCACGACACCGCTCGCCTTTGCCACCGATGGGCTTGCGCTGCGGGAAGCAAAGCTTGCCGTGGAAGCTGGCGCCGACCAGCAGGTCAGCCCGGAATGCCGGACGTTTTTTTACATGCCCTTCGAGCACTGCGAAGATCTGGCCGAGCAGGATCGTGCCGTGGCACTGTTCAGGGCGCTTGGCGATGAGGAATATATCGACTATGCGCTTCGCCACCATAAGGTGATCGCCGCCCACGGTCGATTTCCGCATCGAAACGCCATCGTCGGACGACAATCGACCGTGGCAGAACTAGAATATCTGGCACAGCCGGGTGCAGGCTTCTGAGCGCGTCGCCTTTCTGTTGCCTTTCTTTCTTATGAAAAACTGGACTCCAATTTTGATCCAGAACCTTCCGAGCGGGGATATTTTGCGGCCGACCCAACTCTTGCTTCGCATTTTCCTAGTCGCTGCGCTGGCGACCGTTGGCGCGAGCCTTGCAAGCGCGCAGGCGCCTCAACCGCAGGCCGAGCAACAGCCCCAGGCGACCGAGCAGGCTTCAGTTGCTGACGGTCCGATCGAGCAGGCCGCTAAGGCGCTGGAGAAGGCAAAGCAGGACCTCGTCGCGCTCGAGGACGGCGTAAGGCAGAAAGGCGACGATGACGACGCGCTGGTGGCTCTCGCCGGAAAGACCGACGAACTTGGGCGCTCGGTTCTCAACATATCCGTCGGCCTCCGGCCGCGGCTCGACCAGATCAAGAACCGCCTTGGCGAGCTAGGCGATCCACCAAAGGAAGGGCAGCCGGCCGAAGCGGAGATCGTTACGACCGAACGCAACGCCCTGACGGCCGAGCGCGCCCAGATTAACGCCGTTACCGGTGATGCCGAGACCCTGTCTGCTTCCATCAGCAAGCTTGGTAACGTTATCGCTGAAACACGCCGACAGCTTTTCGCCGCGACCTTGCTGCGACGCACCGATGTCTCGGTTTCTGTTATTGACGATGCGGCGCGCGCCTTCGTCCAAGAGGGGTCGGAGTTTGTCCAAGCCCTTGGAAGCTGGCTTGGATTTGTACTGAAGTTCAAGGCTTTCGCGTTCTTCGCGGCCATCTTCATGTCGCTTGTGACGGCGTTGGTGCTGTTGTCCGGCGGTTACCGCATCTTCGGTCGCTACCTGCAGCGTAAGGAAACGGACGAGCAGCCCTCCTATATCAATCGTCTCTCGATTGCTTTCTGGTCGACGCTGATCCGGACGTTCGCGCTTACTACGCTCCTGGTGACCTCCTATTTCTTCCTCAACAGTTTCAACGTTCTGAGACCGGATATCGCGCCGATCATCGGGGCGCTCTTCGGTGCGATCGGGTTGATCTATTTCGTCAGGCGTTTCACCAATGCGGTGTTCGCACCGAAGGAGCCGCAATGGCGTCTCGTCAAGCTTTCCAACCGCGGTGCGAGTTCCATCGGAGCCTGCTTGCTCGCGATGGCCATCGTCAATGCGCTTGACTACCTCTTCGGCAGCATCAGCGAGGCGATGGGGTCCCCACTCGTCCTGACCGTGGTCAAAAGTTTGATTGCGGCATTGATCATCGGCTTCATTCTGATTGCTGCCTCGTTTGGCAGGCCGATGCTGGCGCGAAATGGCGATCCTGACGCGCCGGGACGCCATTGGCCGCGGGGCATGGCGATCATTCTGCGCGTCCTGGGTGCGGGGCTGATCATAACCGCGCTGACTGGTTATGTCGGGCTTGCGCGCTTTGTTGCGACCCAGTTGATCATCACCGGCGCGATCATCGTCACGACCTATATCGGTCTCCTGTCGGGCAAAGCGATTTCACGCAGCGAGACTTTTGGCGAGACATCGCTTGGTCGTTTCCTCCAAAAGCGTTTCAAACTCGGCCCTGTTGCCATCGACCAAGCGGGCCTGTTGGTTGGCATGTGCATCTCGGCCGTCGCGCTGATAGTTGGGATTCCGCTGGTGCTGCTCCTGTGGGGCTTCCACATCCAGGATCTTGAACTTATCGCCTATCGCCTTCTCACGGAGGTCAGGCTGGGTGGGATCAGCATTTCGCTGGTCGGGATAATGACTGGTGTCCTTCTCTTTGCAGGCGGCTACCTGCTGACGCGCTGGATCCAGCGCTGGCTCGACAGCAACGTCATGGCGCGGAGCCACGTCGACCTCGGCGTTCGAAATTCGGTCAAGACAGGAATCGGCTACCTTGGCGTTGGTCTTGCGGCGATTGTCGGCGTTTCCGCTGCGGGCATCGACCTCTCAAACCTCGCGCTCGTTGCCTCGGCGCTTTCGGTCGGCATCGGTTTCGGCCTCCAGAACATCGTGTCGAACTTCGTTTCCGGTCTGATTTTGCTCGTAGAACGGCCGTTCAAGGTCGGCGACCACGTAGTTTCCGGTACCGCTGAGGGCATCGTGAAGCGCATCTCCGTGCGCGCAACCGAGATCGAGACATTCCGAAAGCAGTCGATCATCGTGCCGAATTCCGAGCTGATCAACGCATCGGTCGGTAACTGGACCCATCGCAACAAGATGGGGCGCTCCGAAATTCCGGTTTCGGTGAGCTACGATTCCGATCCGCAGAAGGTGATGGACATCCTGCTGGAGCTGGTGAATGCCGTGCCTGTCGTCCTGCGCAATCCTGAGCCGCATGTCGAGTTCCTTCGCTTCGGGCCGTATTCGCTGGATTTCGAGCTTCGCTTCATGCTTGCTGACATGGGGGACGGCCTGAAGGTCCGGAACGATCTCCGGATCGCGATCCTCAAGAGATTCAGGGAGGAGGGCGTCCAAATCCCGCTTCCGCAAAGCGATGTCGTATTCCATCGCCAGCCGGACCAAGTCGGAGGGGCAACTCCCGCAAGCAAGGCGCCGGCGAAGATCGAAGATGTCTCCGAGACGAGCGAAATGGACGACGAGGCCGGCACTGTGCGCCGGTTGCGCGGTAAGTCGGCTGATGGCAATCTCAAGGGGTAAAGGCGTTGTTCAGCGATCGTTCAGAGCGGTCGCCGTATAACGCCTGCAATCGGGTTTTCGCTGCTGGGGGCAGCAGCGCCGAGACGCTCCGAGGGAGGGCGCAACATCCGCGCCGCACTGCATGGCAAGATTTGCCGTCGTACTGCTTTTTTTGCTCATGGCCGTAGGCCAAACTCACGCAGCTTCCATCACCAATACCGATAGCGCCGCTGTTGTGATCGTCCTTTCCGAGGGCGGTCACAAGATGCAGCTCGTGCTCGATCCTGGTGCATCCGAGACGTTCTGCCAGTCGGGCTGCTTCATCACAACGCCTGACGGTGATCGCATCGGGCTCGATGGCGGCGAAACGATCGACATCATCAAGGGATCGGCCGTCGTAAAGTGAACGACGGCGCGCTCTGATCACAATTTTTGTCCACGGATTTTCGACCAAAGGCCTTTTGCGGCTTGCCTATTTGCAGGCAGTCGCGGCAAGCTTTTCGCATGTCGTAAACAGGCATTTGGCAAGCCCGGCCTCGCTGCATAGTTCGCTAAGGCGATTTCCGTCGGCGGCATTCGTCGGACAGGTTAGTAGAACAGAGGGTAATTCTCCATGAAGACACATGCGCGCGCAGTGGTCATCGGCGGCGGCGTCGTTGGCGTTTCGACGCTTTATCACCTCGCCAAGAAGGGCTGGGACGATGTCGTCCTGATCGAACGCAAGGAACTGACCTCCGGTTCGACATGGCATGCCGCGGGTCTGCTGCCTTTGTTCAACATGAGCTACTCGGTCGGCCAGATCCACAAGTACTCGGTTCGGTTCTATCAGGAGCTTCAAAAGGAAACCGGCATGAATGTCGGTTTCAGCCAGGTTTCCAACATTCGTCTGGCGCGCACCAAGGATCGCTGGGACGAGTACATGTACTATGCCGGCATCGCGGAGACGATTGGCGTCAAGGTCAACGTACTGACGCCGGAGCAGGTCAAGGAGATTTGGCCGCTCTGCGAGACGGATGGTCTCCTCGGCGCGATCCAGCATCCCGATGACGGCTACATCCAGCCTGCAGATCTGACCCAGGCGCTCGCCAAGGGTGCGCGCGACCGCGGTGCCACGATCTATCGCAACACCACAGTCACCGCGATCGAGCAGCAGCATGATGGTCTCTGGAAGGTGACGACGGACAAGGGCGAGATCACGGCAGAGCACATCATCTCCTGTACCGGCAACTTTGCCCGCAAGACCGGAGAGATGGTCGGGATCAACATTCCGGTTATCCCGGTCGAGCACCAGTATATCGTCACCGAGCCGCATCCGGCGATCCTCGAGCGCAAGGCCAAGGGCCTGCCGGAGATGGGCGTGCTCCGCGAATCCGACAGCGCCTGGTACATGCGCGAAGAGAATGGCGGCCTCATTCTCGGGCCGTACGAGCACGGCGCGCCAGTCTGTTACGTCGACGGTCCGTCGGATGAGAGCGAGTACGAACTCTTCCAGGAAGAGCTCGATCGCCTGATGCCGCATATCGAGACCGCGATCGCCCGCGTCCCTGCTTTTGGTGAAGTCGGCATCAAGAAGGTCTATAACGGCGCGATCGCCTATACGCCCGATGGCAACCCGATTGTTGGTCCCGCACCGGGCCTCCGCAATTTCTGGCTCAACGAGGGGCACTCCTTCGGGATCACCGCAGCCGGTGGCGCCGGTTGGCAGTTGGCGGAATGGATCGTGGATGGCGAGCCGACCGTCGACATGATGGGCGTCGATCCGCGTCGTTTCGGTCCCTATGCGACCGAAGGCTACCTCATCGCCAAGAACGAAGAGGCCTACGCCAACGTCTTCACCATGCACTATCCCGATGAAGAGCGCGGTGCCGCTCGTCCGCTGAAGACGACGCCGGTCTACGATCGCCTGAAGAAGCTGGGTGCTGTTTTCGGTTCCGTCTATGGCTGGGAGCGCGCCAACTGGTTTGCACCTGAAGGCTACGACCTGCCGAAGGATCAGATTGGCGTTGGCGAGGATGTCCTCACCAACCATAATCACTCCGATCCTGAAGAGGATGGTCGCATCCTTGAACGCTGGTCGTTCCGGCGCTCGAACTACTGCGAGCATGTCGGCACCGAAGTCATGAATGTGCACAAGAATGTCGGTGTGCTCGACATGTCCGCCTTCGCCAAGATGGAAGTCTCCGGCCCCGGCGCACGCGCCTGGTTGGAATCGATCTTTGCCAACGCCATCCCGAAGAAGCGCGGTCGCATCGCGCTCTGCCACATGCTGACGGTTCACGGTGGCGTTCGCGCCGAGTTCACGGTCTATGAATGGGCTCCGAACCGCTTCTACCTTGTGTCAGCCGGCGCCTACGAGGCGCACGACCATGACTATTTGCGCAGGCTCGCGCCGACCGATGGTTCCGTTCGGCTGCAGCAGATCACGCAGCGACTCGGTGTGCTTGTGCTTGCCGGTCCCAAGTCGCGTGACCTGCTCAAGAAGCTCACGCGGACGAGCCTTGAGAACAAGGACTTCCCGTGGTTGTCGGGCAAGGAGATCTCGATCGGCGTTGCGAGCGCACATGCGCTGCGCGTCAATTTCGTCGGCGAGCTTGGCTGGGAATTGCATCATCCGATCGAGATGCAGAACTACATCTTCGACAAGCTGATGGAAGCCGGGGCCGAATTCGGCATCAAGCCGTTCGGTATTCGCGCGATGCTGTCGATGTCGATCGAGAAGTCCTACCGTCTCATCCCCCGCGAGATGTCGATCGAGTACAACGCCTATGAATCGGCGCTTGATCGCTTCATCAAGCCGGAGAAGGAGTTCCTCGGTCGTGAGGGGCTGTTGGCCTACAAGGACAAGGGGCTGAAGTGGAACTTCGCGACCCTCGTCGTCGAGACCGGCAACGATGTCGATGCCCGCGGTTCCGAAGCCATCTACAACGAGGCTGGCGAGCTCGTCGGACGTGCGACAAACGGCACCTTCGGCTTCCGCATCAATCGGTCGCTGGCGCTGGCGATGCTGCGTCCCGACTACGCCAAGGAAGGCACGAAGCTGAAGATCAAGATCCTCGGCACGACGTACAACGCCACCGTCGTCGGCGAGAGCCCCTTCGATCCGGACAACGCCGCGCTGAGGGCATAGTCCTTTAAGCATGTTTCGAAGAAAGTCAGGGCGGCCCTCGTGGCCGCCTTTTTGTTGGTCAGTGACCGCAGCCGATTAATACTTATTCAAACCGGCTACTGTACCGCTTTGAAGCGGGGATACTATTTTATCAAAAGGTTTCGAAATGGCGTTTTTGGGTATTTCAGGAATGCAATATTCCGGAGGCATGTTTGCCGGTGCGCGCATTATTCTCGCCGAGGATTCCAATGTCTTCACATCGATGATCGGCAGGCGGCTGAAGGAGCTTTTCGATATCGACGTGGAGATCTGCCGGAGTTTCGAAGAGCTGCAGCTGTCATATGACAAGTCCGCCGACCCGATCACGCTTGCCATTTCCAACATCAATCTGCCCGGTGCAGAAAATGGCGAAGCATTGGAATATCTGGTCGATCTCAGCATCCCGACCATCGTCTTCACCGGCACGTTCCAAGAAGGTATGCGCGACAAGCTGATCGCCAAGGACATCGTCGATTACATCCTCAAGGACAATGTCTTCGCGGTTGATCTTCTTGCCGAATCGATCTGCCGCTTCCTTACCAATCATCGTCATCATGTTCTGATTGTCGATGACAGCGCTACGGCCCGCGCGCTGCTCTCGAGCCGCCTCAAGCGCTACAATTTCCGGGTCAACACCGCGGAAAGCGGCGCCAAGGCGCTCGAAATCCTCAAGGCGAATCGCGACATCGGCTTGATGATCACCGACTACAACATGCCCGATATCGATGGCTTCGAGCTGACGCGACGCATACGCGCCAACATCGGCTCGCACGAGTTGCGCATCATCGGCGTGTCGTCATCGTCCAACCGGCTGCTGTCGGCGGGGTTCCTCAAAGCCGGCGGTAACGACTTCATGCTGCGCCCATTCATCGACGAAGAGTTCTACTGCCGCGTCAACCAGAACCTCGACACGCTGCTGCAGATCCAGTTGATGCGCAGGGAGCGGGCCGTTGCCTGACGCACTTCCTGCGCTCGAGGATTGTAGATGGGACGCATTCACGCCCCAGGAAACGGAGATTTATGCAATTTCCGGTGTTGCCAAGTCTCGATATCTTCTCAGGCGTGTTTCTGTGAGTTATCTTCATAAAAGTCGAGAAGACGGTCGATTCGGACTGCGGCGGCTTTCTGGGGGATAGGAGTGAATGGCGTTCCAGGAGGATCTCCATCGGGATGGATTCGGACCACGTTTTGGTGGCCAGCGGGTGCTCCTGGTTGAAGATTCCCGGATGTTTTCAGCGGTTCTGTGCCACCGGCTTCATGCAGAACTCGGCCTGAACGTCAAACCGTGCGCCTCCCTGAAAATCCTCGAAGAGACGATCGCCCAGTCGCCAAACGATTACACAATGGCGATTGTCGACCTCAATTTGCCGGACGCACCCTATGGCGAGGCGCTCGACTGCACCATACAGGCCAGTATCCCGACCATTGTCTTCACCGCCACTTTCGACCTCGATACGCGCAATCGCATCATGGAGCGCAATGTCATCGACTATGTGCTGAAAGACAACGAGTTCGCGCTCGATAGCGTTGTTGCCAGCGTCAGGCGGGCATTATCGAACAGGAAGATACGGGTGCTCGTGGTCGACGATGTCCCTTCCGCGCGCGAACTCCTGGTCGGGTTGCTCGAGGCGCAACAGTATATGGTTGTGGAAGCCGCTTCCGGCCTCGAGGCCTTCGCCGCGCTTGAGACCTACGACGATATCGAGGTCGTCATCACTGATCATCATATGCCCGACATGAGCGGTTGCGAGCTGACGCGGCGGATACGGCGGCACTTCGGCTCTGATCGGCTGCGGATCATCGGGGTTTCATCTTCGAGCGATCGCCTGCTCTCTGCGAGCTTTCTGAAGGCCGGCGCTTCGGATTTTCTCTATAGGCCGTTCGTGGCTGAGGAACTGCAGTGCCGGGTCGCCAACAACGTCGAGACTTTGGCGCAGCTGAAGCAGCTTCGGGCGGCTGCGGCCTGCGACTACCTCACTGGCCTCTACAATCGCCGCTACTTCTACGATCTCGGGCCCAAGCTGGTGAATGACTGCCTGCGCCAGAAGACCGCGGCCGCTGTCGCGATCCTCGACATCGATCATTTCAAGCGGTTGAACGATACATACGGGCACGAGATCGGAGACGAGGTGCTGAAGGCGGTCGCAGACCGGCTTGCAACGATCTTCGAGGGAAGCGACAACCTTCTTTCGCGCCTCGGTGGTGAGGAGTTTGCGATCTTGTTCCCGATGATGGATTCAATGGCCGCGAGCAAGCTGTGTGATGAGATACGGTCGGATATCTCACGCATGAAGGTGATGGCCGATGACGAGGAGCTTTCCGTCACCGTGTCGATCGGCGTTGCCGAGATTTCCGACTATGAAACCTTCGACAACTATCTCAATGCCGCCGACCAGTTTCTCTATATGGCCAAGCACAAAGGGCGCAATCAGGTCTATTCCGACGCGCGGATGACGGCGGAGGCGGCTCAATAGCCGCCCGGGCTGAGATCACGCGGCGATGGCCTGGCGTGCGGTTGCCATCGTCATCTTGCGTTCTGCGCGCTCCTGTTGCGGCGAGCGATGATAGAGTTCGCGATAACACTTGGAGAAGTGTGAGGCCGAAACGAAGCCACAGGCGACGGCGACTTCGACGACCGGCATGGAGGACTGCACCAGCAGGTGGCGGGCGCGATCAAGCCGTATTTCCAGATAATACCGCGCCGGCGAGCGCCCCATTTCCTGACGGAACAACCGCTCGATCTGGCGGCGTGACAGGTCGACGCCGTCCGCGATCTCAAGCAGCGAGAGCGGTTCGGAGAGGTTGCCTTCCATCAGTTCGATGATGGAGAGAACCTTGGCATTCTGGACGCCGAGGCGCGCGCGCAGCGGCAGGCGCTGGCGATCGTTCGGGCTGCGGACGCGATCCGTCAGATGCTGCTCGCAGACCCGGTTCACCAGCGTTTCGCCGAAATCCTGGCCGATCAGATTCAGCATCATGTCCAGCGACGCCGTGCCGCCGGCGCAGGTGTAGAGATTACTGTCCACTTCATAGAGATCGGCATAGACCTCGGCCTGCGGAAAGGCTTCCGAAAAGCCCGGCAGGTTTTCCCAGTGGATAGCACAGCGCTTGCCGTTCAGAAGCCCCGCCTGTGCGAGGATGTGCGCGCCGGTACAAAGGCTGCCGACGGCGACGCCGCGGTTGTAGGATTCGCGCAACCAAGCACTGACGGACTTGTTGTTGAAGTCTTCGACATCGATGCCGGAACAGACCAGCACCATGCTCGGGCGATATTCGCCGCCGAGATTGCGGCGCTCATCGGCCAGCGACGTATTTGCCTCGACGCCGATGCCGCAGGAAGAATAGACCTTCTGCCCGTCAACCGAGGTCAGCCGCCACGTGTAGGCCTGGTAGCCGAGCATGCGGTTGGCTATGCGCAGGGTATCGATCGCCGCTGAAAAGGGCAGCATCGTAAACTGCGGAACCATGAAGAAGACGAGAGAGCGTTGCTTGTGCGACATCTTGTTCATGAGACAAATCCGTGCTGGAGGTGCGAATGCACTATTCGTTGCTTGGAATACGTCGTTTCGATATCCTGAAAGCGACATTCTCATGGATAAATGCGGCCGCAAAGAGCAAATTTGCGACATTGCTGAAATTGACGATGGTCAAATGACGTTTGCGTTCTTCAAAAGTTCGAAAAAGGCGCTCGAAGAAAATATATGTGTCTGAAATTCAAGATTTAATTAGGAGCCCCTAAAGACGGAGAAAGCGGCGCTGCACGAAGGCGGGCGCCGCTCTCACGCGGGGAGGAATGTCGGATTCATTACATAACCTTGCGTTCATCCGCGCCATCCGCCGACGGCCAGCCAATGTCCTTACGCATGTCGAAGGGCATGGATTCGATTTCGCGGGCGGCCTGCCACTGGTGCCAAGCATGAACCAGCTTGCGGGCATAGTCGACAATATGCGCATGAGCTTCGCTTGAGGACGCCTTGGTGTGCCTGAAGGTAATCGTCGTCATAGCCGTTCCTTTCTTCGTCGGATGACGCCTTGTTTGATGAGTAAAATATGGGTGTTTTCGTCCCATCAATCAAACGAATAGCATTTATGGATATCATCAGTGATTTTGAACGATGGCGACGCGCGGCGGATTGATATCTGCCGACACGGCCAATTCAATTCGAGGGGCGTCGTGCCTACCGGCGGCGCGGGGAGGAGCCGCCACGCATGGTGTTGATCTAAAGTGAGATGCGGGCACCGCGCTGCCGGCGGAACAGTGGCCGATCTGGCGGGGCGGATTCATATGTCCCGAGGGCAACTTGGGCGGCTGGCGGCCGCCGCGGTATGTCGATTGCCCTAGTTTAGGGGCCTGTAATCGGTTCGGCTACTCCACCCTCCAGGCGCGATTCCTGCGATCTGATCACCATAATGTTTCCGCGCCAATCGAAACTGCCTCTCAACCAACTCCGTGTCCAGATCGCTGGCTGCAAGACATCGCGGGTAACCATTGCGAGGAGTGACAGCAGGGATAGGTGCCAATGCTTGCGGGCTGCAAGAATAAGTTCCGGCGCGTAGGCGGTGCATAAGACTGCCAGGGTTGTAGTAACGAGACTGGTGCCGGAAACGACGGCAGCGCTCAGGCCCAGCAATAGGGGAGGAACTACGCCAAGCAGGATCTCAGGCGCGAAGAAGTGCGGGAAAGTGACGCGTCTCAGCCGGGCCCAACGAGACTGCCTGGCCCAGAGCTCGCGGAAGGTCCTTCTGCCTAGGGGCTGCTCGAATGGTCCGGCGACGAGATGCACCTTGAGGCCCATGCTGTTGACCAGCTTTGTGGCGGCGGCGTCTTCTGCGATCTCGGCCGCAAGGGCTTGGATGCCACCGTGGGCGTCGAGGATCGTCTTTTGCCAGAGCATGCTCTTGCCTTGCGCGAAGCCGAATCCAAGCGCTTCCCCGGCATATTGCCAACGGGCTTGGTGGGTGTTGAGAAAAGCACATTCGACCTCCGCCCAAAATCCGCTCGGACGGGAGCCAAGTGGCGTCGAGCAAACGAGGCCGCTGTCGGGTCGCCATGCGGCCATAAGGCGTGCGAGATAGTTCGCCGGCATCAGGACATTGGAATCGGCAAGGACGACCCATTCATGCGCCGCCGCGCTCCAGCCCTTGACGCAGTTGTTGAGTTTCGGATTTGCGCTGATGCGGTCATCCCCGATCAAAATCCTTGCATTTGCCAGCGGCCTTGCTCGGAGGGTGTTCTCCGCCAGACCAATGATCGGATCGGCCTTGTCTGCAATGCAAAAAATGACTTCGTAGTCGGGCCAATCCAGGATCAGCGCGCTTTCGAGTGTTTCCCGCGAGAACTGTTCTATGCCGCAAAGGGGTATCACGATCGAGACAGGCGGACGCACAGCGACACTTGGCGTCTTGTCTTGGCGGGACCGAATTCGCCATCCCGCGATCATAAGGCTGAGGGTATTGGCTGCCAACAGGGCACCGGCGACGGCAATGATATACAGCATCAGTCATTCCAGCGGTGAACAGCGCCGGAATGAAAACGAGTCTCAGCGCTCGGTGAGTCAAAACATCACCGTCAGATGACGCGATGATGACATCTACCCAACGGTGACGCCTTAGTCATGCGAAGATCCACAGGATCTGTCTGCCGACGAGGACCGGCTTGCCCGCCGCGACGCCGATGCCGACGGGCCCCGGCTCAGTGTTTCTTCCTCAGCGCCCTCTGGATCTTCACAACCTCACCCTTCATCAAGATCAGGAAGTGCTTCTTGTCGAGGCGATTGGCGACCTCGCCATCCATTGTCATGTAATCGGTTCTGGGCCTAGGGATGGCTTCATCGGCAACCCTGATCTGTTCGATGACAATGCAGGGATTTCCTGCGCCGCCCGTGCATTTGAACCGCCGCGTCTCCTGATACTGTGACATCAACGCCCCTCCTAGCTGACAGCAAGCATCATCGTTTCCGACGCGGCGATTTCAAGTTTTATTTTAGTCATTACTGAAATAGATGGAGGGGAGATCGTCGAGATGAGCGGACAAAGCCCGGTGCTGGTTTGGACAGCGCCGGGCCTCTGCGACTGCAGTTGAGGGAAACGCAGTCAGCGCAACGACAAAGCAAAGCGTGCGTTGCCCACAAGGAACGCCTCCTAGCATCGGATGTTCCGACAATTCGAGGCATTGTCGGACGAGCCGTGTTTTGGTGCGCGCCTTCGCGCGTCGGCACAATGAGAGGCTGCCGTGCGCGTGATATCTACCGTGGCGCCTCGGCGGTGAACACCAGCGCTGACATCGGCCCTTCGATCGGACCTTTGCCGAAAGCCTGCTCGAGAGCCGCCGTGACTCGTGCCACGACGTCGAATTTCGGGTTGCGGGCTTCGATTTCCATGCGGAGCGGGCTGCCCTTGCAGAAGGCGGTTGCGGCGTCCCTTGCCGAGGACGCATGGGCAGTCTTTTCGACCTTGGTGAAAGCGGCCGACTCGAATCCGGCCCGTTCGAGTTCCGAGAGGATCGCCTCGGCATCAAAATAGCTGTGCGGCGTTCGCCGGAAGAAGTCCAGCGGATCTTCTGGAAACAATGCATCCGTCTCAGTCATCATGACCTTTGCGAAGGCGTTGCTCTCGAGGGAGTCCCAGGTGCTGAAGAGGAAGGTCCCTTTCGGCTTGAGTACGCGGAGGATTTCGCGGTAGGCGCGTTGCTTATCGGGAAAGAACATGACGCCGAACTGGCATGTGACGGTGTCAAAGATGTGATCGGGAAAGGGCAGGCTCAACGCGTCAGCCTGTCGCCATGCGATATGCCCGCCAGAATGTCTCAATGCGGCGACATCCAGCATCGCCTGGTTCAAATCGGTGGCGATGATTTGGGCGTGCGGAAGCGCCGACGATATCGCGCGCGTGAGGGCCCCGGACCCTGCTGCGACTTCGAGAACGCGGTGCGGATGAACCGATGCCAGGCGCTGCGCCAGATCGGCGGCATAAGGGTCAAACAGGATCGGCACCAGATACCGATCGTATGCTGCAGGGATATCACCTTGGAAACACGCATCGTTCATCGCGATGGTCCTTACGCTCCGTCGCCGCGCCCGGAGCGTATATTAGAACCTTTCTATGCGTCTTTGAAGCCGTGGCGGCGCTCGCATCTTCAGCGAGGGACGGTCATACCTAGTGCCTGTAGGTCGAGGTCATCAGCGAGATGCCTCGGCAGTCGAGCCAACTGATCTCGTGTGCGATTGCGTGTCTGACGTGAGATCTGACGAGATCTGAATGCGTAGAAGATGTCGAAGATTACAATGAGCGTGTTCATCGCGGCCTCCTTTCATCGGTACTAGCCGCTATGAACCAAGGGTATTGTCGGGTTGACTTTCAATCAAACAAAATGATATGGAAGTCAAATTCAGAAAAATTGAAAGATGTGACGATGAGCATTCCCTTTCGCCGTCCCATTCCTCTGCTTGACAACGACGTGCTGCGCACCTTCGTTGCCATTGCAGAGACCGGCAATTTTTCCACGGCCGCGGAAGCCGTCTATCGGACGCCGTCGGCGGTATCCATGCAGATCAAGAAGCTGGAAGAGCAACTCGGCGCCACGCTGTTTCTGCGTGATGCGCGATCGGTCAGTCTGACCCAGCATGGCGAAGTGCTGCTCTCCTACGCGCGCAACATCCTCGCTCTGTCGAACGAGGCCGTCTCGCGGTTCATCATGCCCGAGCTGAGCGGCGTGGTGCGGCTCGGCGCGCCTGAAGATATCGGCGAACGGCTGCTGCCGAATATCCTGAAAAGCTTCGCCGAGAGTTTCCCGAGCATCATGGTCGATGTCACCATTGACATGAGCATCGGCCTCAAGAAGCGCATGGAAGAGCAGCGCCTGGACCTGGCACTGATCAATTGCGCGACGCGTCCGCTGCCGACGGATGGGGAGATCGTCTTCCGCGAGAGGCTTGTATGGGCCGGTGCCAAATGTGGTACGGCGCACCGCCGCGATCCGCTGCCGATCTCGATCTGGGAGGATGGCTGCATTTGGCGCTCTGAGGCACTGTCTCAGCTTGAGCGAATGAAGCGCGGCTATCGTGTCGCTTTTCTTAGCGGTCACACCATGGCCCAGCGAGCGGCCGTCGTTTCCGACCTCGCGATCGCGCCCCTGCCGCGCTCCTATGTCACTGATGAGATGACAATTCTCGGCGTGCAGGAGGGGCTGCCCGAACTCGGTTCCTTCGACATCAGGCTGCTCACTGCGTCACAGATGAACAACCCGATGCGGGCGGTAGCCGATAGCATCCGCTTTGCCTTTGCGGAAAAAGCCAAGGCCGTAGCGGCTTGACAACTTAGTACGGACCTCTTTTCTTCCTCCGGGGTTTAATGCGCGCGGAGTCGCCCGCGCGTGGACGATTGAAAAGAAGGATTTCGCAATGACGACAATGGCCAAGATCGGCTCCGCCCTCGCAATTCTGCTCGTGCTTTCTTCGTGTGGAAACACAATCCGCGGCATCGGTCGCGACACGGCAAATGCCGTAAACGCGACTCAGGATGCAGGTCGTTCGGTCGGTCGCGCGGCCACCAGGTAAGACGGCGTCAGATCACCGCCGGCGGGTAGGCCCTTTCCAGCCCGCCGGAACGCGAAAGCCCACTCCGGAACGCCGCATAGGCCGGGTGCTGGCTTGATTTCGCTGCCTCCATGAGGCGTATCTGCAGGCGGGCCGGCGCTGCGCCGCCAATCCATTTCCCAAGGCTCTCGAGTTTCAGCGTATTCAGGAATGGCGCGCTCGCGGCATTGTTCAGGTGACGGTGAAGACCATCGATGACGTTCTCGTCCTGTGCCGCATTTTCCATCAGCAGGGAGACGTAGGATTTTTCCTGCTCCTCCAGGCTGGCAAGCTTCGAGGCGATTGTGTCGCGGTCGGGAAACGGGGCGGATGTCATCTTTTTTCTCTTCGTCCGGGCAAGCAGCTTGGCACGATTGGGTGCCGCCGCTTACAGGAAACCGATACCGTCAGAAGACGGCTGCTCCTTTTGCCCGCTCACTCTTGCGCGAATCCTGCGCTGACCGATCGAAGAATATTGTACCGTCTGGTGAGCGATTGCTTTGCTCTTCCTAGAGCCCGGCCTTGACCTTCTGCGCGACATCGGCAGGAACCCATTTGGTCCATAGCGCGGCGTAGTTCTGGAGGAAGTAGACGGTGGCTTCCTCGTTGCTCTTGTGGTTGTCATCCTGCCAGGCGAGCACTTCGTTGATTGTCGTATTGTCCCACGAGCGGAGCTTCAGGTAATCCATGGCCGGTCCGGCACGGTCGGCGAAGGCTTTGGTGACAATCGTAAAGGCCCGTGAGACGGGATAGGAATTCACCTGCGGCCGCGCGCAGCCGGGGACAGATGTGCACTTATCCCATTCTGCCTTGTCATGACCCACGCCGAAGCTCAGGCGCGTCATGTCGTATTTGCCGAGGACGGCCGTGGGTGCCCAGTAATAGCCAAGCCAGCCCTCCTTTTTCTGGAAGGCGTTTGCGATAGAATCATCAAGGTCCTGTGGGCTGCCGGTTTCGATCAACTGAAACCCGCTCTTCTCGGCGTCCAGCGCGCGGAACAGGTTGGATGTCGAAATCTGACAGCTCCAGCCGACGGGGCAACTAAAGACGGCGCCCTGCGATGCATTTCCCTGCGCGGGGAAGAGTTCCGGATGCTTGAGCGCATCCTGTACGCTGCGGATATTGGGGTTAGCGTCGGCGACGAATTTGGGTATCCACCAGCCTTCGACAGCTCCCTCCGAAAGGATTTCCGCCGCCAGGATCAGCCTGCCTTCCTTGACCGCACCGTCGAGTTCTGTGCGGACGGAATTGATCCAGAACTCCGAAGCGATATCCGGCTCACCGTTCTCGTTCATCGACAGGAAGGTCGGCATCGTGTCGCCCGGGACGATTTTGACAGAGCAGCCATAACCCTTCTCAAGAATGAACCTGTCGAAGTTGGCCGCAATACCCGCCGAAGCCCACTTCATTTCAGCGATGGTGACGTTGCCGCATTCGGCAGCCTGCGCAGTCGTAGCGGCCGCACAGATTCCTGCGGCGAGCAGGATCGACGTGCAGAGAGATCTCATTTGCCTTCCTATTCTTGCTGCCCCGCCACAACTAGGCGTTCCGCGTCTTGCGGAGATCTTTATCCTGTTTGTCCGGCTATTGCTGTGGCGCTCGTCTTGATGCCTTGGAATGGCAGCCTACGCGTTCGGCTGTGGAAATCAATCGTTCTTCTGTGCATGAGGCGTGAAGTCTAAGCGTCTGATTTGAAAACGTATTGCCAGCCCCACCAAAAGGTTACCACGAGCGTCCCAAAGCCGGAAAATGCCGAAATTCATCTTTGCTTAGGGAGTTGCTAACCGTCCGGTAACAATGTGGCGGTATCTGTTCTTCCGTGGCGGGGGACACCGCCGCTTCTCCGGATCAGGTAATGCGTCCCGGAGAACGTGAGCTTCGCCGTGTATGGGCGAATGCGCCAGCGTATTTCGGCAGGCCGCGCTACCCTAAGCGGGTGACGTGGCCTTCGCATTTTCGGCGCTTGCGATTGACCACGGCAGAGAGGCCGTTGTAGGCGGGGGTCGGGTTCTCCGGAGTTCCGTGACAATGACCAAGGCCATCATGCTGCAAGGGACCGGCTCCGATGTCGGCAAGACCGTTCTTGTCGCGGGGCTTTGCCGTCTTGCTGCCAATCGTGGCCTTTCGGTCCGTCCCTTCAAACCGCAGAACATGTCGAACAATGCCGCGGTCGCCGACGACGGCGGCGAGATCGGCCGGGCGCAATGGCTGCAGTCGCTTGCCGCGCGTGTGCCGTCCTCGGTGCACATGAATCCTGTATTGCTCAAACCGCAATCCGAATACGGCAGCCAGATCATCGTTCAGGGCAAGGTCTGGGGGCAGGCCAAGGGACGGGACTATCAGAAACTCAAGCCAGCGCTCCTCGACTACGTGATGCAGAGCTTTTCGGCCGTTTCGGCCGGAGCGGATCTTGTGATCGTGGAAGGCGCAGGTTCGCCCGCCGAAATCAATCTCAGGGCCGGCGATATCGCCAATATGGGATTTGCCACCCGTGCCGGTGTGCCTGTCGTGCTTGTCGGCGATATTGACCGCGGGGGCGTGATCGCCTCGCTGGTTGGGACGCATACGATCCTCTCCGAGGACGACCGGGCAATGATATCCGGCTACCTCATCAACAAGTTCCGTGGCGACGTCTCGCTCTTTGATACGGGTATCGATGCGGTGCGCCGCTTCACCGGATGGCCATGCTTCGGTGTCGTGCCGTGGCTCAGGCACGCTTCGCGTCTGCCGGCCGAGGACTCGGTGGCGTTGGAACGCCTCGCACGCGGCGGCACGGGGGCACTCAAGGTCGCCGTGCCGGTCTTTACCCGCATCGCAAATTTCGACGATCTCGACCCCTTGAAGGCGGAGCCGGATGTCGATTTGGTTTTCGTCCGCGCGGGCGAGCGGCTGCCTGCGGACGCGCGGCTGGTGATCTTGCCCGGTTCGAAATCAACGATATCAGACCTGGCTGATATGCGTGCGCAGGGTTGGGATGCCGACATACTGGCCCATGTGAAGCGGGGTGGTCGGGTGATCGGGATTTGCGGCGGCTATCAGATGCTCGGGCGCAAGGTCCATGATCCCCTGGGCATCGAGGGACATGCGGTGGATATGGCGGGCCTCGGGCTGCTTGACGTCGAGACGGAGATGGCGCCTGAAAAGACCGTCCGCAACAGTGTTGCGACAGCAGTGGAGGACGGGTCCCCGCTTTCCGGCTACCAGATCCATCTCGGTGTCACCTCCGGCGAAGACTGCGGCCGGCCGTTCGCGATCGTCGATGGTAGGCCGGATGGCGCGGTATCGGCAGACGGCCGGATTGCGGGAACCTATCTGCATGGGCTGTTCGCCAGCGACATCTACCGTTCTCGCTTGCTGCGCAGCTTTGGCCTTTCGGGCGACACGAATGACTATCGTGCCGGCGTCGAGAAAGCCCTGGACGACGTTGCGGCCGAGCTGGAAGCCTGTCTTGACCGGCGCTGGCTGGACGAACTTCTCGGCTAGATCTCGCCGGATATTTCGCGGCGGCGGCGATCGAGTTCTTCGCTGTAACGGCGCAGCGTATGCGCCTCGCTCAACTGGCCGACGACCTTGCGCTCAATCAGATTGTTGACGACGGCGAGCGCTTCGCTTTCGGTCTTGTCGAAGATGGCGGCTGCCTGCTTGGCGTTCATCTGCGGCTGCAGGAAATCGTTCTTGTAGCGGATGAATTCGCTAAGATCCTTGCCGGTTTCGTCGGTATCGGTCAGGTTCGCGTAAATCTCCGGAACGAGCACGAGGCCGCTGTACTTGCCGGTACCATCGACCAGGACGACCCGCTGCGCCGAGCCGATGGGGAAGCGTTCCTTGAACTCATCGATCGAGAGAGCGGCATTGGCGGTCTTCACATCGGCGCGCATCAGCCGGTCAACCGTTAGGTTGCGGATCCAGCCGACATCGTGCGCGCTGCGAATGCTCTCGCCGCGCAGGTGGAAGCGCCATGTTGCGAAGGAGTAGCCGAAGGTGCTGCGGACGACGAGCGAGGAGGTGATGACCGCCGCCAGCACAAGCGCCGTGATCGGAAAGTCGCCGGTAATTTCGAGAGCAAGGAACGTCATCGTCAGCGGCCCGCCGATGACGGCGACCGCAAGCGAACTCATGCCGACGACCGCGTAGATGACCGGTGTCAGCGTAGCGTGAGCGAAGTAGGGGGCGGAATAGGCGAAGAACTTGCCTACCAGCGCGCCCATGAACAGCGACGCGAAGAACAGACCGCCTCTGAAGCCCGAACCGATCGAGATCGCGGAGGCGAAGGCTTTCAGGAGGAACAGGCCCACGAGCACCGGAATCGCGACGTCGCGCCCGAGGTTGAGGTGGAGCGCGCCATGTCCTGCCGACAGCACCTGCGGTGTGATCAGCGCGAGGAGGCCAACGACGATGCCGCCAAGGGCAGGGCGCAGCGGCGTCGCGATCGAACTCCGGCGAGCCAATTCCTCGATCCAGGCAACGCCCTGCATGATCATGATACCGACACCCGCACAGAATGCGCCGAGCAGGAGAGCCGGGACGTAATCAGCCGGCATGACCGTACCGAATTCGCCAACGTCGATCAGGAAATCGCTGCCACCGAGCAGCCGAGCCACCAGCGTCGAAACCAGCGCAGAAACCACAACCGGCGTTAGAGAGACGATGGTGTACGAGCCGATGATGAGCTCGAAGGCGTAGAATGCGCCGGTCAGCGGGGCATTGAAGGCAGCGGCAATCGCACCCGCTGCGCCGCACCCAACGAGAACGCGCAGGTCCGAGCGGCGAAGCTGCAGCTTCAGCCCGAGCTTCGAGGCCAGTCCGGCCGCCAGCTGCGTGTAGCCGGCTTCCAGGCCGACGGAGGCCCCGAAACCATTAGAAATAAGATTTTGGACTGCGACCAGAATGCTATCGGTGAGAGATAGCCGACCGCCATGCAGTGCGTTCGCCTCGATCGGATCCACCATCGGCTTCTTGCGGGTCTTGGCAAGCACGAACAGCAACAGACCCAGGAGAATGCCGCCGCAGACCGGCGCCGTCAGCAACAGCAGCTTGTTGTCGATCTGCGACGAACTCAGTCTCTCGACGTCGCTGATTCCGAAGATCAGGCTGTGCATTTCGCGGGAAATGAGACCCATACCGGTCACTGCCAAACCCGATATGACACCGACGATCGCGCCGGCGATGACCATCCCCATCTCGCTGCGGCGCAGCAGGGCGCGCATCCGCCCGATATCGAGAAGGGTATGAAACGGACCGAAGCGGCGAATATCGATTTTGAGGAGCATGGCAGGAAAACTAGGCGGGCGCAGGCGCGTTCAAGTGCGAGGAAGGGAGGGGCAAATCAGTGGCGCGACCCGCTTGCGATGCAATTGCGGCAAAAGACCGGCGCGGACAGTAACTATTTATCACGTAAGCCACTGATAAAAGACGATAAATCTTGTAGAGTAGGTCGACTTGACAGCGTTTCGCGGCGATGACGGCAATCTTAGGAGCGACGGCTTTTGATTGACTTCAGGAGTGGCCTTGCCTAACGATGACGCCATAACGGATGGTTCCGGACCGGTTGAATCGGTGCGGATGAAAAGGGAATATGAAGCGGTGGACCCAATTCGGGCACCGTCATCAGAGCCGACCCCGCGACTGTAGAGCGGTCAGGGTTTTCCGTCCGGCGTTGGTTTCGCGTGGCTGACAGCCTGCAAGGGTGCAGGCGGGCTGTGCGAAAGTGGCGACGGAAAAGTCACTGGCAGTGTATCATGATCAACCGGGGCAGGACGCCTCTTACGTCTACGAATCGTCCGCCTTTTCATGAAATGCAGCCGGGAAGGCGAGGAAGATCCGCTGGCACGATCTGGGGCGACCGGTTTCCGGTTTGCCCCGATCGCGGCCAAGACCCGCGAGCCAGGAGACCTGCCAACTGTGCCGGGCGAAAAGCCCATTCCTGGGTGATGCCCGCTGCCAGCACGGAGGTTGTCATGGCTGAAAGACAGATTTGCCGGCTGCGCTCCGCAGTCGTTCCGGTCTCTCGCGGAAGGCTTCCGAAGATCGGTCAGCGTTTTCCATGAGCCCGATATCATCAGGCGCGACTTTCATCCTGGGCGGCGCGCGCTCGGGCAAATCGCGTTTTGCCGAGCAACTGGTCGTCTCGAGCGGCCTGGAGCACCATTACGTGGCGACCGGTCGGGCTTGGGACGACGAGATGCGCGCCCGGATCGACAAGCACAAAGCCGATCGCGGCGATCTCTGGCATACCCATGAAGAGCCGCTGGATCTTGTCGGCTGCCTGCGGGCGATCGATGGCGAGAAGCGGGCAGTTTTGGTGGATTGCCTGACGCTTTGGATCACCAATCTGATGATGGAAGACCGCGACATAGGGGCGGAATTTGCCTCGCTTGTGGCGTATCTGCCGACGGCACGAGCCCGTCTCGTCATCGTTTCCAATGAGGTCGGTCTCGGTATCGTGCCGGAAAACCGCATGGCGCGGGAGTTTCGGGACCATGCCGGCCGTCTGCATCAAATGATCGCGGCCGAGGCCGTGGATGTGTATTTTATCGCGGCTGGACTGCCGTTGAAGATGAAGGGTTGAATTTCATGAACCAGCAGAAAATTCCGGCGACCGTGATCACGGGTTTCCTCGGCGCCGGCAAGACGACGATGATCCGCAATCTGCTCTCCAATGCCAACGGTAAGAAGATCGCGCTTATCATCAACGAATTCGGCGATCTCGGCGTCGACGGCGACGTGCTCAAGGGCTGCGGCGCGGAGAACTGCACCGAGGATGACATCATCGAGCTCACCAATGGCTGCATCTGCTGCACGGTTGCCGACGACTTCATTCCGACGATGACCAAGCTTCTGGAGCGCGAACAGCGCCCCGACCATATCGTTATTGAAACATCCGGTCTCGCGCTGCCGCAGCCGCTCGTTGCGGCGTTCAACTGGCCTGATATCCGCACGCAGGTCACCGTCGATGGCGTCGTTACCGTTGTCGACAGCGCCGCCGTTGCCGCGGGCCGCTTCGCGGACGATCACGATGCCGTCGAGGCTCGTCGGGTCGAAGACGAGTCGCTCGACCATGAGAGCCCGATCGAGGAGCTTTTCGAGGACCAGCTGACCTGCGCCGATCTGATCGTACTCAACAAGACCGACCTTCTCGACACCGCCGGCCTTGGTCGCGTGCGCGATGAGGTTGCTTCCCGTATCGCTCGCAAGCCTGTCATGATCGAGGCGCGCAATGGCGAGGTTCCGGCAAGCGTGCTGCTCGGGCTCGGCGTCGGTACGGAAGACGATGTGGTCAATCGCAAGTCCCACCATGAACTCGAACACGAGGACGGCGTGCCGCACGATCATGACGAGTTCGACAGCTTCGTGGTCGAGCTTGGTCCTGTTGCCGATCCGGCAGCCTTCGTGGATGCGCTGAGGGGCATCATCGGGGAACATGACGTGCTGCGGCTCAAGGGCTTCATCGATGTTCCCGGCAAGCCGATGCGCCTGCAGTTGCAGGCGGTCGGCAGCCGGATCGACCACTATTTCGATCGCGCCTGGGCGCCGGGCGAAGCACGCGGCACCCGTCTTGTCGTCATCGGCTTGCACGAGATGGACGAAGCGGCGGTGCGCAAGGCGATCGAAGCGCTGGCATAAGGGAAGACCGATGCATCTGCTTCTGGCACAGCAGGGAACAATCAGTGACGCCGAGGAGGCGATCGATCTCGGTCAATCGCCCGGCGATGTCCTGTTCCTGTCGGCTGCCGATACCGAGCTTGCCGCGATAGCCGCCGCTTATGACGAACCGTCGGCCGGCTTCTCGCTGCGGCTGGCAAGCCTGATGAGCCTGAAGCATCCAATGTCGGTCGATGCCTATATCGAGCGGACGGCCCGCCACTCCAAGCTAATCGTCGTGAGGGCGCTGGGTGGCGCCAGCTACTTCCACTATGCGCTGGAGGCGCTCCATACGGCGGCAGCTCGATCTGGCGCGTTCATCGCCGTGCTGCCCGGAGATTCGAAGTCCGATGCGGGGTTGACACCATTTTCGAATGTACCGCTTGAAGACCTGAACGCCCTTTGGGCCTATCTCATCGAAGGCGGCGATGCCAATTCGCGGGCGTTTCTGGACTATGCCGGTGCGATGCTCTCGGGAACTGAAAAGCCGGAAGCGGCATCGCCGCTGATGAAGGCTGGGATCTGGTGGCCGGGCAAGGGCGTCGTCGGCGTCGAAGAGTGGAGGTCGGCGTGCGACGAACGGGTGCGCTTCGTACAGGGAGTGTCACAAACGCCTGTGGTCGCGGTCAGCTTCTATCGCGCGCTCGTGCAAAGCGGAGAGACCAAGCCTGTCGAAGCCTTGATCGATACGCTGCTGGCTGAAGGCATCCGGCCGCTGCCGGTGTTTGCTTACAGCCTCAAGGATCCTGTCTCGAAGGGCATTCTCGAAAGTGTTTTTAACGCCATCAAGCCCGAGGTGGTGATCAATACGACAGGCTTTGCCGTGTCTGCGCCTGGTGCGGATCGCGAGCAGACCGTGCTCGAGGCGAACGACGCGGTGGTGCTTCAGGCGATCTTTTCGGCGTCGTCGCGCCAAGCGTGGGCCGCTTCCTCGCAGGGGCTCTCCGCACGCGACCTTGGAATGAATGTTGCGCTGCCGGAGGTTGACGGACGGGTGCTTGCCCGAGCGGTTTCATTCAAGTCGGCATCGCGCTACGACGCGCGCGTCGAGGCCAATATTGTCGGCAGCGAGCCGGATATCGAGCGGATGCGCTATACAGCGCGGCTTGCAGCCAACTGGGCCAATCTGCGGACGACACCCGTCGGCAAGAGACACATCGCTCTTGTCATGGCGAACTATCCGAACCGCGATGGCAGACTCGGTAACGGCGTCGGGTTGGACACGCCCGCCGGCACCGTTGAGGTGCTGAAGGCAATGGGTGGCGCCGGCTATCCAGTCGCGGATATTCCCGATGATGGCGATGCTCTGATACGACGCCTGATGGAAGGGCCGACAAGTTCAGGACAGGATGGGAAGCTTGTTCGCGAATCGCTTTCAGTGAGTCGATACAAGGCTTTCTTCGGAAGTCTTCCCAAAAAGATTCAGGATGAAATCTGTGGGCGTTGGGGCGCACCCGAGGCCGATCCCTATGTCGTGGAGGGCGCTTTTGCGCTGCCGTTCATGCGTCTTGGTGAGCTGCTGGTCGGCATCCAGCCGGCGCGCGGCTACAACGTCGATCCAAAGGAAAGCTACCATTCCCCGGATCTCGTGCCACCGCATGGCTATCTTGCCTTTTACGCTTTCCTTCGCCACGAATTCGGTGCCCACGCCGTTATTCACATGGGCAAGCACGGCAATCTGGAATGGCTGCCGGGCAAGGCGCTGGCTTTGTCAGTGGAATGCTACCCCGAAGCTGTCCTCGGCCCCATGCCGCATCTTTATCCCTTCATCGTCAACGATCCCGGCGAGGGCACGCAAGCCAAGCGTCGCGCCGGCGCCGTGATCATCGATCATCTGACGCCGCCGCTGACGCGTGCCGAGAGCTACGGGCCGCTCAAGGATCTGGAAGCGCTGGTCGACGAATACTACGAGGCGTCGGGCGGTGATCCGCGCCGCATCCGGCTTCTCAGCAAGCAGATCCTCGATCTCGTGGCCGACATCGGCCTCGATCGCGATGCCGGCATTGACAAGGGTGAGAGCGAGACGGAGGCTTTGAAGAAGCTCGACGCCTATCTCTGCGATCTCAAGGAGATGCAGATCCGCGACGGCCTGCATGTTTTCGGCGTCTCGCCGCAGGGACGGTTGCTGACGGATCTGACGGTCGCGCTGGCCCGGGTTCCGCGCGGGCTCGGACAGGGAGGTGACCGTAGCCTTCAGCGTGCGATTGCCGCGGATCTCGACTTGGCGTTCGACCCGCTCGATTGCGATATGGCCGAGGCCTGGGCTGGACCGCATCCGGATTTTCTCGTGGGCATCACGGACGCTGTCTGGCGAACGAGCGGCGATACAGTCGAGCGGATCGAACTTCTTGCCGCAAAGTTGGTGGCAGCTGAGTTCACCTGCCCGGAGAACTGGGCAGCGACGCGCGCCGTTCTTGCGGAGATCGAGATGCGGCTCAGGCCAGCCATTCTCGCCTGTGGGACGGCGGAGATCGAAGGTCTGCTCCGCGGGCTCGATGGGCGTTTCGTGCCGCCCGGTCCGTCAGGTGCGCCCACGCGAGGACGTCCCGATGTGCTGCCGACAGGGCGGAATTTCTACTCGGTCGACAGCCGTGCCGTGCCGACGCCGGCGGCCTACGAGCTCGGGAAGAAGTCCGCTGAACTCGTGATCCGCCGTTACGTGCAGGATCACGGCGAATGGCCGGTCTCCTTCGGCCTGACCGCCTGGGGCACCTCGAACATGCGCACGGGCGGCGATGACATCGCCCAGGCTCTGGCCTTAATCGGCGTGAAGCCGGTGTGGGACATGACCTCGCGGCGCGTCACCGGCTATGAAATCATCCCGCCCGCATTGCTACGGCATCCGCGTGTCGATGTGACGCTGCGTATCTCAGGCTTCTTCCGGGATGCCTTTCCGGAACAGATTGCACTGTTCGACAAGGCAATCCGTGCCGTCGGGGCGCTGGAAGAAGATGCTACCGACAACCCGATTGCGCAGCGCATGCGCGGCGAGGCTGCACGGCTTGAAGCGGCCGGACTGGACCCGGCCCAAGCAAGCCGTCGGGCCGGCTATCGCGTTTTCGGCTCGAAGCCAGGCGCCTACGGTGCCGGCTTGCAGGCATTGATCGACGAGAAGGGATGGGAACGCCGGGCCGATCTCGCTGAAGCCTATCTCGTGTGGGGAAGCTACGCTTATGGCGCCGGCGAAGAGGGCCGGGCAGAGCGTGGTGTCTTCGAAGAGCGCCTCCGCTCGATCCAGGCGGTCGTGCAGAACCAGGACAATCGCGAGCACGACCTTCTTGATAGCGACGATTATTACCAGTTCGAGGGCGGTATGGCGGCTGCGGCCGAAATGCTCGCGGGTGATCGGCCAGCGATCTACCATAACGATCACTCCAGGCCCGAGAAGCCGGTGATCCGGTCTTTGGAAGAGGAGATCGGGCGTGTCGTGCGCGGCCGTGTCGTCAATCCGAAGTGGATCGACGGCGTCATGCGCCATGGCTACAAGGGCGCTTTCGAGATCGCTGCGACCGTCGACTACCTCTTTGCCTTTGCGGCAACGACGGGCGCTGTGGGCAATCATCATTTCGAAGCCGTCTACCAGGCCTTCGTGGTTGATCCGAAGGTGCGCGATTTCATGATCGAGAAGAACCCAGCCGCCTTCGAGGATATCAAGGAGCGGCTGCTCGAGGCCATCGATCGCCATCTCTGGACGCCGCGCAGCAATTCCGCGCGCTTCGACCTTTCAGACACATTCAAGCTTGCATCCGGGGAGAATTGAGATGACCGCCGAAAATACCGAAACCGCTGGCCACGACGACGCGCGCCACGCCGAGAAGATGGCGAAGAAGAAGGCCGCCCGCGACAAGATCATGGCGACGAAGACGGACGAAAAGGGCCTCATCATCGTCCATACCGGCAAGGGCAAGGGCAAGTCGTCCTCCGCGTTCGGGATGATTTTCCGGCATATCGCGCACAGAAAGCCGTCTGCCGTCGTTCAGTTCATCAAGGGCGCGATGTGGACCGGCGAGCGCGACCTGATCGAAAAGCACTTCTCCGACATCTGCCAGTTCCACACCATGGGCGAGGGCTTCACCTGGGAGACGCAGGATCGCGCTCGCGATGTGGCTGCGGCTGGTACAGCCTGGGAGAAGGCGAAAGAACTGATCCGCGACGAACGGAATTCGATGGTGCTCCTCGACGAGATCAATATAGCGTTGCGCTACGACTACCTCGATATCAACGAAGTGGTCGAGTTCCTGAAGAACGAGAAGCCGTATATGACCCACGTCGTCCTGACCGGGCGCAACGCCAAGGATGAGCTGATCGAGATCGCCGATCTCGTCACCGAGATGGAGCTGATCAAGCATCCGTTCCGTTCCGGCATCAAGGGACAGCCCGGCGTGGAGTTCTGATGACACAGAGTTGGATTTTCTGGGCGGTGCTTTCGGCGGCGTTTGCTGCGTTGACGGCGATCTTTGCAAAGATCGGCGTCGTCGGCATCAATTCCGATCTCGCCACGCTGATCCGCACTGGCGTTATCATCTTCATCATCAGCGCCATTGTTGTGGCAACCGGGCAATGGCAGCCCTTCTCCAGCATTTCAGGCAAGACCTGGCTTTTCCTTTGCCTTTCAGGCGCCGCGACGGGCGCCTCGTGGCTTGCGTATTTCCGCGCACTGAAGATCGGCGATGCCGCACGCGTCGCGCCGATCGACAAGCTTTCCATCGTTCTTGTCGCGGTTTTCGGCGTAGTCTTTCTCGGTGAAAAGCTCAATCTCATGAACTGGCTCGGCGTAAGCCTGATTGCCGGCGGGGCGCTCTTGCTCGCCTTGTTCTAGCCGCTCGCCTGTGCCGTTGTTGCGAGAAGTCTTGCCGTTTCCTCGTTCGCGGGGAAAAAGGATTCGATCGCAAGTTCGGAAAGGGTGACGTCCACGGGCGTGCCGAAAACAGTGGTTGTCGAAAGGAAAGAGAGCAGGCCTGCTTCCGTTTCCAGTTCGAGCGGCACGGCGATGCCGGCATAGTCGGCTTTCCTGCTCGTCTCCGGCCGGCCACCGCTTAGCGGGTAGGCGGACAATTCCTTCAGCAGTTCGCCGAGAATCGGATCTCCCGTGGCCGAAATCTGTTGGTGCAGCCGCTTGAGGAGATGTGCGCGCCATTCCGGCAGATTGACAATCTTCGGCGCCAACCCATCGGGATGCAGGCTGAGGCGGAGAACGTTGATTGGCCCTTCCCGCAAAGCGCGATCCCTGACGCCCTCAAGAAGCGGGGCGATCGCGTCATTGGCGGCAATCAATGTCCAGTGCCGGTCGATCGCAAGGGCGGGGTAGGGCTCGTGTCCCTTGAGGATCATGTCGACTGCCTGCCGCGCCGGTCGAAGGGTCGGATCGTCGAGCGAACGCTCGGAAAACAGCGGCGCAAAACCTGCGGCCAGCAGCAGCGGATTGCGATCCCTGAGCGGCACGCCGAGCCGTTCGACCAGATGCAGCAGCATGTCGCGGCTTGGGATCGACCGCCCGCTCTCGATGAAACTCAGATGTCTCTGTGAGATTTCGGCCTCCAAGGCAAGGGCGAGCTGGCTCATTCGGCGCTTCTGCCGCCAGTCGCGCAGATAGTCCCCAAGGGAGCGGGCGGGCGTCATCATCATGCGGCTTCGGGGAGTTGGTCGATGAAGCCGTGCACGGATTTCAGTCGTCCACCTTCGAGCACCGCGAAATCGGTGCCCTTGATGAGGTGTTCCCCGCCCGTCGGTCCGAGACCCCACGAGAAGCGCAGGTTGTCGCCGTAGCCATCGGCGGTGCCGACGAGTTCGAACCGGAAACCCGGGAAGCGCGCATGCACGGCTTCAACAAGTGCGTTGATCTGCTCATGGCCTTCGCCGCGCATCAAGGGATCGATATAGGTTGCCGCTTCATGCCAGCTTTCCGCGATCAAGGCGGTGCGGCGGGTCGCATCCGTCTCGTTCCAGATCGCGATGTAGCGCTGGGCTTCGGTGTTCGCATCGGTCATCAGATCATCTCCTGTTGGCGCCTGGTTCGTCCAGACATCGCGATCATGGAGAAGCGCCGGCGCCTCATCAATTACGCCGAAGGTAATCGGACGCGGCGTCAGATTTCGAGCCAGATACGGATGGGATTGGCCGGATCGGCCAGAAGCTTGATCGTGAAGGCGACGCAGACGATGACGAGCAGCGGCTTGATCAGGCGGGCGCCGGTGCGCATCGCAAGCCGGGAGCCGAGCTGCGCCCCCAGAAATTGGCAGACGCCCATCATCAAGCCGATCTTCCAAAGGATCGCACCGAAGGAAATGAAGACGATGAGCGCGCCGATATTCGAGCCGAGGTTCAGAAGCTTGGTGTGCGCCGTTGCCTTCAACATGCCGAAGCCGGCAAGGGATACGAAGGACAGCATGAAGAAGGAGCCGGCACCAGGACCAAAGACGCCATCGTAGAATCCGATTGCCGGAACCAGCGTCAGGCCGAAGACTAAGGGCGTCATGCGGCGATGCTTGTCGACGTCATTCAGGTTCGGCTTCAAGGCAAAATAGAGAGCGATTGCCACAAGCAGGATCGGCATGACCGCGCGCAGCACTTCGCCCGGAACGACCGTTGCCAAGGCGGCGCCGAGAGACCCGCCGAGGACTGCCATCAAGGCCATCGGCAATTGCGTGCGCAGATGCACGTGTCCCTTTCGGGCATAGGCGATCGTGGCGGAAGCTGCCCCGAATACGGATTGCACCTTGTTGGAGCCCAGCGTTTGCAGCGGAGGAATACCGGCAATCAGCATCGCCGGGACCGTGATCAGGCCACCGCCGCCCGCGATGGAATCGACGAAGCCGGCGAAAAAGCCAGCTGCAGCCAGCATGAATAGCAGATGAGGGGCAAGGTCAGACAAGGAGGGAGAACTCTGGAATGTGGTACGCGGCGCATGTTGCATTTCCAGCCCCGTGCTGCAATGGCTTGAGGAACACAGGGGCGGGTTTCATTGTCGCATGTGACCGAAATTGTATTCGATGGGACGCGCCGGTACGTGCTCGGTCTCGGCTGCGAGCGCGGAACGCCTGAAAACGAGGTGAGCGAGCTTGCCAGCGCGGCGTTGACGGCGGCGGGTATCGACCCCGGTGAGCTGGCGGCCGTTGCGTCGATCGATACGCGATGCAATGAGCCCGCGATCCTTGCAGCAGCGCGCCGCCTTGGCGTGCCGTTCTTGCTCTTCGCTCCGGCGCGGCTCGAGGAAGAAACGCCGCGGCTGAAAAATCCTTCGGCAGTCGTCTTCGCCCGAGTGGGGTGTCACGGGGTTGCCGAATCGGCTGCGTTGGCGGCGATTGGGCCGCATGCGGAACTCGTCGTTCCGAAGACCAAGTCACGACGCGCCACCGCTGCGATCGCGTGCGCCCTGTTGCAGAAAGAATAGCGGACGCTATGGTGGCCGCCGACTTCGCGGCGCCGTCCGGCTGCCCTGCGACAATAACGAAAAGAGGCACACTCATGCACAAGGTCATTTATGACACGGATCCGGGCGTCGATGATGCAATGGCTCTGCTTTTTCTGCACCGCCATCCCGAGATCGATCTGCTTGGAATCACGACCGTGTTCGGCAACGCGTCGGTGGAGACGACGACGCGCAACGCGCTGTTCCTGAAGCGTGAGTGGAACATTCCCGCTCCGGTCGCCAAGGGCGCCAGCGTGACGATCGATCCAGCGCGCACAGAGGGGGCATGGCCGACCTTCGTGCACGGCGAGAACGGCCTCGGCAACATCGAAGTGCCCGAAACGATCGATCTGCCGCTCGATCCGCGTCCCGCTCACCGCTTCATCATCGATACCGTCCGCGCCCACCCGGGCGAGGTCAGACTGGTTGCCGTCGGTCGCATGACCAACCTGGCGATGGCGCTCAAGGAAGATCCGGAGATTGCGGGCCTCGTGAAGGACGTCGTCATCATGGGCGGCAACTTCTACGTTCCGGGCAACGTGTCGCCGGTCGCGGAAGCCAACATCCATGGGGATCCGGAAGCGGCCGACATCGTCCTGACCGCGCCCTGGAAGGTTGCCGTCATTGGCCTCGACGTGACCGCGATCACGACGATGAGCCGCGGCTATCTTGCCGACGTCGCGGCCAAGGGCGACAGCGCCGTAAAGCTGTTGAACGATCTTTCACAGGACTACATCGACTTCTACAAGCACGCAGTCGAAGACGGCATGATGGTTCACGACAGCTGTGCCTGCGTCTACGTAATCGCACCCGAGCGGTTCTCGACCATCAGCGGCCCGGTGCGCGTCGTCTGCGGCGGCATTGCCGATGGGCAGACAATCGTGAAACCGGACGGCCGCCGCTTCCCGCCGGGCGATTGGGACGGCCTGCCGAGCCAGGTCGTCTGCACCGGCATCGAGTCCGAAAAGGTGATCAGTCTCATACGCGACACGCTTCTGCGTGGGTGAGAACTTCGCCCGGTCGCGCGTCGGCTGGGCGTGAAACCTTGCTTGCCGCAAGAGGAGACGGAATGGTTGGAGGACGTGTGCCTTTCACATCTGTCTCGAGCGCGATCAGCGGCGTTGACCTTGCCTGCGACGGGGCATAGATCATGCCAATGATCGAAGCTGCGTTTTCACATCTGCCGGCTCTTGAGCCGGGCAGCGTTTGGCTTGTTGGTGCGGGCCCAGGCGAGCCCGGATTGCTGACGCTTCTTGCCGTCAAGGGATTGGCGGAGGCGGATGTCGTGGTTCACGATGCGCTCGTGAACGTCGATTGCCTGAAGCTTGCACGACCCGACGCCTTGTTGGAATATGCTGGAAAGCGTGGCGGCAAGCCGTCCGCCAAGCAGCGCGACATTTCGCTGCGGCTGGTCGAACTCGCCCACGCAGGCAAGCGCGTCCTGCGCCTCAAGGGCGGCGATCCCTTCGTCTTCGGGCGCGGTGGCGAGGAGGCGTTGACGCTAGTCGAGCACAATGTCCCGTTCCGTATCGTACCGGGCATTACCGCGGGTATCGGCGGGCTGGCCTATGCTGGCATTCCCGTCACGCACAGGGATGTCAACCATGCGGTGACGTTCCTGACGGGACACGATTCCTCGGGCATCGTGCCGGATGCGATCAATTGGGAAGCCATCGGCAAGGGCTCGCCTGTTATCGTCATGTATATGGCGATGAAGCATATCGATCAGATCAGCAAGAAGCTCGTCGCCGCTGGGCGATCGCCATCGGAACCGGTTGCCTTCGTCTGCAACGCATCGACCGGCCTCCAACAGGTGCTAGAAACCACGCTCGATGAGGCGCCGGCCGCTGTTGCAGCCTCCGGCCTCGAACCGCCGGCGATCGTGGTGGTCGGGGAGGTTGTCCGGCTGAGGCCGTCGCTCGATTGGCTGGGGGCGCTTGCAGGACGCAGGCTGCGCCCCGATCCATTCCAGGACTCGAACAGCAGGGAGACGGCATGAGCGGTTTGTTGATTGCGGCCCCGTCCTCCGGATCGGGGAAGACTACGGTGACTCTGGGCCTGCTGCGTGCGCTTCGTAAGCGCGGCATTGCGGTAGCGCCCGGCAAGGCGGGGCCCGACTATATCGATCCGGCCTTTCATGCGGCGGCCAGCGGCGTTGCCTGCCTCAACTTCGATCCATGGGCGATGCGCGCGGAATTGATCGCCGCCAATGCGACCTTGCATCGCTCTGGCGACCGCGTCCTCGTTATCGAAGCGATGATGGGGCTTTTCGACGGCGCGACCGACGGGAAGGGCACTGCGGCCGACCTTGCTGCCATGCTTGGTCTTTCCGTCGTGCTTGTCGTCGATGCGTCGCACATGTCGCAGTCGGTGGCTGCACTGGTAACGGGATTTGCGGGCTTTCGCGCGGATGTTCGCATCGCCGGCGTCATTCTCAATAAGGTTGGCGGCGAACGCCACGAGATGATGCTGCGCAAGGCGCTCGATGAGATCCGCATGCCGATTGTTGCCGTCGTCCGCCGTGACAATGACATCGCTCTTCCCGAGAGGCATCTCGGCCTCGTCCAGGCGGGAGAGCATGATATGCTTGAAAGCTTCATCGAGCATGCTGCCGATGCGGTGTCCGACGAATGCAATTTCGAGTTCCTGCTGCGCATTGCGCGCCAGGGGCTCAATCGCCCGTCCACTGCCAACATTGCTCGGTTGCCGCCGCTCGGCAGCAGGATAGCAGTGGCGCGCGACATCGCCTTTGCCTTCTCCTACGAGCACATGCTGCTTGGTTGGCGTCGGCGCGGTGCAGAAATCTCGTTCTTCTCGCCGCTTGCGGACGAGGCGCCGGATCCGGCGGCAGATGCGATCTATCTTCCGGGCGGCTATCCGGAGCTCCACCCCGGACGTATTGCGGCGGCCGCCAATTTCCGGGCCAAAGTGCTCGACGCCGCCAACAGGGGCGTGCGCATCTACGGGGAGTGCGGCGGATACATGGTTCTCGGCGAAGGGCTGGTCGACGGGGCCAGCGTCCGTCATGAGATGCTCGGCCTCTTGCCTGTGGTGACCAGCTACGAGGAGCGCAAACGCCACCTGGGTTATCGCCGCGTGAAGCCATTGAACGGCGCCTATTTTGAGCTGCCTATGACCGCGCATGAGTTTCATTATTCGGCCGTGGTTTCCGAGGGTGAAGCCGATCGTCTCTTCCAGGTGACGGACGCGTTGGGCAATGACCTTGGACAAGCCGGGCTCCAGCGCGGGCAGATCGCAGGGTCCTACATGCATCTGATCGACCTTGCCGAGGGGGCAAGATGAACGCCCCGATTGTTCATGGAGGTGGCATCACGGCTGCCGCCGCAATGTACGGCGGCGAGGTAGAGCAGTGGCTTGACCTTTCGACGGGTATCAACCCGTGCCCGGTATCACTGCCGGCTATCCCAATGCGCGCCTGGCATCGCCTGCCCGACAAGCATCTCATCGATCGCGCGCGTGCGGCGGCGCGAGACTATTATCGCAGCTGCGACATCCTCCCGCTGCCTGTTCCCGGTACGCAATCGGTTATCCAGCTATTGCCGCGGCTCTTTGATGTTGCCGGACGGGTTGCCATTCTGGCTCCGACCTACGGCGAATATGAGCGCGCCTTCCGGATAGCAGGCCATTCCGTGGATCTGGTCTCCGGTCTGGATGACGTCAAAGCCGGTCACGCAATTGTCGTCATCGTCAATCCGAACAACCCCGATGGTCGCGTCTACGCTCCGGAGAAGGTCGTAGTATTCAGTGAAGAGATGAGGACCAGAGGAGGTTTCGTCGTTGTGGATGAAGCCTTCGGCGATACATGCCCCGAGATGAGCCTGGCGCCGTTTGCCTCGCGGCTGCCGAATGTTCTCGTCTCTCGTTCCTTTGGCAAGTTCTTCGGGCTGGCAGGGTTGCGCCTGGGATTTGCCGTCGCCGCTCCGCAAATCCTGGCGCAACTCGAAGACCTGCTTGGGCCGTGGTCGGTGTCCGGTCCCGCGCTTTCGATCGCAACCGATCTCCTTGCATCGGATCTGGCCCCGATACAGCTGCGGATCTCCGAGAGGGCCGATGCGCTACGCACGATTCTCGAGCAAGGCAGTCTAAGCATTGTCGGAGGAACGCACCTCTTTGCACTCGTCGATCACGAGCAAGCCGCCGAGCTGCACCGGCATCTATGCCAGCATCGCATTCTGGTTCGCAAATTCGATTATCAGCCGCGTTGGCTGCGTTTCGGTCTCGCCGCCGATGCGGCCGGCGACCAACGGCTATCTGATGCATTGCAGAGTTATAGATCATGACATTTGACCATAATCTTCTCGTGCTGGTTCTCGCGCTTCTGCTCGACAGGATTGTCGGGGACCCAGATGCGCTGTGGATGCGCATGCCGCACCCCGTTGCGCTCTTCGGAAACGCGATCTCTCGAGTCGACCGGATGTTCAATCGCACGGAACTTCACAAGCGCGTGCGGCGCCGCAACGGCGTCTGGTCGATCGCCGGTCTTTTAATCCTCAGTGCCGCTGCGGGTTTCGTCTTGCATCGTTTCTTCTCGTTGTTCGGCCTGATCGGGATCCTCCTTGAAGTTGTTTGCGTTGCCGTCTTCATGGCGCAGAAGAGCCTTGCCGATCATGTGGAGGCCGTTGCCGCCGGATTGAAAACCGAAGGCATCAGTGGCGGCCGGCTGGCTGTTTCGCGGATTGTCGGGCGTGATCCGGAAACACTGGACGAGCCCGCCGTCTGCCGTGCGGCAATCGAGAGCCTGGCCGAGAATTTCTCGGATGGCGTGGTTGCTCCAGCGCTGTGGTACGCCGTTTTTGGCTTGCCCGGCCTATTCGCCTACAAGATGCTGAACACGGCGGACTCGATGATCGGACACAAGTCCGACAGGTATGCCGATTTCGGCTGGGCGGCTGCTCGGTTGGACGACTTTGCCAACTGGCCGGCTGCGCGCCTTTCGATTTTCCTGATTGCGGCCGGGGCCTGGCTGCGGCGAGGGAGCGCCGCCTGCCGGGAAGCGCTGCGTATTGCCGCCCGCGACGGCGGCCTGCATCGCTCTCCCAATTCCGGCCGGCCGGAGGCGGCGATGGCGGGGGCGCTGAATGTGCAACTTGCTGGCCCACGCGTTTATTCCGGGGTTGTCGTCATGGAGCCGATGATCAACGGCAGCGGACGTGAAACGGCAACGGTCGCCGACATCGAGGATGGCGTCTCGGTCTTTTATGCCAGCTGTTCGATCCTTGCGGGGACCGCCCTGGTTCTTTTCCTGGTACTGCTCTGATCGCGAAGGGGTGAGTTCACCCAGCACGCTGTGCGGCAAGCCGCCCGTGTGCTTTGCTGTTTAAGCAACACTGGTCGTGCAAATTGCGTGCCGGGAGGGAGGAAAGCATTGGCTTTTTGAAATGGATTTGCCTATGAGGAGGGTTAACTCGTCATTTCAAGAGGTAAGTGCGTGACCGCCACATTCGATAAAGTTGCCGACATCATTGCAGAAACCAGCGAGATCGATCGCGATACGATCAAGCCGGAAAGCCATACGATCGACGACCTCGGTATCGACAGCCTCGACTTCCTCGATATCGTCTTCGCGATCGACAAGGAATTCGGCATCAAGATCCCGCTCGAGAAGTGGACGCAGGAAGTCAACGAGGGCAAGGTTTCCACGGAAGAATATTTCGTGCTGAAGAACCTCTGTGCCAAGATCGACGAGCTGCGCGCCGCCAAGGCCTGATTGGCGCCGTCATCTTTTTCTCCGCCCTGCCGCTGTTAACCATGGCGGCCGGGCGGTTTCGTTCCTAAGTAGGCCTAGCCGCAGGGCAGGTATCCTTGTGGCCGGAGGATTCGATGCTACTGGAGTACTTCCAGATGATTGACCGCATCGAGGCGGTCAACCTTCAGAAAGGGACGCTCAAGGCGCGCTCTGTCGTGCCTGCGAAAAGCCCGGTCTTTGAAGGTCATTTTCCCGGTATGCCCCTGGTTCCCGGTGTGCTGCTGATCGAAACGATGGCGCAGGCATCCGGCATGCTCGTGCTGGCGGCCACCGATTTTGCCGCAATGCCGTTCCTGATGTCCGTCGACGGGGCCAAGATGCGTACCTTCGTGGAACCCGAGGCGGTGTTGGACATCGAGGCGTTTCTGGAACACGACGGCTCCGGATTTGCGGTAACCAAGGCAAAGATCACGAGCGGCGGTAAGAAGGTCTGCGACGCGCAGCTCAAGCTGCGGACCATGCCTTTCAGCGAGGTTCCGCTTGGAGATATCGTCAAGAAGCGTGCCGCTGAAGTTGGCCTCATGGATGCGATTGCTTCGCAGGGAGTAAATGAATGAGCAAGGCTCAGAATGATGTCGTGATCACGGGCGTCGGCATTGTAACGTGCCAGGGCGTCGGCAAGGAGCCGCATATCGCGCTGCTCACTGCTGAAGGCGCGCCGCAGACAATCGTCGAGCTTGAGAAATTCAAGCCCTATCCGGTCCACCCGCTTCCGGAGATCGACTGGTCGCAGCAGATCGCCAAGCGCGGCGACCAGCGGCAGATGGAAAACTGGCAGCGTATCGGTGTTTTCGCCGCCGGTCTCGCTCTCGATGACGCCGGCTTCAAGGAAGACGCGGAAGCCTGCGGCACCATGGACATGATCGTCGCTGCTGGCGGCGGCGAGCGCGACATCAATGTCGATACGCTGATCGTCGACGAAGGCCTGAAGCGCAACGACCGTGAGGTTCTCCTGAACGAAAAGCTGACGACGGAACTGCGCCCGACGCTATTCCTGGCGCAGCTGTCCAACCTGCTCGCCGGCAACATTTCCATCGTCCACAAGGTTACCGGTTCTTCGCGGACCTTCATGGGCGAGGAGTCCGCTGGCATCTCCGCTGTCGAGACGGCCTTCCATCGCATCAAGTCGGGCGAATCGACGCACGCACTGGTCGGCGGGGCTTATTCGGCGGAACGTCTGGACATGGTCCTCCTGTTCGAGGCGATCAATGTCTACTGCCGCAACGAATGGCAGCCGCTTTGGTCCCGAGATCACGGCGGCGTCATTTCCGGATCGCTCGGCGCGTTCCTCGTCCTCGAGTCGCGCGCGCATGCGGACGCACGTGGCGCGCACATCTATGCGTCGATCTCGTCCATTGAAGGCGATCGCGGCAATCGCAACTCGGGCAACCTCGAGAAGCGCCTTGAGCGATTGCTGGAAACCGCGTCCGACCTTCCGCCGGAGAGCACCGCAATCTTCTCCGGCTCTACGGGCATTCCTGACCTCGCCGGCCGTGAGAAGGCCGTGCTCGAGCGTCATCTGCCTGGCGCCGCTGTTCGCGGCTTCGGCGGTGTCACCGGCCATGGACTTGAGGCGCATTTTACGCTCGGCCTGGCGCTGGGGGCGTTGGCCGTCGACAGTAAGGCGAAGATTCCGGTCTTCGATCAGGCCCATGAAAAGCCGATGGCGGCCGCGACCAAGGCGGCCGTCGTTACTACAGTCGGTCATCAGCGCGGCGAAGGCGTCGCGGTTCTTTCCGCGGAAGCGTGAGGAGTGTGCAAATGAAAGATTCGGCTTACAAGGATCACCTCGGCCGCCCGATCGTCGCAGTGACGGGTGTCGGTATCATCACCTCGCTGGGGCAGGGCCTGAATGATAACTGGTCAGCACTGACCGCCGGTAACTCTGGCATTCATGCGATCAATCGTTTTCCGACCGAGGGACTTTCGACCCGCATCGCCGGAACCGTCGATTTCATCGACATTCCGGTCGCGAACGCAGTCGAACGCTCTTACGCGTTTGCCCGTGAAACCACGATCGAAGCGCTCGCCGATGCTGGTATCAGCGGCGATTTTGATGGTCCGTTGTTCCTTGCTGCGCCGCCGATCGAGCCGGAGTGGAGCGCGCGTTTCGATCTCGCCGACCGTTCGCCGCCGGCCGATCATGCCGGGGATGCCTATGACCGGTTCCTGGCTGCTATGCGCCAGCGCCCGGACGGCGCTTTCCATGAGGCGTCGCTGTTCGGCGCAATTTCCGAGCGCCTTGCCGATCGTTTCGGCACACGCGGTCTGCCGGTGACATTGTCGACCGCCTGTGCATCAGGCGCGACTGCAATCCAGCTCGGCATCGAGGCGATCCGCCAGGGTCGTAGCTCGCGAGCGCTTGCGGTAGCGACCGACGGCTCTGTCAGCGCGGAGGCACTCATCCGCTTCTCGCTGCTTTCGGCTCTCTCGACGCAAAACGATCCGCCGACCAAGGCCTCCAAGCCGTTCAGCAAGGATCGCGACGGTTTCGTCATTGCCGAAGGTGCCGCCACACTGGTGTTGGAGTCGCTCGAGGCAGCTGTCGCGCGCGGCGCGAAGATCCTCGGCATCATGAAGGGCGCTGGCGAAAAGGCCGACTCCTTCCATCGTACCCGTTCGTCTCCCGACGGCGGCCCGGCGATTGCGACGATCCGCGCAGCGCTGGCGGATGCTGGCATGGGCGAGGGCGATATCGGCTACATCAATGCCCACGGCACCTCGACGCCAGAGAACGACAAGATGGAATATGCTTCCATGCTGGCCGTATTCGGCGAGCGGATGGCGTCCATCCCGTTGTCGTCGAATAAGTCGATGATCGGTCACACGCTGACGGCTGCGGGCGCGGTGGAGGCGGTGTTCTCGCTGCAGACGATGTTGACGGGCACGCTGCCGCCGACGATCAACTACACCAACCCCGATCCATCGATCGTTATCGACGTGGTGCCAAACAAGAAGCGGGAAAGCCAGGTCAACGCCGTGCTTTCCAACTCCTTCGGCTTCGGCGGGCAGAATGCCAGCCTTGTCATGGCGCTCGAACCGGCTTAATCGGTTCCCGACAAAACATCGAGATAGAACGCCCTCGCGGCGAAGGACTTTGCCATGCGCGCCTTGCAACTGATTGACGATCGCAAGCTTGAGATCACCGACCTTCCAGAACCGGCCGCTCCCGGCCCGGGTGAGGTTACGCTGCGCGTCAAGGCAGTGGCTCTCAATCACATCGACGTCTGGGGCTGGCGCGGCATGGCGTTTGCGAAGCGCAAGATGCCGCTGGTGATCGGCGCGGAAGCTGCGGGCGTTGTCGAAGCGATCGGGCCGGGCGTTGCCAATGTCCTGCCGGGCCAACTGGTGTCGATCTATGGTGCACGTACCTGCGGCCTCTGCCGTCCGTGCAGTGAGGGCCGCGACAATCTCTGTGAGCATGTTTCCGGCGTTCATGGTTTCCATCTGGACGGTTTTGCGCAGGAAAAGGTGAACCTGCCTACGCGCCTCCTCGTTCCGGCCCCTCCCGGGGTTGATGCCATCGGCGCGGCGCTTGCTCCAGTGACCTTTGGAACGGTCGAGCACATGCTGTTCGACAACGCCAAGCTGGAACCGGGCGAAACCATCCTCGTGCACGCCGGCGGCTCCGGCATCGGCACGGCGGCGATCCAGCTGGCGAAAAAGATCGGCTGCACCGTCATCACGACTGTGGGCTCCGACGACAAGATCGAGAAGGCCAAGGCACTCGGCGCTGATCATGTCATCAACTACCGCACCGACCGCTTTGAAGGCGTCGTGCGCAAGCTCACCAAGAAGAAGGGCGTCGACGTCGTCTTCGAGCACGTCGGCAAGGATACGTGGGCGGGCTCCATGCTCTCGATGAAGCGCGGCGGGCGTCTTGTCACCTGCGGTTCTACCTCGGGTGTCTCCACCGACATGAACCTTATGATGCTCTTCCAGCAACAGCTGAAGCTGCTCGGCTCGTTCGGCTGCCGGATGGAGAACATGGCGAATGCCATGCAGAAGATGGGGCGCGGACTGGTCCATCCTGTCATCGACACCGAAGTCGGCTTCGACGACATCGACCGCGCACTGGAGCGCATGGAGTCGCGCCAGATCTTCGGCAAGATCATCCTCAAGATGGATTGAGCCCTTGAAGCTCTTCATCACTAAGGTCGTGCTGGCCCTCATCCACTTTCGCCAGTGGTTGATCGCCCAGGCGATGTTCGGTTTTCTGAACTTCCTGAAGCTGTTTCCGGCTGACGGTGCGATCAACTTTGCCGACTGGCTGACGCGAAAACTCGGCCCGCGCGTGAAGCGCCACCAGCTGATGCTGACCAATCTGCGCAACGCGTTTCCTGAGAAGAGCGAAGCGGAGATCCAGGAAATCGCGCTGGCGAGCTGGGGGAATATGGGGCGTCTTGCCGCCGAGTATGTGTTTCTCGACCGGCTGTTCGATTTCGACTATTTGAGCAAGGAGCCGGGCCGGGTCGAGGTGTCGGGGATACCGATCTTCATCGATCTGCTGGAAAATCCGCGCCCATTCATCGTTTTCACTGCGCACACGGGCAATTTCGAGCTGCTGCCGGTAGCCGGCGCGGCATTTGGCCTTCATGTGTCGGTGCTGTTTCGCCCCCCGAACAACCCCTATGTCGCGAAGAGAGTTTTCGATTTTCGCAGCGCACGAATGGGCAAGCTCGTGCCGTCTCATGCTGGCTCGTCTTTCGCGTTGGCGCGGCAGCTGGAGGCGGGGCAGGGCGTTGGTGTCCTTGTGGACCAGAAATTCCGCAAGGGACTGAAGACAAAGTTCTTCGGGCTCGACGCCCAGACCAATCCGCTGCTCGGAAAGCTCGTCCGTCAATTCAACTGCGAGGTCTATCCTGCACGCTGCATCCGGCTTCCGGGAAATCGCTATCGGCTGGAAATCGAGCCGAAGCTCGCGATGCCCCGGGATAGCAACGGCAATCTCGACATGGTCGCGACGGCGCAGCTCTTGAACGACAAGGTGGAGAGCTGGGTGCGGGAGTATCCCGAGCAGTGGCTCTGGTATCACGACCGGTGGAAGATAAAACACGACGTGTTCAAGTAAGCCTGCGTCGATCCCTATATCTCATCATTGAAAAACCTGCGCCCGCGTTCATTGAATATGAACCTACGTCATGTTAGCGATTGCCATCAAGGCGAGTGGCTAAGCGCTGTTGGCTTCAACTTGCGTGACGCATAGCTCGGTCGATCTCGGTCGCATTCGTTCACGGAATGCATTGGAGGCGTCTTGCTGGGTCTTTTTCGAGCGTTCTCATTGTGTTGTGCGCAGATTGATGCGGCGATCGCCGTCGGTGACGACGCGCGCGTGAACATGCTGGATCGCTCGGTCGAACCGCTCGTCGACGCAATTCTCGGGCATGCCGCTACGAGCATTCTTGAAGTTCATATGCAGCTGGAATTCATCAGTTGCCTTATCGACCAATATGCGGACGACAGTGAGACCGTTCGCGGTTATGTCGCGCTGCTTTCGGCGCTTATGGAAAGGTACTTCGGGGGATCTGCACCCCGTTGGCGGATGCCGCCGGTTGAGCGACAGCCTGTTACCGATCCTTTTGCGTTCGCGCCGAGCGTCGACAATGGCCACTTTCTGAATGCTGCAATCCTCGATGCGATGCCCGACCGTGTCGCGGTGCTGACGAGGGACTATCGCTATCTTTATTCGAACACCGTCAACTCGGCATATCTTGGCCGGAAGCCAATCGATATGATTGGTCGTCACGTGATGGAGTTTATTGGCGAGAAGCGCTTTCACGAAGGCGCGAAGGCAAAGCTCGACGCTTGTTTTGCGGGGCGTGGCAGCGACTACGCCTACGAGCGCCACGACAGCGACGCGGTGAAGATCGTCCACTGCCGCATGTCGCCATTGCGAGATTCGTCTGGAAGTGTGATCGGGGCCTTGATCATCTTGCAGCACGCGGGAGCGAAGGCGCCGACCGTCGTCGCGTAATCAGGCCTTCGTCCACACGGCAAGTTCATATCCGTCCGGATCACTGAAGTGAAACCTGCGTCCACCGGGGAAGCCGGTGATGGGTTTTACGATGGTTCCGCCGGCAGCTTCCACGCTTGAAAGGGCGGCCTCAAGATCATCCGCGTAGAGAATGACGAGAGGCCCGCCGGGCCGGGGATTGCCTAGCGTCGTAAACCCGCCTTTCAGCCGTCCGTCATCAAATTCGCAGTATTCGGGACCATAGTCGGTAAAGGTCCAGCCGAAAGCCTTGCCGTAGAACGCCTTGCAGGCCTCTATATTGCTGACGTTAAATTCGACGTAGTCGATGCGTCGGTTGTCCCCTGTTGCAGCCATGATCGCCTCCTATGCTTCCATCAACGCCTTGAGTGCCGTGAGATCTTTCGCGACGTGGGCGGCATCGGCCTCGAACTGCTCGTCCGTCATGCCCGGGATGCGCAACAACGTGAACATGACCTCGCAGCCATCGCCGTTCGGCACGATCCGCAGTGCGTTGTAGACCCGTAACCCGCTCTCGATCGTCACTGTGTGGTCGATGACGCCGAACTCGTTGTTCGGGACGAAACTGACCTTGACCGTGCCGAGCGGACCAGTGGCAATCCAGTCGTCGCCGTTGCGTTCCAGCCCGGAGGCCAGTCCAGAGGCCCAAAGCGGCATGTTCTCCGGGGCGGCGGCAAAGGCATAGACGTCGCGCCAGTTCCTGTCGATGGAGCTGTGGACGATCCTTGCGGGCATCGTAGACATGGCATTTTCCTGTGTTGCTCTCAATGGAGATAGCAGAACGGCCAGTTTCATATTGAAGAAAACGGACGTTCAACCGGTTATCTGCTGCTGAAGCTGCATGGGCGTCAGCGTAGAAATTTCGCGCGCATCTCGGGTCATATGCGCCTGGTCGGCATAACCGGCTGCCACCGCCAACTCCGCGAGCGGAAGGCTCTTGCTGCTCCGGCAGAGGCCGAGCATGCGCTGAAACCGGCGAATTCGCGCAAGGGTCTTCGGTCCGTAGCCGAAATGGGTGTGGCAACGCCGGCGAAGCTGGCGCGCCCCGATGGACAGGTCCTCGAGCATCGCGTCGGCCACGTCGCCGGACTGCGAAATACCGCTTGCGCGCGCAAACACCGAGGCCATGTCACCGGCCGGCGCGATGCGTCTGGCGGCCTCCTGCTCAAGTGCGGCTTTTAACTGCAGCAACCGTTCGTTCGATCCGACACCGACGCCCAGCAATTCATTCAATCTCAAGGCCGCCGCGCCCCAGAAGTCCTCCAGAGGAATGGACTGTCCGACGATGTCGCAGAGCTGCACCTTGAGCCACCCGGCTGCGGCGCCCGGAGCGAAGCGCGCACCCACTATCCTCTCGCCACCGGCAAGCGACGGAAAGGCACTGCTGCGGTCCGGTCCGGCCACCACCAGCGTGCCACCCATCCAGACGATGTCGCAATAACCGTCCGGCACGATCGCTATCCTATCGGCTCCGCTGCGGATCTCGTGTGACCAAAGACAATGAAAATGAGCGCCAAGCACAGGCGAGGGCGCATACTCCGTGTATCGGCCTGCGCGAGCGGCCAGAACGGCCTCCTCCTGTGTTGCTGCGCGGCTCATTGGTCCTCATCCTGTAAGATCAAGTGGGAATATGGTTTAGTTTGCAATGCCGGCAATACGAGGCCGATTCGAAGCCGAATCGAACTTGCCGTTTGAGCCAGAGAGTGCCACAACACCGGTCCAAAAATGACTCATCGGAGGTGTATCGTGGAAAAGGCAGAAATCGGGCTGATCGGTCTTGCCGTCATGGGTTCCAACCTGGCGCTCAACATTGCGGAAAAAGGCAACAAGATTGCTGTCTTTAACCGTACACCTGAGAAAACGGACGAGTTCTACGAAAGCGCCGGCGATCTGAAGAAGCAGATCATTCCCTGCAAGACGATCGAGGAGTTCGTCGAAGCGATCCGCCCGCCGCGTCCGATCATCATCATGATCAAGGCCGGTGAGGCCGTCGATCAGCAGATGGAAGCACTGCGCCCGCATCTTTCCAAGGGCGACATCATGATCGATGCCGGCAACGCCAACTTCCGCGACACGATCGCCCGTTTCGACCGCCTGAAGAACACCGACCTCACCTTCATCGGCATGGGTGTCTCGGGTGGTGAAGAGGGTGCACGCCATGGGCCTTCGATCATGGTCGGTGGCACCGAGGACTCCTGGAAGCGCGTCGAGAAGGTGCTGACCTCGATCGCCGCCAAATACAACGATGATCCTTGCGTTGCCTGGCTCGGCAATGACGGTGCCGGCCATTTCGTCAAGACGATCCACAACGGCATCGAATATGCCGACATGCAGATGATCGCCGAAATCTACGGCATCCTGCGCGATGGTCTCGGCAAGAGCGCCAAGGACATTTCCGGCATCTTCGGCGAATGGAACAAGGGTCGCTTGAACTCCTACCTGATCGAGATTTCCGAGAAGGTGCTGGCCGCGAGTGATCCGGTCTCCGGTGGCCCGATGGTCGACATGATCCTTGACAAGGCCGGCCAGAAGGGCACCGGCAAGTGGTCGGCGATCGAAGCGCAGAACATGGGCATTCCGGCAACCGCGATCGAAGCCGCCGTTGCCGCCCGCAGCCTGTCGTCGATGAAGACCGAGCGCGAAGCCGCCGAGAAGATCTTCGGCAAGCCGGAATACAAGTTCCCGATCGCCTACGGCCCCGAACTCAACAAGGATCTGGAGCTGGCGCTGTTCGCCGCCAAGATCGGCGCTTATGCGCAGGGCTTCGCCGTCATGGCGGAAGCATCGCGCGAGTTCAACTGGTCGCTGCCGATGCCTGTCATCGCCAAGATCTGGCGAGCCGGCTGTATCATCCGCTCGCAGTTCCTCGACGAGATCACCTCGGCCTTCACCAAGGCTCCGGATGCTGCCAACCTGGTCGTGACGCCTGCCTTCTCCGAGATGGTCAAGGAATCGATCCCGGCGCTGCGCCGCGTCGTTGCGGCGGCCCTGCAAGCCGGCCTGCCGGTTCCGGCGCTGACCTCGGCGCTGACCTATTTCGACGCCTATCGCCAAGGCCGCGGCACCGCGAACCTGATCCAGGCGCAGCGTGACTTCTTCGGCGCGCACGGCTTTGATCGCCTCGACAGCAAGGACTTCCACCACGGCCCGTGGGGTAGCGGTGCGGCGACCTTCTGAGCCGGCGCGCGTTCCCTAAATGAAAAAGCCCGGCCGGAGCTGGGCTTTTTTGATTCTCGCCGCTTTGGTTTCCTGTTGGGTCATTCGAAGACGCCGTCCGGCCAGGTGGGCTGGCTGACGCTCTGCAGCTTTTCGGGCGGAACGCCTTCGATGCGGCCGATCACCGCGCGGGCGAGTTCGCGGCCGGCCTCGCGAACGTCCTCGAAACAGGTGATCATATTCGGTCGTATCCAGTTGAGGATCTCCGTCGATTGCTTCGAGACGAGGTCGACGTCGCGACCGACGACGCAACCGGCAGCCTCTACACCGGCATTGACGGCGATCGCGCCGGCGGCCGAGGAGGAAACGATGCCATCTGGCGCATGCGAGGAACGCATCAGCGCTTCCACCTCGTCGCGTATCTGCTGCAACGGCGCGTCGATGTTGACGCGCAGTGGGATCTCTTCGGCGCCATAGACATGCAGCGCCGTCTGGAAGCCGATCCGCGTATGGGCGAAATAGGTGAGCCGGCCTGGCGGCGGCAGCAGCGCTATCTTCCGACGGCCTTTGGCGACGAGGGCGCGGACGGCCTGATAAGCGTAAGCCTCGCTGTCGAAATCATGATAGGGATGTACGAGATCGCTCTCGGTGCGCCCGTGCGTGGAGAAGGGCATGTTGCGTTCGATCATCAGGCTGACGCGAGGGTCGTCGGGCTCGATTCGCGAGATAATAACGCCGTCGGCGGAGCCGGTGTCGAGAATGTAGCGGACCGGTAATAGCGGATCCTTGGCGATGGAATAGGGCGTCACGACGAGGTGATAGGGCGTGCCCGACAAAACGTCCGAAATGCCGAAGACAATCTGGCTGGTGAAGCCCATGATCTCTTCGTCGATGCTGAGCACGAGCGCGATGACGTTGGTTTTGCCGGTTCTGAGGCGCACGCCCGCTCTGTTCGGCTGATAGCCGAGCTGGCGGGCGACCATGCGCACGCGCTCCTTGGTTTCGGCACCGATATCGGGCGCATCCTTCAGGGCACGCGAAACGGTGGTCACACCGAGGCCCGTCATGAAGGCAATCGTCTTGAGCGTCGGCCTCTCCCGCTGGAGCACGCCGGTGGCGTCTCCAAATTTTTCGTTATTTTTCATCCCTCTAGACCATCCTATGCGATTTGGTCCGCTTATAGAGTCTTTTTAGAAGCGTCGTAAGCGCAAGTGCGACCAAAGATGCTCCTCCCTCAGACAGCGAAATCTGTAACGATACAGTAGAATTGTCGAGACCTTTTTCGCGTTTGAACAGCATGGGTGCGCCCATAGGTTTAGTCATGGTGTTTTGCTCACATTTTTTGCACCTGCGAATGAAACGTGCCGCCGAAAATGCGATAACTACGATATTTTGTGCGTTAAAACAATTCGATAATCCAGATTGTGCACTTGCTCGCTCGTTGTGCTTTCCACGCTCTCCCGTGCAAAAATCAACGCCATTATGCAGTCTGAGATTGCAAAGAAAAAAGTTTAGAAATTTTTCATCGGCTGGCTGTTGCGCGAAAATATCGATTGCACTAAGTTTTTCCGGCAACGTTTCAGTGAGGGAGGAGAACTCATGAATTTTCGTTTGATCGCGGCTGCACTTGCCGCTTCCGTCGTGCTGCCGCTCGGTGCGGCGAACGCGACCGATCTTGAAGTCACCCATTGGTGGACTTCTGGTGGCGAAGCCGCTGCCGTGGCAGAACTCGCAAAGGCATTCGACGCGACCGGCAACAAGTGGGTCGACGGTGCGATCGCCGGCTCCGGCGGTACCGCGCGTCCGATCATGATCAGCCGCATCACCGGCGGTGATCCGATGGGTGCCACGCAGTTCAACCATGGTCGTCAGGCCGAAGAGCTGGTTCAGGCTGGCCTGATGCGGGACCTGACCGACGTCGCCACCGCCGAGCACTGGAAGGACATCATTCGTCCGTCGAGCCTGCTCGATTCCTGCACGATCGACGGCAAGATCTATTGTGCCCCGGTCAACATCCACTCCTGGCAGTGGCTGTGGCTCTCCAATGCAGCCTTCAAGAAGGCTGGCGTTGAAGTGCCGAAGAACTGGGACGAATTTGTCGCCGCCTCTCCGGCGCTCGAAAAGGCCGGCATCGTTCCGCTCGCCGTTGGCGGTCAGCCCTGGCAAGCTGCCGGCGCGTTCGACGTGCTGATGGTTGCCATTGCCGGCAAGGATACCTTCCTCAAGGTGTTCAAGGACAAGGACGCTGAAGCGGCTGCCGGTCCGGAGATCGCAAAGGTTTTCAAGGCCGCCGATGACGCTCGCCGTATGTCCAAGGGCAGCAATGTTCAGGACTGGAATCAAGCAACCAACCTCGTCATCACGGGCAAGGCCGGTGGCCAGATCATGGGTGACTGGGCGCAAGGCGAGTTCCAGCTGGCTGGTCAGAAGGCCGGTACCGACTACACCTGCCTTCCGGGCCTCGGCGTGAACGAAATCATCTCCACCGGCGGTGATGCCTTCTACTTCCCCCTGCTCAAGGACGAAGAGAAGTCTAAGGCACAGGCTGTGCTTGCCAAGACGCTTCTCGATCCCAAGACGCAGGTTGCCTTCAACCTGAAGAAGGGCTCGCTGCCAGTTCGCGGTGACGTTGACCTTGGTGCAGCCAACGACTGCATGAAGAAGGGTCTCGACATCCTCGCAAAGGGCAATGTGATCCAAGGTACCGACCAGCTTCTGTCGGCGGATAGCCAGAAGCAGAAGGAAGACCTCTTCTCGGAGTTCTTCGCAAATCCGTCGATGACGCCGGAAGCCGCTCAGAAGCGCTTCGCTGAAATCATCGCTTCTGCCGACTGATCGTCGCTTTTCCGACGCTGTTGCGATCCGGCTCCGTGTGACGGAGCCGGATTTGCCCGGAACTCCCATCGTGTCCGGGTGGCGGCAGGGCTCGAGGCTGGTAGCAGCTGATGCAGGGCATCCGGCCTTGGTATGGGAGTGAGAAGAGGAGGCGACCGGTAGACGGTTCGCTGCTCTGGATCACAGCAGAATTGCGATTCAGGAGGAATTACAATGACGGGTCAAGCGAAAGCCGGCCGGCCAAATCAGTTACTGCGCAATCTGAATTCGAAGATTGCATCCATTCCGATGATCCTGACCGCCTTGGTCATCTTCGTCGGTGGCTCGGCCTGGACGGTCGTTTATTCATTCACGAACTCGAAGCTCCTTCCGCGGTTGAGCTTCGTAGGTCTCGAACAATACAGGCGCCTGTGGGCTGCCCCGCGCTGGATCGTGTCCATCGAGAATCTTGCGATCTACGGCGTGCTATCGATTATCTTCAGCCTGGTGATCGGCTTTGTGCTCGCGGCGTTGATGGACCAAAAGATCCGGTTCGAAAATACGTTCCGTACGATCTTCCTCTACCCATTCGCCCTGTCTTTCATCGTTACCGGCCTCGTCTGGCAGTGGATCCTGAACCCTGAGTTTGGCATCCAATCAGTTGTCCGGTCGTTTGGCTGGACAAGCTTCAATTTCGACCCGCTCTACACACCTGAAATCGTCATCTACGGCATTTTGATCGCCGCGCTGTGGCAGGGCACGGGTCTCGTCATGTGCCTTATGCTCGCCGGCTTGCGCGGTATCGATGAAGACATCTGGAAGGCCGCGCGCGTCGACGGCATCCCGATGTGGAAGACCTATCTCTTCATCGTCATTCCGATGATGCGGCCTGTCTTCATCACGACGCTTGTCATCATCGCCAGTGGCATCGTCAAGGTCTACGACCTGGTGGTGGCGCAGACATCAGGTGGTCCAGGCATCGCCTCTGAAGTCCCTGCGAAATACGTTTACGACTACATGTTCCAGGCTCAGAATCTGGGGCAGGGTTTCGCCGCCTCGACCATGATGCTGGTCACCGTCGCGATCATCATCATCCCGTGGGCCTATCTGGAATTCGGAGGGCGTAAACGTGCCTGATTCTGTTACTCTCAAGACCTCCGGTGGCCGCGCGTCCGGCCCCAGCGGCCCGAAGCCGAAGCGGGTGATCTCTCCGCGCAACATCATTCTCTATGGCACGCTTTTTGTTGCCGCTGCATATTACCTTCTTCCGCTTTACGTGATGATGGTCACGTCGCTGAAGGGCATGCCCGAAATCCGCCTCGGCAATATCTTCTCACCGCCGGTCGAAATCACCTTCGAGCCCTGGGTGAAGGCTTGGGCGACGGCCTGCACAGGCCTGAACTGCGACGGCCTCTCGCGCGGCTTCTGGAATTCGGTGCGTATCACCGTTCCCTCGGTGGTCCTGTCGATTGCCATTGCCTCGGTGAACGGCTATGCGCTCGCCAACTGGCGCTTCAAGGGTTCGGAAGTCTTCTTTGCGATCCTCGTCGTCGGCGCGTTCATTCCCTATCAGGTGATGATCTATCCTATCGTTATCGTGCTGCGTGAAATCGGCGTCTATGGAACTCTGACGGGCCTGATCATCGTGCACAGCATCTTCGGGATGCCGATCCTGACGCTGCTGTTCCGCAACTACTTCGCATCGCTGCCGCAGGAGCTCTTCAAGGCTGCCCGCATCGATGGGGCCGGCTTCTGGCAGATTTTCCTGAAGATCATGCTGCCCATGTCGCTGCCGATCTTCGTCGTCGCCATGATCCTGCAGGTCACCGGCATCTGGAACGACTTCCTGTTCGGTGTCGTCTTCACCCGACCGGAGTACTACCCGATGACCGTGCAGCTCAACAACATCGTCAACTCTGTCCAGGGCGTGAAGGAATACAACGTCAATATGGCCGCAACGATCCTGACGGGTCTGGTGCCGCTCGTTGTCTATTTCGTATCGGGACGACTTTTCGTCCGTGGTATTGCCGCTGGCGCAGTGAAAGGCTGATCCATGAATTCAAGTGTTTCCATCCGAGATCTCTCGTTGAACTTCGGTTCGGTCAGCGTTCTCAAGGACCTCAACCTCGAAATCAACGACGGCGAGTTCCTGGTTCTCCTGGGCTCTTCCGGCTGCGGCAAGTCCACGCTGTTGAACTGCATCGCCGGACTGCTCGACGCATCCGACGGCCAGATCTTCATCAAGGGCAAGAACGTCACCTGGGAAGAGCCGAAGGATCGCGGCATCGGCATGGTGTTCCAGTCCTACGCGCTCTATCCGCAGATGAGCGTCGAGAAGAACCTGTCTTTCGGCCTCCAGGTCGCCAAGGTGCCACAGCAGGAGATCGACAAGCGCGTGGCGCGTGCGGCGGAAATCCTGCAGATCCAGCCGCTGCTGAAGCGCAAGCCGGCCGAGCTCTCGGGCGGCCAGCGTCAGCGCGTTGCGATCGGTCGCGCATTGGTGCGCGACGTGGATGTGTTCCTGTTCGACGAGCCGCTGTCGAACCTCGACGCCAAGCTGCGCTCGGAGCTGCGCGTCGAAATCAAGCGCCTGCACCAGTCGCTGAACAACACGATGATCTACGTCACGCACGACCAGATCGAAGCGCTGACCTTGGCCGATCGTATCGCGATCATGAAAAACGGCATCATCCAGCAGCTTGCCGACCCGACGACGATCTACAACAAGCCACGCAATCTCTTTGTTGCAGGCTTTATCGGCTCGCCGTCGATGAATTTCTTGCGTGGGGAGATCACCAAGCAGGGTGACGAGGCGTTCTTCACCGCAAACGGCGTGAACTTCTCTGTTGCAGCCTATGAGGCGCCCGAATCGCTGCAAGCGGGCCGCAAGGTCATTCTCGGCGTTCGTCCTGAACATGTGAAGGTCAACGAGAATCTCGGCGCCGAGGTCCACGAAGCGACCGTCGACATCGAGGAACCAATGGGCGCCGACAACCTGCTTTGGCTGAAGCATGCCGGCCACACGATGTCCGTGCGTATCAATGGTGCACGCCGCTTCAGCCCCGGTTCCGCCGTCAAGCTCGGCTTCGATATGTCGCTGGCGTCGCTCTTTGATGCGGAGACTGAGCTTCGTATCTAGAAATCGCAATAGGGCGGAGCGTATAGTTCCGCCCGTTCTCCAATCGGCCATCTGGCCACCAAGTTCGGCTGCGGCCCGCGATTGCGGGTGGTCCTAAGCGCGGCCCGATCGGGATAATGCTATGACTTCCTTGCCGACAAACGGGTTTAACCTCGACCTATCCGGATCGTGGAAGCTCACCTCAGCCGACGGCGAGGTCACGACATCGATCACGCTGCCGGGCGATGTGCACACGGCGCTGCATGCCGCTGAACTGATCCCCGATCCCTATTTCGGCCGTAACGAGGAGATCGTTCAGTGGGTGGCGCAGCGCGACTGGGTGCTGGAACGCAGTTTCACGCTGTCCGAGCCGGACGGCGAGTGGTATCTCGATATCGACTATCTCGATACCGTTGCCGCGGTGTTCGTCAACGGTTCTCCGGTGCTGCTCGCCGATAACAGCTTCCGTCGCTACCGGCCCGATGTAGGTGGCCAGCTGAAGACTGGCGAGAACCACATTCGGATCGTGCTGCACTCGAGCATTTCGGCCGGTGCCGACCGGCAGGCCAAGCAGCCGTTCTACATCCCATATCACCCCGGCAATTCGCCTATTGCGAATGGCAATATGCTGCGCAAGCCGCAGTGCCATTTCGGTTGGGACTGGAACATCGCGATTGCGCCGCTCGGCCTCTATGGCACGATCGCTTTGCGCAGGCTCGAGACTGCGCGCATCGACCACGTCACGACACGTCAGGTCCATAATCTCGACGGCTCCGTCGATCTGCAGGTGACGGCGACATTGTTCGCCAAGAATCCGGGGATTGTGCCTGTTCATTTTACGCTCGACGGGGAACGCATTCGGCTCGACGTCGGCGTCGGCGCCGGCGAAACCGTCGTCAACCACGTCTTCCAGATCGATAAGCCGCGCTTGTGGTGGCCGGCGGGCAGTGGTGAGCAGGCGCTCTACACATTGACTGTCGATCTTCCGTCGGATGCGGTCAGCAAGCAAATCGGTCTTCGCACCGTCGAGCTGATCACGACGCCCGATGCCGCCGGCAGCCGTTTCGCGCTGAAGGTCAACGGCCGCGAGATCTTCTGCCGCGGCGCCAACTGGATCCCGGCTGATGCGCTGTTTTCGCTGTCATCGCCCGAGAAGACTGAAGACCTGCTGCAGTCGGCTCATGCCGCAAACATGAACATGATCCGCGTCTGGGGCGGCGGCTTCTACGAACATGACTATTTCTACGATCTTTGCGATCGGATGGGCCTGATGGTCTGGCAGGATTTCATGTTCGCCTGCAACCTCTATCCTTCGACGGAGGATTTCCTCGACAACGTCGCGCTTGAGGTCGACTATCAGGTGCGCCGTCTGTCCTCGCATCCGTCGATCGCGCTGTGGTGCGGCGACAACGAACTGGTCGGTGCGCTCACCTGGTTCGACGAGTCGAAGAAGGATCGCGACCGCTATCTTGTCTCCTACGATCGCCTCAACCGTACGATCGAGCAGGCGATGAAGAAGGCGGCGCCCGACGCCATCTGGTGGCCGTCGAGCCCGGCATCCGGTTATCTCGATTTCGGCGATGCCTGGCATGCCGACGGTTCCGGCGACATGCACTACTGGTCGGTCTGGCACGAGAACAAGTCGTTCGACAATTATCGATCGGTGCGCCCGCGCTTCTGCTCGGAATTCGGCTTCCAGTCCTATACGTCGCTGCCTGTCATCAAGACCTACGCCGATCCGAAGGACATGAACGTAGCGTCGCCTGTCATGGAGCTGCACCAGAAGAATGCAGGTGGCAACGAGCGCATTGCCGGGACGATGTTCCGCTATTTCCGCTTCCCGAAGGACTTCCCGAATTTCGTCTATCTCAGCCAGATCCAGCAGGGTCTCGCAATCAAGACCGCAGTGGAATACTGGCGGTCGCTGAAGCCGCATTGCATGGGCACCATCTACTGGCAGCTCAATGACACATGGCCGGTCGCCTCGTGGTCGAGCCTCGACCACGGCGGTCGCTGGAAGGCGATGCATTATCTGGTCAAGCGCTTCTTCCAGCCGGTCGCCGTTGCGGCGATCCCTGATGAGGACGGCAAGCAGATCCGCTTCTCGCTGGTCAACGACACGCTTGCCGAGGTCAGCATCGACCTGTCGGTCTCGGTCCTCGACATGAAGGGCGAACGCAAGCACCTGAAGGACGTGCAGGCGGTCTGCACCCCTGACGCAGCCGTAACGGCGACGAGCATCGACGTTTCCGAAATTCCTGCCGGGACACTGCTTGCCTGGCGCTTCACGGCGTCGAATGGCATGGGTGGCGAGGGGCACTATGTGCACGGCACCTACAAGGCACTGGAGCTCGAGGCTGCGGGCCTCATGGTCACACACGAGTATGTCGAGGAAGACGGCTCCGTGTGCCTTAACGTCACTGCGAAGGGACTTGCGCTCTTCGTGATGATCGAGACCGAGACCGACGGCAAGTATTCAGACAATGCCTTCGATCTGGCGGCGGGCGAGACGCGCCGCATTACCTTCACCCCGGCAAAGCCGCTCGAGGGCGGCACCTTGCCGGAATTCCGTTTCTACGACCTGCAATCCTGTCAGTCCGTGGATTGATCCTGACTGAAATGCAATGGGCACGAGGCCCGAGGAGGAATGATGACGAAACTGAGTTTCCAGCTTTACAGCGCCCGTAACTTCCAGCCCTATTCGGCGATCTTTGAAAAGCTCGGCAAGGCCGGCTATCAGGAAGTCGAAGGTTTCGGCGGCATCTATGCCGACCTCGATGATGCCGGCCTGAACAGCCTGCGTGCCGAACTCGACAAGAACGGTCTTGTCATGGCCAGTGGCCATTTCAGCCCCGATTTCCTCGACGGCGAAGTCCAGAAGTCGCTGAACATTGCAAAGGTCCTCGGCATGGACTCGATCTATGCGCCGCATCTCGCCGCCGAGCAGCGCCCGACCGATGGTGCCGGCTGGCTGGCCTTCGGCAAGCGGCTGCATGAGATGGCAAAGCCCTACAAGGATGCCGGCTATGAGTTCGGCTGGCACAACCACGACTTCGAATTCGTGAAGCTCGCCGATGGCTCACTGCCGATCGAACGCATCTTTGAAGGCGCTCCTGACATTTCCTGGGAAGCGGATATCGCCTGGGTCGTTCGCGGTGGTGCTGACCCGTTCGCTTGGATCGAAAAGCTCGGATCGCGCATCACCTCGGCTCACGTCAAGGACATTGCGCCGGCTGGCGAGAACAAGAACGAGGATGGTTGGGCAGATGTTGGCCACGGCACTCTGCAGTGGGCCAAGCTCATCGCTGCACTCAAGAGCACCAAGACCAAGCACTACGTCGTCGAGCATGACAACCCGGCCGATGTCGACCGCCTGATCACGCGCTCGATCGCATCCTTCAAGACTTATTGAGGCATATCATGACCAAGGAACTTGGCGTCGGCATCATCGGATGCGGCAACATCTCCACCACCTACTTCTCACTCTCTCCGCTTTTCAAGGGTCTGAAGGTCCTGGCCTGCGCCGATATCAACGTGCAGGCTGCCCAGGCCCGCGCCGAGGAATACGGCGTAAAGGCGCAGACGATCGATGAGCTTCTCGCCAATGACGAGATCGACGTCGTCGTCAACCTGACGATCCCGGATGCTCACTTCCCGGTTTCCAAGGCGATCCTTGAATCCGGCAAGCACGTCTATTCGGAAAAGCCGCTGGTTCTCACCCTCGAGCAGGGTGAAGAGTTGCGCCGCATTGCCAAGGAGAAGAACCTCTCCGTCGGCTGCGCGCCGGATACCTTCCTCGGCGGCGCGCACCAGCTTGCCCGCAAGTTTATCGACGACGGTGGCATCGGCCGCGTCACCTCGGGCGCGTGCTACGTCATGAGCCCGGGCATGGAGATGTGGCATCCGAACCCGGACTTCTTCTTCCTGCCCGGCGGCGGCCCGATCCTCGATCTCGGTCCATACTACATCGCCAACCTGATCAACCTGATCGGTCCGGTGAAGCGCGTCGGCGCGATGACCTCCATGGCGTCCGAGACCCGCACCATCACCAGCCAGCCGCGTCATGGCGAGACCATCCCGGTCAAGACGCCGACGACGATCCAGGCGATCCTCGAATTTGTCAGCGGCGCGACTGTCACGCTGACGGCGAGCTGGGATGTCTGGTCTCATCGCCACGCCAACATGGAGCTCTATGGCACCGAGGGCTCGCTTTACGTGCCGGATCCGAACTTCTTCGGCGGCGTCGTCGAGGCCAGCGGCAAGGACAAGGACATCAAGCCGGTCGAAGGCTGGGAACATCCCTTCGGTATCTTCAACCAGGAGAGCCCGCAGGGACCGCGCGCCAACTACCGCACGGCGGGTCTCGCCGACATGGCGATGGCGATCATCGAGGGGCGCGATGCGCGTTGCTCGCTCGATCGCACGCTCCACGGCGTCGACGTCATGACTTCAATCCTGAAGTCGGGCGAGGAAGGCCGTTTCATCGAGCTGACGACGACCTGCACGCAGCCGGCCGCACTCGGCATCGAAGAAGCGCAGGCGCTCTTGAAGTAAGCGACCAAAGGACTATGGTCCGGCGCGGGCGACAAGCCCGCGCTTTTTCGCTTAAAGGATCAGAATTATGAGCTGGCAACCGGCTTCCGACCGCTATTCAAAGATGAAGTATAACCGCACAGGCCGTTCCGGCCTGAAGCTGCCTGCGGTATCGCTCGGCCTCTGGCACAATTTCGGCGGCGACACGCCGCATGACCGCAAGATCGACATGTGCCGCACGGCCTTCGATGTCGGTATCACCCATTTCGACCTCGCCAACAACTACGGCCCGCCTCCTGGCAGCGCCGAAACCGCCTTCGGTGAAATCCTGCGCACTGAATTTTCAGGCCTGCGCGACGAGTTGATCATCTCGTCCAAGGCCGGCTACGACATGTGGCCGGGTCCCTACGGCGAATGGGGCAGCCGCAAGTATCTGATCGCGTCGTGTGACCAGAGCTTGAAGCGCATGGGTCTCGACTACGTCGATATCTTCTATTCGCATCGTTTCGATCCGGATACCCCGCTCGAGGAAACCTGCGGCGCGCTCGATCATATCGTCCGCTCCGGCCGGGCGCTCTATGTCGGCATCTCGTCCTACAATTCGCAGCGCACCCGGGAGGCTGCCGCTATCCTGAAGGATCTCGGGACGCCGTGCCTGATCCATCAGCCGAGTTATTCGATGCTCAACCGCTGGGTCGAGGACGACAAGCTGCTGGATACGCTTGACGAGGCCGGCATGGGGTCGATCGTGTTCTCGCCGCTGGCGCAGGGTATGCTGACGACCAAGTATCTCGGCGGCATCCCGCAGGATAGCCGTGCTGCCCAGAACCACTTCCTCAAGAAGGACTTCATTCGTCCTCAGATCATCGACAACATCCGCAAGCTCAATGAGATCGCGGAGCGTCGTGGCCAGACGCTGGCGCAGATGGCGATTGCCTGGGTTCTGCGTGGCGACCGGGTGACGTCGGCGCTGATCGGCGCGAGCCGTTCGTCGCAGATCGTCGATTGCGTCAAGGCGCTCGACAATCTCGAATTTACCGCCGCTGAGCTCAAGGAGATCGATGTCTATGCCCGCGAGGCCGACATCAATCTCTGGGCAAAGTCCGCGGAACGCGAATAAACCGAAGCGCCCGGTCCAGTGCGCCGGGCGTTTCTCCTATCATTTTTTGATGTACGTGCGGCAAGCCGCGCGTATTTCAGGGAGGAGACTTCACCATGATCCGCAACCCGATCCTGCCGGGCTTCAACCCCGATCCATCCATTTGCCGCGTTGGAGACGACTACTATATCGCCACCTCGACGTTCGAATGGTATCCCGGCGTCCAGATCCATCATTCGCGCGATCTTGTGAACTGGACGATGGTTCGGCGTCCTCTCGAGCGCAAGTCGCAACTCGACATGCGCGGCAATCCCGACAGCTGCGGCGTCTGGGCCCCCTGCCTTTCTTATGCCGACGGGCTGTTCTGGCTGGTCTATACCGACGTCAAGCGCTTCGACGGCAACTTCAAGGATGCGCATAACTACATCGTGACTTCGCCAACCATTGAGGGCGAATGGTCGGAGCCGGTCTACGTGAACTCTTCGGGCTTCGACCCGTCCCTGTTCCATGATGAGGACGGCCGCAAGTGGTTCATGAACATGCAGTGGAATCATCGCACCGAGAGCTTCGGCGGTGCGCCGAAGTCGCCGGCCTTCGATGGCATTCTGCTGCAGGAATGGGATGCGGCGACCAGGTCGCTGAAGGGCCCGATCAAGAACATATTCGCCGGCAGTTCGCTGGGCCTCGTCGAGGGACCGCATCTCTTCAAGCGGAACGGCTACTATTACCTGACGACCGCCGAGGGCGGCACTGGCTACGACCATGCCGTCACCATGGCTCGTTCGCGCACGATCGACGGTCCCTATGAGATGCATCCGAACAAGCACCTCATCACGTCAAAGGATCATCCTGAAGCCATTCTCCAGCGAGCAGGGCACGGCCAGTATGTCGAAACGCCCGACGGACAGGCCTATCACACGCACCTCTGCGGTCGTCCGATGCCGCCAAAGCGCCGCTGCACGCTCGGTCGCGAGACCAGCCTGCAGAAGTGTGTCTGGAAGGAGGACGGGTGGCTTTACCTCGAGAACGGCACTGTTGTTCCCGATGTCACCGTGCCGGGACTGGCCGGCGCTGTGCCGGTCGAGAAGCCTGTGCGCAGCGAATACAGCTTCGACGGTGGAAAGCTGCCTGATGATTTCCAGTGGCTTCGCACGCCACAGCCGGAGCGCATTTTCAACCTTACCGATCGGGCAGGACATCTGAGGCTGATCGGGCGCGAAAGCATCGGTTCGTGGTTCGAACAGTCTCTTGTCGCCCGTCGTCAGGAGCACCACAGCTTCAGGGCGGAGACGGTCGTGGAGTTTGATCCCCACACCTACCAGCAGGTTGCCGGCCTGACGCATTACTATAACAGGCACAAGTTCCACGCGGTCGCCGTGACCCTCCACGAGAAGCTGGGACGGTGCGTCACCATTCTCTCCTGCAATGGCGACTATCCCCACAGCCGTCTCGACTTCCCGGTCGGCAGCGGCGTTGCGGTGCCTGCCGAAGGGCGCGTTCAGCTTTCCATGGAAATCCGCGACAATGACCTGCAGTTCTTCTGGCAGACGGAAGGCAAGGGGGCCTGGCAGCCGATCGGGCCTGTGCTGGATGCCGGTGTGGTCTCCGACGAGGGCGGACGTGGCGAGCACGGCTCGTTCACCGGTGCATTCGCCGGCGTTTTCGCCTTCGATACGTCGGGTCGCGCAAAGACCGCGGATTTCGATTGGTTCAATTACGAGGAACTATGATCGAACCAGCGACATCGCCTGAAATTGCGGGCGATGTCGCATTTGCTAATTTAATAGATGCTTTTAAACACGTGTTTTCATTACGTAAGTTTAATCAAACTTTCAGTTTCGGTTCATCATTTTGGACCTAGGTTCTGGGCGTGTTCAACACGAGGAACCTCCCAATGAAAAAGCTCACCACCGTCCTTCTCGCTACTGCTGTGCTCGCTTCTCCGCTGCTGGCAACGACCGAAGCGAGCGCCCAGGATCACCGCCGGCCGGTCGTCGTGGAGCGCGACGTTCACGTCACGAAGTACAAGTGGAGCCGCGGCCATCGCATGACGCCTACCGAGCGCCGCCATATGCGTGACGTGCGCGACTATCATCGCTACCGCCTGTCGGCTCCGCCACGCGGCTATCGCTGGGTGCAGGTCGACAACGACTTCCTGCTCATCGGCTCGGTCAACGGTGTGATCGCGAACATCGTCATTCGCTAAACGCTGACGTCACCATGTGAAAAGGGGGCTTTAATGCCGCCCTTCTGATTCAATCAGACGCCAATTACAGGCTTCCGTAGGACGCTGTGCGCGTGGCCAGAACTAGTGAAGGGCGGGGGTTCCGCACCCGCCCCTGCAATCTCAGCTTTCTCGCGCCAGGCAGGCCTTCATGCTGTTGGCAATGCCGAGCATGAGGTTGGGATAGAGGTCCGCGCCGGCATCGAGCGTGGCGGCCTCCGGATCGAGGACACCGGCCTTCGCCTTGGTCCCCTCGATGACCACATCGACCAATCGCGGCTGGAACTGCGGTTCGGCGAAGACGCAGGTGGCGCCAAGTTCGCCGACCTTCTTGTGGATCTCCGCAATGCGTTCCGCGCCGGGGATCGTTTCGGGGCTGACGGTGATCGAGCCCGCGACCCGTACATGATAGCGGTTCTCGAAATACTGGTAGGCATCGTGGAAGACGATGAACGGCTTGTCCTTCACCGGTGACACGATGCCGGCGATTTCCTTGTCCAGCGCGTCGAGGCTGTCGTCTAGCGTCTTGGCGTTGGCCTGGTAGGTGAGGGCATTGGCGGGGTCGGCTGCGACGAGGGTGGTGGTGATCTCGGAGGCCATCGCCCTGGCATTCTGCGGATCGAGCCAGAGATGGGTGTCGAAAGTCCCGTGATCGTGGCCCTGATCGGTGTCGGCACGGGCATGATCGTGTCCATCGCCGTCATGATGATCTTCACCGTCATGGTCGCTGTGGTCGTGCGGTTCGAAGGCGCCGCCCTCACGGAACTTGAGCTTGGTCAGGCCGGGCGCCTTGTCGAGCTCGGCGACGACGGCATCAGACCCGATCGCCTCCAGCGGCTTCTCCAGAAACGTTTCAAGCCCGGGACCGACCCAGAACACCACCTTGGCGTTTTGCAGCGCGCGCGCGTTTGACGGCTTCATATTGTAGGTGTGGGGCGAGGCGGCGCCATCGACGATCAGTTCGGGTGTGCCGACGCCCTGCATGATCGCCGATACGAGCGAGTGAACCGGCTTGATCGAGGTCACCACGACAGGCGCATCCGCCGTTCTGCCCGCCTCGGCAAAGAAGATGGCGGGAATTGCGAGGGTAAGGGCCGTCGCGAATTTCATCGGTGTACTCCGCTTGAATTGCAGTTGTAATGTTATTACATCGATTGCGTTATGCTATAACGTGTGCGATAGCAAGTCGCAACAGCACATTCGGAAAAATGATGTTCTCTCCCGCAAATTCCGAAGCGAAGCCATTGGTCTCGCTTTCCAACGTCGGCGTCCAAAGAAGCGGCCGCTGGCTCGTCCGGGGCGTGGATTTCTCGGTCTCGCGCGGCGAGATCGTGACGCTGATCGGCCCCAATGGCTCGGGCAAATCGACCACCGTCAAGACGGCGATCGGCGTGCTGAAGCCCGATGAGGGTACGGTTGAACGCGCCGACGGCCTCAAGGTCGGTTATGTGCCACAGAAGCTTGCGATCGATTGGACGCTGCCGCTCACCGTACGCCGGCTGATGACGCTGACCGGACCGCTCTCCGAACACGACATGACCGCCGCGCTCGAAGCCGTCGGGCTTTCACATATGCTCGGCGCCGAAGTGCAGCATCTCTCGGGTGGCGAGTTTCAGCGGGCCTTGATGGCGCGGGCGATTGCGCGCAAGCCTGATCTCCTCGTCCTCGACGAACCCGTTCAGGGCGTCGATTTCTCAGGCGAGATCGCGATCTACGACCTGATCCAGTCGATCCGCAACTCGACCGGCTGCGGCATCCTGCTGATTTCGCACGACCTGCATGTCGTCATGGCGGCGACGGATACCGTCATCTGCCTCAACGGCCATGTCTGCTGCCGCGGCACACCGCAGGCGGTGACGCAGAGCGCCGAATATGTCCGCCTCTTTGGTAGCCGCGCTGCGCAGGCGCTTGCCGTCTACAGCCATCACCACGACCACACGCATCTACCGGATGGCCGTGTGCTGCATTCCGATGGCTCCGTCACCGATAACTGCCATCCTGATGACGGCCACCATCATGGCCACGAAGGGCACGACCACGCCCACCACAACCACGCGGGTCGCAGCCACGATCATCATGCTGACGATCATAGCCATGATCACAAACAGCCCGCAGGAGAGCGCCATGTTTGACGATTTCTTCGTCCGCGCGATCCTTGCAGGCGTCGGGCTTGCGCTGACGACCGGCCCGCTCGGCTGTTTCATCATCTGGCGGCGTATGGCTTATTTCGGCGATACGATCGCCCACTCGGCACTGCTCGGCGTCGCGCTCTCGCTGCTCCTGCAGTTCAACCTGACGCTTGCCGTGTTCCTCGTCGCGGCTACCGTGTCGATCCTCCTGCTGTTCCTGCAAAAACGCCAGGCGCTGTCTGCGGATGCGCTGCTCGGTATTCTGTCGCACGCGACGCTGGCGATCGGTCTCGTCATGGTCGCCTTCATGAGCTGGGTGCGCATCGACCTCATCGCTTTCCTGTTCGGCGACATCCTTGCGGTCTCGAAGACGGATATTGTCATGATCTGGGGCGGCGGCATTCTCGTTTTGGCGGCGATCGCCTGGCTCTGGCGACCGCTTCTGGCCTCCACGGTCAACCCCGAGCTTGCCGAGGCCGAGGGACTGCAGCCGGAGCGGGCGCGGCTGTTCTTCATGCTGCTGATGGCTGTTGTCATCGCAATCGCCATGAAGATCGTCGGCATCATGCTGATCACCTCGCTGCTGATCATCCCGGCGGCCGCAGCGCGCCGTTTCGCCTCGACGCCTGAGGTGATGGCGGTCTTCGCCTCGCTGATCGGCGCCGTCGCCGTGGTCGGCGGGCTGTTCGGTTCGCTGACCTACGACACGCCCTCCGGCCCCTCGATCGTCGTCGCGGCCCTGATCCTTTTCATTCTGAGCCTGCTGCCGAGGCGCGGGCGCGGGCAGGCCTTGGAAGGACAACGTTCATGAACGCACCTGCTTTGACCAAGAACCAGGCTCTCGTTTTCGAGGTACTCGAAAAGGCGGACGGACCGCTCAGCGCCTATACGATCCTCGACAAGCTGCGCGATCATGGTTTTCGCGCGCCACTGCAGGTCTACCGCGCCCTCGAGAAGCTGCTCGAGTATGGCGTGGTGCACCGGCTGGAAAGCATCAACGCCTTCGTCGCCTGCGCCCATCCGGACCAGAACTGCCACAGTCACGGCATCGTCGCCTTCGCGATCTGCGAGAGCTGTGGGCATGTCATGGAGTTCCACGACCACGAGGTCGATCACCGCCTCATGGACTGGACGCGCGGCAAGAAGTTCAAGGCAGAGAAGACCACGATCGAGATCCGTGGTCTGTGTGAGGCGTGTGCCGCTTAGGCCTGACCGCTCAACCAAATTCTCTCTATGATTGCTGATTATTGTTTATGTAAGTATTGATTGTATTTGTAGCTGGTTTATGATGTTCGGCGGGGCTGGGGACTCACACATGCCGAAATGTCATCTATCTTTGCTGATATTGGCAATTCCGCTCAGCGGATGTTCCATCTTTGCGCCTGTTTACAACGAGGCCGTCTATACGAAGCTTGACGGCGCACATTCGAGCCTGACGAAAATCGATATTACATCGAAGCTCTCGCCATGGTGAAGGACGCGGGCGATATCGCAGGGCGGCGCACGGCTTATCTCCAGGGCAAACCATCTGCGCGCGCCGCACAGCTCGTGGCCGACAACATCGAACGCTGCCGGCAGGCGATCGAAGCATCCCGGGCGAAGTTCGAGGCCAAGGGTCAGCGGGCCAACGAAACGGACAATATTACGATCGTTCAGAACACCTGAGGCATAGCCAGAACGATGGAGGGGTCATTGAAATAGGGGGGACAGCCATGTCTGTTGACGCGAATTTCGCACCGGAATCTGCCGAAGAACTGCTTGAAGGCCTGCTGTCCGTCGCTGCCGCGACGGCAAAGGGCCAATGGACCGCCATTCGCGACGAGATGACCTACCAGCTGGGTTTCATCGCGCAGAAGACCGCCAAGGTCATGGCGCAGCTTGCGGCGAGACGATCACCGCCAAGTCTGCTGACCTGACGCTGCATCTTCTCGAACTCAATCTCAACAGCGCGTGGCCGAGTTCGAATTCCTCCTTTATGTCGCCGCGCAGAAGATCCTGAACGCCGTTTTCGATCTCGTGAAGATGGCCGTCAAGAACGTGACCGGCGTCGGTCTGCTGTTCTAACAGTTCAGAGTGGGCGCAAGTCCCGCGCGAAACGTTGCCAGTTGCCGACATATTTTTCGGCTGAGCGGCGTAACCCGGCGATCGCCGCCTCGTCCAGGGTGCGGACCACGCGCGCCGGCGAGCCGACGATCAAGGAGTTATCCGGAAACTCCTTGCCCTCGGTGATCAGCGCATTTGCGCCGACGAGGCAGTTGTTGCCGATCTTGGCGCCATTCAGCACCGTGGCACCCATGCCGATTAGGGAATTGTCGCCGATCGTGCAGCCGTGGACGATGGCGTGATGACCGATGGTGCAGCCTTCGCCGATCGTTACGGGAAATCCCGGATCGGTGTGCAGCATCGCGCCTTCCTGGATGTTCGTCGCCGCGCCGACGGTGATCGGCTCGTTATCGCCGCGCAGCACTGCACCGAACCAGACGCCGACGTCGACGCCAAGTAACACCTGACCAATGACATGGGCATCCGGGGCGATCCAATAGTTGCCTGATGGCGGCAGGTCCGGCATCAATTCGCCAAGCGCGTAGACAGGCATGACGTCTCCCCTCAGGCCACGTTGATCGACAGCGTGGAAATGCCGTCGATGCCGCAATCGACACGGTCGCCCTTCTTTACGGCGCCGACGCCTGCCGGCGTACCGGTCATGATGACATCGCCCGGCGCCAGGATGAAGAGTCTCGAGAGTTCGGCAATGATCTCAGGCACCTTCCAGATCATCTGGTTGAGGTCGCCATCCTGGACGCGCTTGCCGTTCAATTCCAACCAGATACGGCCCGCCGAGGGATGCCCAAATTGGCTTGCCGGGACGATAGGCGACACCGGTGCTGAATATTCGAAGGCCTTGGCGACTTCCCAGGGGCGGCCGAGCTTCTTCGCCTCGGCCTGTAGATCGCGACGTGTGAAATCGATGCCGACGGCGTAGCCATAAATGCAGTCGAGCGCCTTGTCGGCGGCGATATCCTGGCCGCCGGCTTTTAGCGCCAGCACACACTCGACCTCGAAATGCACATCGCTGGACAGCGGCGGGTAGGGGAAGTCCTTGCCTGCGGGCAGCAGATTGTCGGCGTTCTTCTGGAAAAAGAACGGCGGCTCGCGGCTCGGGTCATGGCCCATCTCGATCGCATGGTCGGCGTAGTTACGCCCGACGCAGTAAACGCGGCGTACCGGGAACGCCTCGGCTGTGCCTTCGACGGGAAGCAGGACGGGATGCGGAAGCGGGATGACGGTGGCGGGAAGGGACATTGCACGCTCTTGCTGTTCGTGAGTCCTGACATCTTAGACGGAAAGCAACGGCGGGGGAACGCGTGGTTCGACAACGCAGCATCATCATCGCCTTGCATCCTGACATGGCTGCCTTGCGTGAGGAAAACTGGCGTTTTGCCTGCCTTTACGCTATGAGCGCGGCATGACGACATCCAATTTCTACGCCGAGGCCCTGACGTCGGGCCAGCCGATCTTCGCGATTGCGCCGATGATCGACTGGACCGATCGCCATTGCCGCTATTTTCACCGGCAGATCAGCCGCAATGCGCTGCTCTACACGGAAATGGTGGTGGCCGATGCGATCATCCATGGGCCGCGCGAACGGCTGCTGTCCTTCGACGGAGCGGAGCATCCGGTGGCGCTGCAGCTCGGTGGGTCGGATCCGGCGAAACTTGCCGAGGCGGTTCGGATCGCTGGCCCTTACGGCTACGACGAGATCAATCTCAATGTCGGCTGCCCCTCGGACCGGGTGCAGTCAGGCACCTTCGGCGCTTGCCTGATGCTGACACCGGAGACGGTGGCTGCCTGCGTGGCGGCGATGAAGGCGGTGGCCGACGTGCCTGTCACGGTGAAGTGCCGGATTGGTGTCGACGAGCAGGATCCGGAAGCGGCTCTGCCCGATCTTCTCGATCGTGTGCTCGATGCCGGTGCCGACGCCGTCTGGATCCACGCCCGAAAGGCCTGGCTGAAGGGCCTGTCGCCGAAGGAGAATCGGGAAATCCCGCCGCTCGACTACGAGATTGTCTACCGCACGAAAGAGGCGCGGCCCGATGTCTTTATCGGCATCAACGGCGGCATCCAGACGCTGGACGAGGCGGCTGATCATTTGAACCACGTCGACGGCATCATGCTCGGGCGTGCGGCCTACCAGAACGCCGCGATTCTTGCCGATGTCGACCATCGCTTCTATGGCGCGGTTGCCGACGAAGCTGACTGGGGCGATATCCGCGGCCGGATGATGGCTTATGCCGAGCGCCATATCGCCAACGGCGGGCGGCTGCAGCAGGTGGCGCGGCACATGGTCGGGCTGTTTACGGGGCTGCCTGGCGCGCGGCGCTACCGACAGATTCTCTCGACCGACGCGGTCAAGGTGGGAGCAGGCCCCGAGGTGATCGCAGCCGCCTTTGCGGCGGTGGATTTCGAGGGCGCGCGGGAAACGGTCAGCGCCTAGGGTGACGCTACGACCGGCCAAACGAAAAACGGCGCCCCTTGCGGAGCGCCGTTCTCTTTCCTGCCGAAGCAGAGAATGAATTAGTTAGCCGAGATGTTGACGGCCTTCGGGCCCTTGCCCATGCGGTCCGGCTCGGTGTCGAAGGTGACCTGCTGGCCTTCGCGCAGCGACTGGATGCCAGAAGCCTGGAGCGCGGAGATGTGGACGAAAACGTCCTTCGCGCCGCCTTCCGGCGTGATGAAACCAAAACCCTTGTCCTGGTTGAAGAATTTTACGGTGCCCTTGGTGGCCATTGGGATAGTCCTTTTCCCTTAGTCTGTTTGGTATCCATCCCCCGCGAGAGGAAACGGACGGCTTTAGCTTTCGCGCTCCCTCATCAAAATTCAGCGCGCGAAGGGTCAGTCGAGTAGTTCACGAACGGGGAAAGAACGTCTACGTACGCGGGTGTCCCCCACGCTGCCTTCCTGCCGGAAAGCTTTACCACATCAGTCCAGTCACCGGCATGCAAATGCCCGAGAGCCGCATTTGGTGACAGCATTCGAAGCAAAAGGCAAGCGGCAATATTGTGGCACCAGAATCGCCGGAGCGGGAATCGCCAAAGATTCAGACGCTTGACGAATTGTAAGCATTCACAGCCACTGCTGTGCCGTTTCCGGAAACTGTGCCGGAACGGCACCGCCGCGCGCCTTTGCCCCCTCGGCCGTGACCGCCTCGAGCGCGCAATCCTAGCGGGCAGCCGCGCTGGCGAGCTTGTGCTGCACGATGTCGGCGCTGCCGCGCACATGCGACACGACGGGCTTGCCGCTGGCATCGGTGACGGCATAGGCGACAATGGTGACGTCTTCCTCGAAGGAGGAAACGTAGATGACCTGCTCGGGGTTGATATAGATCGTGTTGTTGTGGGTGTTCCTGAAGCCGACGAAGGCCATGCAATGTCTCCTTATGCGCTGCCGGGGCAGGTATGCCACCCAGGGGTTGAAGCAAGTTTAACGGGCGGCGCTGCCGAAGAGGATGCCTTGCAGTCCGGTGCGAGATCGTCCGACACGAGCACGCGCCGCCGTACCGCTCCGGCGGTCATCGCCGGAAACGTGTTTTCCAGCTCCACGCGGCGGGCGCTTGGCCGGCCCTGATCCTGTCGTTCGCGTCGAGGCCGCCATGGGCGCGATGGCCGGGCGGCAGGGCGTGGCGGACGATCTTGGTCACCGCATAGTGATACTCGGGCGGCTTGTCGATCAGCAGCCGGTAGAGATTGCCGAAATGGCCGGACTGCGCCGCCTCGTAGACGCTGGCGGCGAAATCGAAGAACTCGTCATGCGCCTTCCGCTCGTCCTCGGTCAGCATGGTGTAGCAGAGCGGCAGCCTGTTGTGGGTGAAGACGAGCACGCAGGATCGCGTGCGGCGGCAGTTGCGCACGCCGCAGACCCTCGCTGGCAGGCCGAGCATCTCGGCGGTGCGCAGGCGCAGCCTCAGCGTGCCGTAGTCGCCGATCCGGCGTTCCCATTCGCTCATCGTCGCTTCGTCCGTTTTCCCTGCGGATCCCATCATGTCTGCGCCTCCGTCTCTCCTTCGCCGGTGCGCCGGCGGCGGCGCGCGGCATTGCCTTCACGCGGCTGGTTTCGCCCGTGGTTTGATCCTGGCATCGGTTTGCCGGCCCGTGCGGGCGACAGGGTTCGGACGGGGTGCTCGAAAGAGCCTCATCTGAAAAGTGTAAAATGGCGCTGTCGAGCGCCCCGTTCGGCGGTTTATGCCGTCAACTCCGGTCCCTCTGCCGCCTTGCCCGAGGAAGCTTCACTGCTCCTGGGGGCCATGTGTGCCACACAGGCACGTCCGGGGCTCAACTCGACGCCGCATTCGCGCGATCGCCGCCGTCCCCGGAGGGAGACCATTTTCTGCGGACCCGGTGCATGAGGTTTTGCGTCCGACCCTCACACCCGCGCCGGTCCCGCCTCGCCGCAACGCCTTGCGGTGTATCCGTGACGGGACGAGAGGGATGATGGCATGTGTTGGGAGGGGTGGGGATGAATTTCGAGTAGAATTTCACCTAACGTGTAAAAGGAAAGAAAGTAGGCCCATCAAATCATGCGCATAAATTTGCTCACATGCGCTGATCTCCGCACTTCTCAATGCGGGCCTCTATTGCGGAGGCCCGCTCGTGTGCCGATAGGACCGGCTAACGGACCTTGCTGAACTCGGCTATAATATCATCCACGTTGATCTCGCTCAGTTTACTAAATAGTAATTCTGGAGATATTACATCAATATGATCCGCTCCCAAACGTTGGACCAGTGGAGGCTGGAGTTTTCCGGCTTGTGTCAGGGGGGCGGGCTGGTTGCGCCTCCCGGATTCATCAGTGCGATCGGGACCTTGTTGCCGATCGCACCATGTGGCCGAACCATCACTTCCAGGTCGCCGTGTTCCCGTCATGCATGATCCTTGTGGTTGAAAAAGTCAAACACACCACCAGAGATAAAACCAGGTTTTGCACAGCCTGCATTAGAACTGCTTTGGAGAAATATTACCACGTGAGGACCCCGGATCAGGTCCGGGGTGACGGTGAGGTCGACGAGTTTGTTCGCTTAAATGGCTTTGCGGGTTCTCACTTTCGTCATGCCGGGCTTGACCCGGCATCTAGTGGCGCCGCGTCGGCGGTGCAAAGAGTCTCCACGCTCAAGGATTTGAGCGCGGTGTCCGACCTCAGAGTTTGCCTTGGTATGCTCGTTCTGCACTCCGTCATGCCGGACTTGATCTGGCATCCAGTGGCGCCGCTTCTGCGGTGCAAGAGAGTCTTTCGCGCTGAAGGACTTGAGCGCGCTGGACCCCGGATCAGGTCCGGGGTGACGGGTAAGTTGGCGACGAGTGCCGCGCGGATGAGGTGGTGTTGTGGGCACGAGTTCAGGGGCCGTGCAGGAAATGGGCGATGTCCTGCCAGTCGGGGTTCATTGTCTCGATGAGGTCGAGTTTCCATTTGCGCGGCCAGTTCTTGATGGTCTTTTTGCGAGCGATCGCATCGGTGACGAGGTCGTATTCCTCGAACCAGACGAGCGTCTTGACGCCGCAGCGGCTGGTGAAGCCCGGGGTGAGGTTGGTCTGATGCTCGAAGAGGCGGCGCGGCAGGTTGGATGTCACGCCCGTGTAGAGCGTGCCGTTGCGCTGCGAAGTCAGGATGTAGACGTAGCCCTTCATGAGCGGATGATGCGTGTTCCTGAGATAGAATGCAATCAGCGATGGCCGTCATGCCGGACTTGATCCGGCACCCAGCGGCGCGATGTCCATCGCGCGGAGATTGTTGTTGTTTGCTGATTCATTCACCGCGCGGACGCGCGGTTGCTGGATCCCCGATCAAGTCCGGGATGACGGGGAGTGTGGGTGGTGGCGCGACAGAGGGAATGGTCTGGCCGAGGCGATCACTGCCCAGGCCGCCCCGTCTTGCCCTTCGTGCGCCCCTTGCGCTTCTGGTCCACCGGATCCTCATAACTCCCCACGCCCGCCTTGCCGCGCACAAGCGGCCTGACGTCGTCGCGCTCCGGCTGGCCTTCCAGCAGCGGTGAGAAGCGCTTCGTGCCCTTGGCGACGTCGGGCTTGTCCGGCAGGTGGCCGGCGACCGGCTTTTCGGTGCGGCCGACGGTCATTTCGTCGAGGCTGTTGCGGCGGAAGAGGCTCTTGCCAGCGGGGTCGGCGACGTCGCGGCCCATATCGTCGAGATCGGGTTTGCGGAAGAGCGGGGTTTCGGTGTCGGTGCCGGGGCCCATGTCGTCGAGGCCGGGCTTGGTGAAGAGCGAGCCGCCGCCTGCGGCCGGCTTGCCGCTCTTCTTGCCGCTGCCTTCCTGCGAGCGGGCTTCCTCGCGTGCCATCGGGTCGTCCATGACCGCGAGTTCGGCGGCCTTGAGGCGCTTGATCTCGTCGCGCAGGCGGGCGGCCTTCTCGAAGTCGAGGTCGGCGGCGGCGTCGCGCATCTGCTTTTCCAGCGCGTTGAGATGGGTCTGCAGGTTGCCGCCGACGAGGTTGCCGCCATCGGCAAAGCCCTTGCCCGAGGCGCCCGATATGTCGGCGCGGACGTGGTCGCGTTCGTAAACCGAGTCGAGGATGTCCGAGATCTTCGCCTTGACGCTCTCCGGCGTGATGCCGTGTTCCTCGTTGTAGGCCACCTGCTTTTCGCGGCGCCGCGCGGTCTCGTCCATGGCGCGCTGCATCGAGCCGGTGATGTTGTCGGCATAGAGGATGACCTTGCCGTCGACGTTACGCGCGGCGCGGCCGATCGTCTGGATCAGCGAGGTCTCGGAGCGCAGGAAGCCTTCCTTGTCGGCATCGAGGATGGCGACGAAGCCGCATTCGGGAATGTCGAGGCCTTCGCGCAGGAGGTTGATGCCGACGAGCACGTCGAAGGCGCCGAGGCGGAGGTCGCGGATGATCTCGATGCGCTCCAGCGTGTCGATGTCACTGTGCATGTAGCGGACGCGGACGCCCTGTTCGTGCAGGTATTCGGTTAGGTCCTCGGCCATGCGCTTGGTCAGCACGGTGCAGAGGGTGCGGTAGCCCTTGGCCGCGGTCTCGCGGATTTCGCCGAGCACGTCGTCGACCTGGCTGCGGGCGGAGCGGACCTCGACGGGAGGGTCGATCAGGCCGGTCGGGCGGATGACCTGCTCGGCGAAGACGCCGCCTGACTGGTCCATCTCCCAGCCGCCGGGGGTGGCCGAGACGGCGATCGTGTCGGGGCGCATGGCGTCCCATTCCTCGAAGCGCAAGGGACGGTTGTCCATGCAGGAGGGCAGGCGGAAGCCGTATTCGGCGAGCGTCGCCTTGCGGCGGAAGTCGCCCCGGTACATTCCGCCGATCTGCGGGATGGTGACGTGGCTTTCGTCGATGAAGACGATGGCGTTGTCGGGGACGTATTCGAACAGCGTCGGCGGCGGGTCGCCGGGGTCACGGCCAGTGAGGTAGCGCGAATAATTCTCGATACCCTGGCAGGAGCCTGTCGCTTCCAGCATTTCGATATCGTAGCGGGTGCGCTGTTCCAGGCGCTGGGCTTCCAAGAGACGGCCGGCCTTCTCGAGTTCGACGAGACGGAGCTTCAGCTCCTCCTTGATCGACTTGATGGCGGCGTTCAGCGTAGGGCGCGGGGTGACGTAGTGCGAGTTGGCGTAGATCTTCACCGATTTCAGGTCGCCGGTCTTGGCGCCGGTCAGCGGGTCGAACTCGGTGATGGCGTCGATCTCGTCGCCGAACATGGAGATGCGCCAGGCCGCATCTTCCAGGTGGGCCGGGAAGATTTCGATGGTGTCGCCGCGGACGCGGAAGGAGCCGCGCTGGAAATCCATGTCGCGGCGCTTGTATTGCTGGGCGACGAGGTCGGCGAGCAGCTGGCGCTGGTCGAGGCGGTCGCCGACGTTCATCTGGAAGGTCATGGCGGTATAGGTTTCGACCGAGCCGATGCCGTAGATGCAGGAGACCGAGGCGACGATGATGCAGTCGTCGCGCTCGAGCAGCGAGCGCGTCGCCGAGTGGCGCATGCGGTCGATCTGCTCGTTGATCGAGGATTCCTTCTCGATATAGGTGTCGGAGCGCGGGACGTAGGCTTCCGGCTGGTAGTAGTCGTAGTAGGAGACGAAGTACTCGACCGCGTTGTCGGGGAAGAAGTTCTTGAACTCGGAATAGAGCTGCGCGGCGAGCGTCTTGTTCGGCGCCAGGATCAGGGCCGGGCGCTGGGTTTCCTCGATCACCTTGGCCATGGTGAAGGTCTTGCCGGAGCCGGTGACGCCGAGCAGGACCTGGCTGCGGTCGCCATTGCCGAGGCCCTCGACGAGGTCCTTGATGGCAGTCGGCTGGTCGCCGGCGGGCTGATATTCGCTGTTCATGCGGATCGAGATGCCGCCTTCGGACTTGTCCGGCCGGGCGGGGCGGTGCGGCGTCCAGATCTTGCCGTTCTTGTGCAGCGGGTTGCCGCTCTCGATCAGCGCCGACAAAGCCTCGACAGTGGCGGTGACGGCGGTGCCGGCCTGCAATGAGGCGGCTTCCTCCAGCGTCGTGTCCATGCCCGCCACCGGATTGAGGCCGGCGGCCGCACGGGTCTTCGGATCGGTCGAGCCGCCCATCGACGTGCCGCGCGCCGACTTCGAGGCGGCGATTTCGACCTTCTTGCGGTGCTTGCCGGCCTTCGAGGCGATCTGGCGTTGCGTCTCGACACTTGACGCCTCGGCATCGGCCTCCAGCTGCTTCACCCAGTCGGCAACGGAACCGGACAGGGGAGCGCCCTCGAAGGACGACTGCGGGGCTTCCTCGAAGCCAACAGGGGCGGCGGATTTCTTCGGAGTTTTGGCCATGGGCGGAATATGGCGAGAGTCACCGCGAAAGTGAAGGGGCAAAGAGTACTGATGGGGGAGCGACGCGTGACGTGGCGGGGGTGCCGCGTCCAGGCGGCGTTGAAGCCACCCGGTCCTGATCATCGGCGTTACGGCTGCTTGCGGATATCAGGTCGGCGTCATCCGCGTGCCGGCTGAAAGAGCTCAACGGAATTTCCGGAGGGATCAATCAGCAGGATCTGCGACCCGCCCGGTCCGGTGACGATCTCGTTGCGGAACTGGACGCCGGCGCCGCGCAGGCGCGCCACTTCCGCCGACAGATCGTCGACGATCAGATGGATGCGGTTCCAACCGCCGGGGCGGGGCAGTTCGCCGTCCGGCATCGGCCGTCCCGCGGAACTGGTCGGTCCGCTGAGCAGCAGCCGCAGCGCTCCACGCCGCACATCCGCGAAGGCGGGAGCGTAATTCGTCAGAACGGAAAAGCCGAGATGCGTCGTGTACCAGGCGATGGCTGCCTCGACATCATCGACCATGTAGCGGACATTGACTGTGGTTTCCGCCATGTCCTCCTCCCGATGTTGGGCGGCCAACGGTGGCGCCGGTCGCCGTCACGCGTAACCGCCAATTGTTTCACCAGGAAAAGTGTCGCGGCCCGGAGAAAAGGGAAGCCCGTCGCGGCAGATGATGTGCGCCTCATTTGCATGCGGGCTGTATAGTGGCTGAAAAGCTTGGGCGTCTGGGACGTCGGGTGCGAACACGCACTCGGTCTCGCTCTTGCGGCTCACCCCTGCCACGGGCACAGGGGTGAGGAGTGTTCGATGCGTAAACGGGAACCGACCGGCTAGGGGAGGCTGCGAAAGAAGGCCAGCGACGGCATGAAGAAGTATTCGCCGCCCTTCATGGTCACTGCCTGCGGCGGTGCGGTCGTGGTGGTCATCGTCGAGCCGCCCCATTGCGCCGGACAATCGATATCGGGGCGCGGGTTGGGGCTCTGGCCGATCACCAGGTCGAGACCGGGGCTGCCGGCGCCTGCGGGCACCCGGGGAAAGCCCGGATTGTTTGCCCATGTCCCTTGCGCAAATTCGAACTGCTGCGCGATGTTTGCATTGAAGGCCATGAACAGCAGGCCGACATCCTTGCTCGGCTTGTTGTCGATCCGGCCGTCATTGGGCTGGTCGGTGCGCACGCCGTAAGTCTGGCCGCGCCGCGCCATGATGTGCAGGCGCTCGCCCTCGACCGGCTCGAAGCCGCCGGAACCGCGCGGGTTGACCTTGCGGATATGGCCGAAGAACGGACACTTGGCGCCGTTCGGATCGCTGTAGTTGAAGTCGTTGGGAACGGGATGGTGGTTGCCGTCGGCGATCTGGGTCGTCAACGGCGTGCCGTCCTCGAAGCGGCCGACCAGCATGGCGCCGGCTCGCTCGGCGTCGTCGCCCCTCAGATGCAGCCGCTTTGCCAGCGCCTTCTCCTGCTTCTTGAACAGCTTGACGTTCTGCTCGAGCTTGCGGAATACGAAGTAGCTGCCGAAATGCCTCGTCGGATCGGGCGCCGCGGTATCCGGGACGATGACGCGGTTCAGCCCGAAGGCCGGATCCCAGTTACTGGTGCCGTCGGCGGTTAGCCGCTCGTCGTTTATTTCCTCGGTGAGAAACAGCGGCTGGCTGCGGCCGTCGACGTAGCCGAAGTGCTCGATGCCGTCGCCGTTCTTGTTGTGCAGACCGTAGCCCTTTTCCTCGCCGAGGATCTGAACACCGTGGGCGGCCTGGATCAGTTGATGGACTGCGGCAAGAACCCGGTTGCGCGGCCCGCGGAAATGCGGATCCCAGTTCGCCGGAGCCGGGTCGTTCAGCGCGGCGTTCTTCATGCCCGCCAGGAACGAGCCGTCCTGCGGGATCGTCGGGTCGGGGACTTGCAGGGCCGTGTAGCCGTGGCGCGTGATGCCGACTCCGACATAGGGGGTTCCCTTGGCCGTTGGCCTTGAACGCCTTGACCTCCATCAAGTGAGTCCGCGCGGCTTTCAGGAGCGGCGCGCCGGCCGGTGGCTGCGACAGCGATTTCAGCAGGGCCCGGCCGCCGGCCGGGTCGTTGAATTTCAGGAACAGGACGGCCAGGAATTTCGCGGGTGTGCGCCTTGACGATGTTCGGTTGGAGCTCGTCGAGCATCACCGCTGCGTCTCCTGCCGCGCTCTCCCACGAGAGCGGCTGGGTAAGCTCAAAAGGCATGGCTTCTCTCCACAGGGCTTGTCGGCCTAGGATGTCAATGCGCATGGCGGTAACTGTTCAGACCGACGATTGATCTACTGTTGTCTTCAATATGTCTGAGGTCTCAGGCTATCGTTCTTTCGCAAGCGGTATCATCGCCGCCAGACAGCTGACGGGCGCTTTGCCGGTATCGATCTATTTATGCTTACTTATCTTGGTTGCGCGATTGCAACCTATATATGTATTTCACGAATTACCTTTTGTCGCGATAACTATTTATAACTAGAGGCTTGGCGGAAATTTCCGTACCGAAATTGGGGCGTTCGCTTTGTGGTAAACGCTCCGGTTGTGTCCGCGTGCATCAACTGGCGGCGTTTGCTGTTGAGGTGCGGATGGAACGAGAGTGATTGCAGGAGGCCTCGTCATCGGCTTCAGGTCACTTCGCCCAGTCGACGACGCCCGACAGGATAGCGCCTTACAGGTTCGATTTTATCTCAGACGGTTGTCGGCACGTCGCATGGGCGATCGTCCTTGGAGTGTAAGAGACGTTTGAAAGCCGGGTGGCGTTTTGAGGCCGTCCGGATTCAAGCGTCTGACGCGGACAGTACTAGGCGACACCTTGTAGATTGGAACGACACCTTGGAGATTGGAAGCATGGCGCTCAAGCGTATGGATAATGTAGGAATCGTCGTCGAAGACCTCGGAGAGACGATTGAATTCTTTCGCGAGCTCGGCCTCGAGCTCGAAGGGCGGGCCACGATCGAGGGAGAATGGGCCGGACGTGTCACTGGACTGGCCCATCAGCGTGTCGAGATTGCCATGATGCGCACACCCGATGGACACAGCCGGCTTGAGCTCTCCCGCTTCCTTGCGCCTGATGTCGTCGCAGATCACCGGAACGCCCCGGTCAACGCCCTAGGCTACCTCCGCGTCATGTTCGCCGTGGACGACATCGACGAGACGCTTGAAAGGCTCCGCAGGCGCGGCGCGCAACTCGTGGGCGAAGTCGTCCGGTACAAAGATATATATCGACTCTGCTATATCAGGGGGCCTGAAGGGGTTCTCATCGGGCTCGCCCAAGAACTCAGCTGAGCGCAATACGAAGACAAGACTAATGTCAGCGAGCGAGTCCGAGGCAGGCCCAGTGTTCGAGATCCATCCCGCCATGGCCGGCCGCGTTCTCGCCAAGAGCAATTAAGTCGTCAACACCGGCCGGCTCGCTCGAGAAAGCCGCCGTCAGCAGCCTAAACGGCCACAAAGGAGAACAGGCATGAGGAAGATCATCACTGGTGCATTCGTCAGTCTTGACGGCATCATGCAGGCGCCGGGCGGTCCGGACGAGGACCCGATCGGCGACTTCAGGTATGGCGGCTGGGCCGCTCCCTATTTCGACGAGGCGATGGGCGAGACCGTGGGTGAGATGTTCGCCAATCCTTTCGATCTTTTGCTCGGCCGCAAGACCTACGACATCTTCGCCGCGCACTGGCCCTATGTCGCGGCCGACGACCCGATCGGTCCACTTTTCGATCGGATCACCAAATATGTCGCGACCCGCAACCCGGACTTTGTGCCCAGCTGGCAGAACAGCCAGGTGCTCGGTGCCGATGTGGTCGGCGCGCTCAAGGCGTTGAAAGGCGGCGATGGACCGCACCTGTTGACACAAGGGTCAACCGACTTCCTGCAGACGCTTTTCAAGAACGACCTGGTCGACGAGCTGAATATTTCATTCTTTCCCGTCGTGCTCGGCAAGGGCAAGAAGCTGTTCGGTGACGGCGCCTTTCCGGGCAAACTGAAGCTCGTCAGCTCGCGGGTTTCGGGCTCCGGCGTTACTGCGAACAAGTATGTTCGTGACGGCGACATCGTCACCGGCTCGTTCGAATTCGAGCAGCCGACTACGGCCGAGCTCGAGCGACGCAAGAACCTGACCTGAGGCAATAGCGGGGTGGTGCGGCATAGGCTGGGCGAGGAGCGGCGGCAATGCATCGCTCTTCGTCTTCCATGCACGCCCTTTTCAAAGGTGAGCATGAAGGTTCAAGGATTCCAAAATGCGGCGTCGCGGCAGAAGTCCCTGAGGTTGGGATGCCGCGGCCGTTTTCCCTGCCGGTATCGCGCGTATTTTTCTGGCTCAATCCCGCGTCGTGTGCCAGATTTCCGGCAGCAAACCGTCGCCGCGGCAGACGTGGCGAATCTTGGGGAAGGGTGGCGCGTGGCGGCAATTCAGGTTCCGGGGCTACTGTCTTTCACGATTGCAATTCTGGTGTTCTTTGTTGGGGCAACTCTGAACCATCTTTTCCCCATTCTGACACGGTGGAGCATTCCGGAGGCGGTGACAGGCGGGATGCTTGCGGCGGCGGTGACGCTCCTCGCATACACGCTGTTCGACATCGAGATCAGCTTCGCGCTTCAGGCACGCGATCTGCTGCTTCTCTATTTCTTCACAGGTATCGGTCTCAACGCCCGGCTCACCGATCTTGCCGCCGGCGGCAGGCCTTTTCTGATCCTTCTGGTCATAACGGTCGCCTTCCTGATCATCCAGAATCTGACGGCCATTGGAACAAGCGCGGCGCTCGGCCTGCCCAGGGGCATCGACATTCTGCTCGGCTCGATTTCGCTCATTGGCGGACACGGCACAACGATCGCTTGGGCTCCAATCGTTTCGAGCCGCTTCGGGGTCACCAACGCCATGGAAGTCGGCATTGCCAGCGCAACGCTTGGCCTTGTCATCGCCAGCCTTATCGGCGGGCCGATCGCACAGCGACTGATCGCCCGATACCACCTGAGCGGAGCGGCGAACGAAGAGTTGACGATCGGGGTGTCGCATAAGTCGGCGCGTGAACATGACGATGAGGTCAGCGCGGTCAGCCTGTTGAGGACATTGTTCGTCACCAACATCGCGATCCTGACGGGATATGCCTTGGAGGAGGTGATCGAGGAGACCGGCTTCAAGCTCCCGCTTTTCGTCGTTTGCCTTCTGGTGGCCATCGTGATGACCAATGTCGTCCCGTTGGCGGCTCCACGCCTGCCATGGCCGACGCGGAGCCGTGCGCTGTCGCTGATATCCGATCTTTCGTTGAACGTGTTTCTCTCGATGTCGCTGATGAGCATGCAGCTCTGGGCCTTGAGCGGCCTAGGGCTCTCGCTCATCCTGGTGCTCGGGGCGCAGACGTGCGTGACCGTCATCTACATCCTTTTCGTCGTGTTCCCGGCGATGGGGCGGAACTACGACGCTGCAGTGATTTCCGCCGGCTTTGGCGGTATCGCGCTAGGCGCCACACCGACGGCTATCGCCAATATGACAGCGGTCACCAAGGTTCACGGTGCCTCCAGCATGGCGTTCATCATTCTGCCGCTCGTTTCCGCCTTCTTCATCGACCTGATAAACGCGGCAGTCCTTGGCTATCTTGTCCAATAGGGACTGACGACGCAGCGCTGGTCCTCGGCGTCGTCAGGCATTCCGCGGATCGGGGCCCGCTGCTACACGATGACCGGCATCAGGAAGGCGACGAATTCGGATTGCTTTGCGCCTGCTGCGTTCTTCTCCAGACGGGGGAATGTCCTCTCGCAGATCGTGTTGCCCTGGTTGCCGCCGAGGAGCGTTACCGTCGTGCTGGTCCAGGAGACCACGAAGCCGACATGGCCGTTTCCCGTTGCCCAGCTCGTGTCGGAGAAGGGGGCGTAGCGGCGAACCGCGATCGCGCCTGGTTGCGGGGCTTGAAGGACATGAAACTGCTTCTTCTTGTTCCAGAAGAAGGAGCGGGCGCTTGGATGGTCGGTGCCCATGTGCCCACTCGTGACAAGGCAGTAGTTGACGAAGGCGGCGCACCAATCGACTTCGTCGCAACCATCAACCTCGAACCATGGGGCGCAGACCTTGAAATAGTTCAGGATGCGCGGGTTCTCTCCGGGATCAGGCCATTGGCTGCGTTCATGTGCGGGAAGGGCAGCTTCCCGGCGAGCAATGGCCATCCAGTCCTGCGTGGCCGACGCCGCCGACGCCGCCACGCCGATGGCCGCGCCTGCGCCGATCAGCGGCGCAGGCGGTCCGTTCGGCCTGATTGTGCCAGGTTTCCAGCCCTCGACGACCTGGATGAATTTCGCGATCTTGCGGAAGTCGTCCATCTTGAGGTCGGCGAGAACCGCCGTCAGCGCAATGCCGGTCTTGTCACGAATGAACTTGGCGTAGTCTTCGGATTGGTTCTCGTTCGGCGGCGCATCGCGGAAGATTGCCTGCTTGAGGGTGAGCTTGATGTAGGCGGTCGTTCTCAGCAGGGCGATGATCGCCGCCTTCCCGCTCTCCTCGTCGGGAAAGATCGCGAAGCTGCCGTCATCGCCGATGGCGCCGCAATTGATCGAGAAGTCGCCCTTGCGGATATTGCCGGCGTTGCAATTACGCCAGGAGCGCGAGCCGCCTTCGCGGATTTCGTCACGCCCGTCCGCGTCGGTATAAAGGATCGTTTTCGGCGCGATCGCGCGGGCGTGGACGAAGGGTCCATGCGCGCCTGCTGGCGCCGGGGCAGGGCTATCCATGTTGGCAATGTGCTCGGCATAGTCTCGCTGAGCTGGGCTCCGTCCGATGCGGAAGGCAAGGGCTCGTAGGTAACGGTATAGCTGCCATCGGCATTGGCGATCGAACCGACCTTCATTTTCGCCGTCGCGAGCGCCGCAAGCAGGCCAGCCAAACTGGATTTGTTGATATCTGTGATCGTGTCCATGGCGCGTCCCCTCCGGCAGACGTCTGGTGAGGCCATCCGGACCGGCGATGCGCGGCAGTGCCTTGCGTTGCAGCGTATCGGACTGTCAATCTGCGGATGCCTTCCCTATTAGGCGCACAGCTTTGGAGGAATTGACACCAATCAACATCAATCATGGATTGTGCTTTTGAGGCTGGCTGACGGGCATCGATTTCAGTTACCGGGCGTGCATGAGGCGACAAGATGGGGTAACCCCTTGCGGAGCAGAAAATTGGCGATACATGCTGCCGCCACCTTTAACTCCAGGAATCGACCATGCCTTTTGCCCTTAGCCCAACCGCCATCTGGCCGGTTGTCATGCTTTTCGCCTCAAATATCTTCATGACCTTCGCCTGGTACGGGCATCTCAAGCACAAAGGCGCGGCGCTCTATATCGCCATTGTCGTCAGCTGGGCGATCGCCTTCTTCGAATACTGCCTTGCCGTGCCTGCCAACCGTATCGGTTCGGCCGTCTATACGACGGCACAGCTGAAGACGATGCAGGAGGTGATCACGCTTATCGTCTTTTCCGGCTTCTCCGTCTTCTGGCTCGGCGAGAACCTGACGTGGAACCACGCCATTGGCTTCGCCCTGATCGCGATCGGCGCATCGTTCATCTTCCGCGCCTGAGGTCTGACTGGTGGCTTGCTGCACGCCAGGGGCCTAACGCTCCACGAACGCGCGCAGGCGCTCGAGCGCGTCGTCCCATTGCCGGGAGACGCTGTCGAGATACGCGCGCATCTCGCCGATCCGATCGGGTTGGAAGGCGTAATGGCTTTCCCGCCCGACCTTGGTGGAGCGGACGAGGCCGACCTGTTCCAGCACATGCAGGTGTTTCGTTATCGCCTGGCGGGTAAGCTCGGTGCCGGCGGAGAGGCCGGCGATCGAGCGCTCGCACCCGTCGCTGAGGGTTGTCAGCAGCGACAGGCGCGTCGGGTCTCCCAAGGCGGCAAACAGGGGGGCCGCATTGTCGCGGCGGAATTCAATGTTAGCGATCGAGGTATTCCTTGATGTTTTTCATTTGCTCGGCCCAGCCGCCGTCGTTCATCCGGAAGGCTTCCTCGCGGCGATGCGGCGGGACCTTGTCGAAACCTGACTCCGTCACCGTCAGGCGCGACCCTGACGGCGTCGGCTCCAGGCGGAATTCGACGAGGGTCGGCGGTTCGCCGGAATAGTCGACATCAGGATCGATGGCGTAGGGATGCCAGGTGAAGGAGAAGAGCTCGGGCTTCTCCATGCGTTTGACGGTCGCCTGCCAGCGGATGTGCTCGTAGCCGGGATAGGTTATGTGGCCGGTCGAATTCTCTCCCGGCACGAAGGGTCCGTCCAGCTGGACGCGGAACCATTCGCCGAACTCGCGGTGATCGGTGATGGCCTTCCAGACGCGTTCGACGGGCGCGTTCAGTTCGATGATCTTCTCGATGCGATCAGACATATCAGCAACCTCCTGGTTGCCTTTTTAATCGCATATCCGCGACCAATTGGCAACCAAAAAGTTGCGCATCATAATCCGAGGACATCGTAGATGCGGAAAATGAAGCTGATCTGATAGACGAGATTGAGCCAGACAAAAGCAGTGTGGAAGCGGCGGCTTCCGGTCCAGGCGGCAATACAGCAGAGTACGATGTAGACGACGTTGCGCGCCGGAAACTCCCAGCCGAGCGACTGGATGTGATCGGCTCCCTTGATCGCCGTATCGACGATGTCGACAGCATAGGTGATGGCGAGCGTGCCGAAAAACCACTTGCGGCGGGAGTAGAAATATTCCTCGTAGCCGCCGTACTCATCCAGCGAAGCGGGGAAGAGCAGGGCGCACAACATGAAGAACAGCCCGCAGAAACAGATGAGAAACAAATAGACGCCGAAATGGAGCACCGGTACGGCCTGCAGCCGGTACTCCCACCACCAGATGTGGATGATGAAGAGGAACATGGAGGCCGCCCAGCCGAGATGCACGGCATAGGGCTTCGCCTTTCCGGGGTGTTGGATAATGCCGGCGATCCCGGTCAGCAGCCGCGCAAGGCTAAGCGAGATCACCATCCCCATCACGACCTTGATGTGGAGAAAGACCTCCGGCGAGGCGACCGTTTCCATGCCTACTCCGCGGGAACCGGCGTCGGCTGGCCGCTTTCGTCGAGGGCGACCATGATGAAGGTCGCGGCCGTCACCTTTTCCATGTTGTTATATCGTGCGCGGGTCGCCCAGGCCTCGACCGACAGTGTGATCGACGTGCGGCCGACGCGTTCGATAGTCGTGAAGACTGACAGCGTATCGCCGATCTTCACCGGTAGGGCGAAGGCCATTTCCTTGACGGCAGCGGTGACGACGCGGCCCTTGGCGCGTTCGGATGCGGTGATGCCCGAGGCAAGGTCCATCTGTGCCATGACCCAGCCACCAAAAATGTCGCCGGCTGGATTGGCGTCGGCCGGCATGGCCACTGTGCGAAGGGTCAGCGCGCCATTCGGCTTGGCGTCGGTCATGAAAGGCTCCTGTTCAGTGATACGGGGACAACGATTCCGAGGGACCCTAGCGCAGATGCCTTTAAAGCGAAACGCGGCCTGGTCCGGTGGCGATGCGTACAACGCCGCAGACTGCTACCATAGTTCTATAAGATCTTACCTAGCGTGTTTGTATGGGCGGAAGCTTGTTGAAATAAATCAATGCTTTGTCGCGAGAAGTGAGTCCCTGGCGAAATCTCTCGCCTTACGGCAGTTCAATAAAATCCAATTCAAATTCACCATCCGGTAAGACCCGCATAGCAGTATTCGACCATTATTAAATTCTGAACTGCCGGGGCTCAATGCGTAACGTCAAGATTTCTACCCGCCTTTATTCTCTCGTGGCACTGGCACTGGCTATTCTGGTGCTCGCGATCACCTTCTTCCTCAACTATTCGCACGCGAAGCTGGAGAGCGAGCGCAAGCACGGTCTTGCGCAAATGGATGCCACGGCCATCGCCATCTTCCAGAAATACTACAAGCTGGAACAATCCGGCGCGATGACGCGGGAGCAGGCGCAGGGTGCAGCGAAGGAAGTGATTTCGGCCATGCGCTACGGCGACAACGGCTACTTCTGGATCAACGACATGCATCCGACGATGATCATGCATCCGATCAAGCCGGAGCTGAACGGAACGGACCTGTCGCAGAACAAGGATCCGACTGGCAAGTTCATCTTCGTCGAGTTCGCCAACACCGTGAAGAGGAGCGGTGAGGGCTTCGTCGACTACTACTGGCCGAAGCCGGGTGCAGCGGATCCTGTGCTGAAATATTCTCACGTGGTCGGTTTCGAGCCCTGGGGCTGGGTGGTCGGTACCGGCGTCTATGCTGACGATCTTGCGGCGCTCTATCGCCAGAATGCGATCTGGGCCGCCGGCGCCTGCCTCGTCGGCGCGATCGTGATTATCGCCGTGGCCTTCGGGATTGTGCGCAGCGTCACGGCGCCGATCGCCCGGCTGAAGGGTGCGATGAACGCCATTGCCGATGAAGCCGGCGCCGTCGATATTGTCGACCACGACAGGCGCGACGAGATCGGCGCCATGGCGAAGTCTCTCCTTGTGCTGCGGGATTCCGTCCGCGAGCGGGCCCTGATGCGGGATCGCGAGAGCCAGCACCAGTTGCAGATCGAGGAGGAGCGTCGCGGCAACGAGGCCAACTGGCGCTCGGCAGCGGATCGCCAGACCTTCGCGATCCAGTCGCTCGGCGCGGGACTTGAGAAACTGGCTGCGGGCGACCTGACCGTGTCGATCGGCGATCTCGGCCAGGATTATGCCAAGCTGCGCTCCGACTTCAATTCCGCTGTGGACGCACTGAACGGCGTGATCCGGGCGATCGCGGAGTCGACCAGCGTCGTCAACGACAGCGCCGGCGACATCAGCGAGGCGACCAACAATCTGTCGAAGCGTACCGAGCAGCAGGCGGCTGCGCTGGAAGAAACGGCGGCAGCTCTCGACGAGATCACTGCGACGGTGCGGACCGCTTCCGAACGTGCAGCAGAAGCCCGCGAGATGGTGGCGGAAACCAAGACCAGCGCCGGCAAGTCTGGCGATATCGTCCGCAACGCAGTCACCGCGATGAACCGGATCGAGGATTCGTCGAACCGCATCGGCCAGATTATCGGCGTCATCGATGAGATTGCCTTCCAGACAAACCTCCTCGCACTCAATGCCGGAGTGGAGGCAGCGCGCGCGGGCGAGGCGGGACGCGGGTTCGCCGTGGTCGCACAGGAAGTGCGCGAATTGGCACAGCGCTCCGCCAATGCAGCGAAGGAGATCAAAGTGCTGATCAGCACCTCGGCAAGCGAGGTAAACAACGGCGTGACGCTCGTGCGTTCGACTGGGGATGCGTTGCTCGAAATCGAGGAACTGGTCAACCGCGTGAACAATCACGTCATTTCAATCGCGACTGCGGCTCGCGAGCAGGCCACGGGGCTCAACGAGATCAACACTTCGGTCAATCACATGGACCAGATGACGCAGCAGAATGCCGCGATGGTCGAGGAAACCACGGCTGCAAGCCAGACGCTGGCCGACGAAAGCCGGCAGTTGAGCACGTTGCTTGCCAATTTCAGACTACGGGCTGCCGGCGGAACCAGCGCCGGACGCATGTCGTACGCGGCCTGAACGGTAAATCCCTAAGGAGGAAGAGGGCTCCCGGACGGTGTTCGGGAGCCCTCTTGTCTGCGTCTACTCCCTCGTGCGTCCCTTGAATTTGCGCTTTCAGATAGTAAAGTGCATGGCGTCCCCAACGGAGGCTAAGAATGCTTCGATTCTCGCCTTGCCTGCCGAGGAGCCTTTTTAGTCTCGTTTTCTGCCTATCGTCGATTGTGTTTTCGGCAGCCAGGGCTGCCGATTTTGATGCCGAACGCATGGAGCCGGAACCCGAATGGGCAGTGATTGTCAGCCCCTATGTGTGGGCAGCCTCCCTGAAAGGCAACGCGTCGCTTGCCGGCTTCGATACCGACGTGGACGTGCCGTTCTCTGAAATCTTCGACCATCTCGATCTCGCGCTGATGGGCAACGTCGAAGTCACGAACGGCAAATGGGGTGTCTTCTTCGACGGGCAGCATGTTCAGACAAGCCAGGATGAGCGGGTCTTCGCGCATGAGATCGGGATCGACATAAAAACCACGACACTTGCTGCGGGGGCGTTTTTCAAAGCGTATGAAGTAGAACTTGGCGGGCAGACCGTCTTTGGAAAGCCGCGCACAATATCCTTCGAGCCGACAGTCGGCATTCGCTGGACAGAACTGAAGGCAGACGTTTCTGCCTTTGGCGTCAGTTCGACGAGAGTTCTGACTGGGCCGATCCATTCATCGGCCTTCGAATGAACGCCGACCTCACCGACCGTTGGAACCTGTTTGCCGAGGCTGACGTCGGCGGTTTCGATGTCGGCTCAAAGGTCAGCGTCAATGCGCAGGCGTATCTCGGGTACCGGATGGAGATGTTCGGCAAGCCGACGATCCTGCGTGCAGGCTATCGTCTGTTGTATCAGGACTATGAGAACGACGATTTCACCGGCGCGAACAAGTTTCGCTGGGATGTCAGCCAACATGGGCCGGTTGTCGGCTTCTCGATGCGCTTCTAGTTCAGTTCAAAACAACGAATGGAGTAGCGGATGATCTTCGGCAATAACCCTCTGGCTCGTTCGCTTGTTGCGTTCGCCGTCGGATCGATGATGGTCTTCGGGCAATCGGCGGCTCAGGCATGCACGCGATTGGTCTATCTCGGCCCTGACGGCAACATCATCACCGCGCGGTCAATGGATTGGAAGAGCGACGTTGCCACGAACCTGTGGGTGCTGCCGCGCGGCATTGAACGCAATGGTGAGGCGGGGCCAAACTCGATCAAGTGGACCGCGAAATACGGCAGCGTCGTTGCGACGGGATACGACGTATCGACGACCGATGGGCTCAACGAGGCGGGCCTTAATGTCAATCTGCTCTGGCTCGTCGAATCCGAGTATCCGAAGTTTGACAAGGACAGCAAGCCCGGCCTGACGATCGCCGCGTGGGGGCAGTATGTGCTCGATAACTTTGCGACCGTCGACGAGGCTGTAGCGGCGTTGGAAAAGGAACCCTTCACGATTGTCAGCGACAACGTGCCAGGTGAGAACCGGCTCACGACGCTTCATCTATCCATGTCCGACAAGACCGGCGACAGCGCGATCGTCGAATATCTCAAGGGCAAGCAGGTCATTCACCACGACCGCAAATACCAGGTGATGACGAATTCGCCGACCTTCGATGAGCAACTGGCGCTGAACACCTATTGGAAGCAGATCGGCGGGACAGTCATGCTGCCGGGCACAAATCGGGCGTCCGACCGTTTCGCGCGCGCCTCGTTCTATGTGAATGCCATTCCCAAGGATGAGGACCCCAACAGGGCATTGGCGAGTGTCTTCAGCGTCATTCGAAACACCTCGGTCCCTTATGGCCTGAACACGCCCGAAGAGCCGAACATTTCGTCGACGCGCTGGCGGACCGTCGTCGACCACAAGCGCATGCTGTATTTCTTCGAGTCGGCCCTGACACCCAATACGTTCTGGGTCGATCTCAAGGCAATCGACTTCTCCAAGGGGAGCGGTAAAGTGAAGAAACTCGACCTGGGCGAGAACCAGGACCACACCTATTCCGGGGACGCGACAAAGGAGTTCAAGGACTCTCAGCCGTTCAAGTTCCTCGGACTTCAGATGTAGGCAGGCTGGGCGGTCGTGCTGCCTTTACCGGCGCAAGACGCATGAGAGGGAACGCATGAAACGTTTGCTGTTGCGCCTGTTCGTATCGCTTTCGACGCCTGGGTTGGCGCTTGGCTTCATCTTCTTCGCCGCGTCGCTGACGCCGAGCCTGATGCCACGCTCCTATTTGATTCAAGGCGTGTTGTCCGGCATTGCCGCGGCCGTGGGATATTTCTTCGGGGTGGCCTTCAGCTGGCTCTGGAAGTACCTGGAACTGCGGGTCCCCGGTGTTGGCAGGCTGCGCGGCAACCTGATCGTTTGCGTACTCGGCGTCGTGCTGGCCGTAATCTTCCTTCGGCGAGTTGTCGACTGGCAGAATTCCATTCGCGACTTGTGGCACATGGAGCGCGTCGATACCGCTGAACCCTTCAGCGTCGCGTTCGTCGCAATCGTCACCTTCTTCGTTGCTGTTCTGATCGGCCGGCTGTTTCGGTTCACCTGTCTGTTCCTGTCGGGATGGCTATCACGATACGTTCCGCGCCGCGTCTCGCAGGTCATCGCAGGTGTTCTTGCGATCGCACTCTTCTGGTCGGTCGTGGATGGCGTATTGCTGCGGGCGGGATTGCATCTCGCTGATAGTTCGTTCCGCAGCGTCGACGCGCTTGTGGAAACGGGCGTGCCGATGCCAGATGACCCGGCAAAGACCGGGAGCACTGCCTCGCTTGTCACATGGGAGGGACTTGGGCGTCGCGGACGCCAGTTTATCGCTTCGGGACCGACAGCGGCCGAGATCAGCGATTTCTGGAAGGCGCCTGCGCGCGAGCCGATACGAACCTATGTGGGCCTGAACAACGCTGAAACGATCGAGGGGCGCGCAAAGCTCGCACTCGAGGAGATGAAGCGGCAGGGCGCGTTTGAACGCTCGCTTCTCGTCATCATCGTTCCGACCGGCACCGGCTGGATCGACCCGCAGGCGATGGACCCGCTCGAATATCTGCATCACGGTGACGTGGCGAGCGTCGCTCTTCAATATTCCTATCTGGCGAGTTGGCTATCGCTGCTGGTTGAGCCGGAATATGGCTCGGCCTCAGGCAAGGCGTTGTTTCGGGAAGTCTATGGCTACTGGACGACCTTGCCACGAGACAAGAGACCGAAGCTCTACCTGCATGGCCTCAGCCTTGGCGCGCTGAATTCGCAGGTATCTGCCGATATATTCGACATTGTCGCGGATCCGTTTCAGGGGGCTTTGTGGAGCGGGCCCCCTTTTGAAAGCAGGATGTGGCGAGACGTGACGGCGGCGCGCAATCCCCAGTCGCCCGCGTGGCTGCCGCAGTTCCGCGACGGATCCCTCATCCGATTTACCAACCAGACGAACCACTTGGATATTCCCGGGGCGACCTGGGGACCCATTCGCATCGTCTACCTGCAGTATGCCAGCGACCCAATAACCTTCTTCGATGCCTATTCCTTCTATCGGGAGCCGGCATGGATGAGGCGTCCGCGCGGCCCGGATGTTTCGCCGAGCCTGCGTTGGTTTCCCGCGCTGACGATGCTGCAATTGCTGGTCGACGTGGCAATCGCCACGAGCTCTCCCATGGGGTACGGTCACGTCTATGCGCCCCAGCACTATATCGATGGCTGGGTCGCTGTGACCGACCCGAAGATTGATGCTGAGAAGCTCGATGCGTTGAAGCGGTTGTTCCAAGAGCGGTCCGCGCAGGCCAGTGCTGCCGATTAGTTATCCACAACACGCCGGTCAAGAACGGAAAGGCTGTGCGTTAACCACGTTCATTATGCTTTCATTTAGGCTCTCGTATCAGTTTGCGCCGCAGTGGCTGGGAAACCACAGCATTGAGGCTCGAAACATGACCTATAGCGGCTTGATTGTGACTGCCATCGTGGCCGGTCTGATCACAATTCTGGCAGTCGGTAGCCGTCCGGCGACCGAAGCCGCGTCCAACTGGCCGCAGATGGACGTGATGAAAACGGATCGTATCGTTACGGGGAGCGTCCCTGCGCAATAAAACGGGGACCTTGGATTTGCTCTGTGCCGACGGCCGCGAGCGCCTCTGAAGGGCGTCGCAACTTGTATTCAGGGCCTACCTGCCGCGAGGCGACATCGCTGCGAGAGCTCCGGCAGGATCAGGAACCGTTTTTGTCCTGGTCGTTTCTGGGCTTCCGGCCACCAGCACAAAAAATCGTTCACCCTAATTGCTAGTCCAAAGCAAGAGGACGTTAAGAGTCAGTGGGTTAAGTGGGTGGGGTTATCGAGGCAATCTACCATGTACAGTTCCGACCTACGCTACGACGTCATTTGCGACCCGCTCGATCTCTGGATGGTGTGGGACAACGACACCGAGGAGCCCGCATCCTTCGGCGGGCAGATATTGCACGGCTTGACGGAAGGCTATGCCGTCGAAGTCGCCAAGATCATGAACGAGCTCTACGGCAGCGAGAAACACGAGGCGCCCGTGGCACTTCGCAGTGCAGGCGCCTGATTATCTGAAAGCGTTCCGTCGGTGGGTTGAGCCGTTTGGCTGGCTCCGGGACTGAGTTCAGGCTATTCTCCGCCATCGCAGGCTCAACTGCCTGATGTTGGGGGAGCGGACGCATGGGCACGAAGGAATTGTTCTCAATCGCTGCCGACCATGCCGCGCGCTTTCGCGACACGATCGATAGTCGGCCTCATCATCCGTTGCGGGATTACGCCGGCTCGCTGGAGGCTTTCGCCGCTCCGCTGCCGGAACAGCCATCGCCACTTGTCGACGTGCTTGACGAGCTAGTAACAACGGCCGAGCCCGGACTGCATTTGATGACCGGCCCTCGCTTCTTCGGCTGGGTCATCGGTGGCTCTCACCCAATGGGGGTAGCGGCTGACTTCCTTACCAGTGCGTGGGGACAGAATGCCGGCAACCATACGGTATCGCCTTCGGCCGCGGCCGTTGAAACAGTGGGCGGGCACTGGCTGCTTCAGCTGCTCGGACTCCCCTTAGAGGCCTCAGTTGGTTTCGTTACCGGCGCAACCGTCGCGAATTTCACTTGCCTGGCGGCGGCCCGAGGCGAGGTGCTGTTGCGCGCCGGCTGGGATGCCGACGCCAACGGGCTGTTCGGAGCGCCGCCCATTTCAGTGCTGATCGGCGATGATGCGCATACGACGGTATTTTCTGCCTTGCAGTTTCTCGGTCTCGGCCACGACCGCGTGATACGGGTCCCGACCGATGATCAGGGGCGTATCGTGCCGGCAGGGTTCGAACAGGCCGTTGCTGATGTCTCTGGCCCGCGCATAGCGATCCTCCAGGCCGGGCAGATCAATACGGGTGCCTGCGATGATTTCGGCAGGTTGATCCCGATCGCCAAATCGAAAGGCGCATGGGTGCATGTCGACGGCGCGTTCGGCCTCTGGGCGCAGGTATCGGCACGGCGCCGTCATCTCACTTCAGGCGTGGAGCAGGCGGACAGCTGGGCGACGGACGGGCACAAGTGGCTGCAGACGCCATACGATTGCGGCTATGCAATCGTTCGCGACGAAGTCGCGCATCGGCGGGCCATGACCATATCGGCGAGCTATCTGCCGCTTGCCAGCGAAGGCGAGCGCGATCCCTCGCACTATGTGCCGGAGCTGTCGCGGCGCGCGCGTGGCTTTGCCACGTGGGCGATGATCAGGCATCTCGGACGCCAGGGCATCGAGGCCTTGGTTGATGGCGCCAGTGACGTCGCGGCATCCATAGCGCAGGCGCTTGCCAAAGAGCCGGGAATTGCGATCGCCAACGATGTGCTGCTCAACCAAGTGATAGTGCGCTTCGGAGCGGACTGGCCGGCCGAGCAGGCCGACGAGCTGACCAAGCGAACGATCGGTGCCTTGCAGCGGGAAGGCGCCCTGTTTGCCGGTGGCGCGATATGGCGCGGCAGGCAGGTCTTGCGGCTGTCAGTCACGAACTACCAGACGAACACTGCCCAGGCGGTGGAGGCGGTCGAGGCGATCGTGAGAGCCTATCGGGGAGAGCGGTGCGATGCTGCGTGACCGCATGGTGACTTCGCGCAATAATCTTCGCGACGGATCGGCGACGAGGGTAGGTGTTCAGATTTTTTAGTTCGACCGGCGCTACTGCCCGCGGCTCCTCAGCCAGTGATCGATCGAGAGAGCGCCGGCTCCCGCCGCGGCGAGCACGAACATCCCACCAGCAATGGCCAGGTCCTTCTCGAAATGAAGGAGTTCGTTCTGGTCGCTGAAGTTCGTGTGGTAGAGCGTGGCGGTTGCGACGCAAAACAGGCCCAGGGCGGCTGCGCCGAAGCGGGTCAAGAGCCCGCCCGCAATAGATAGGCCGGCGCCGATCTGGAGTGCGATCGTTGCCACAAGCAGGGGAACGCTCAAGCCGAATTGCGCGGCCATCTCGACGGCGCCTGAAAAATTCAACGCCAGCGAGACGCCTTCATGCAGGAAGATCCAGGCGAGAAGCAGCCGGCCGATCAATATTGCAATGTCGCGTGCGCCTGGGGTGACCGGGGATCTGCTGTCTGCCATATGTCACTCCTGACGCACGTTGCCGATGACCGCAGTCAGCCTGTAGTATAGTCCAGACGCGTGCATCCGTCGCCAGCGTTTCAGAAGGCACGTTGCTCGGTCAATGCGTGGGAGAGGTTAGGCGGCGTCCATCTTTGGATTGTCGATGCAGGCGGGAGCCTGGTGGACCTGGAAGCGGTTCTTGCCGTCGCTCTTCGCCTTGTAGAGCCCGGCGTCGGCGCAAACGAAGATGTCAGAACGCAGCGATGCGTCGTGGAAGGCAACCCCGACGGATGCGCCGACATCCATTTTGGCGCCGTTCCGTTCGATAGAGCGGTTGAGGCGCCGAACGACTGTCCCGGCGAGCGCGGCGACGCTTTCGACACTGTCGTAGCCGCTGACGAGAACCGCGAACTCATCGCCGCCAATCCGTGCCACGAGGTCTGCCCCCGCGCACGCTGCGAGCAACCGTTCTGCCGTTTCCTTGAGGCAATCGTCGCCCGCCTGGTGGCCGAAGGTGTCGTTAATGCCCTTGAAGCCGTCGAGGTCGATCAGAAGCAGGGCAGCGGCATTGCCGCCAACGGAGCGCAGAGGCAGGCGCTGCAGCGCGGTCTGAAACTGCGCGCGGTTCGGCAGGCCGGTCAGGATGTCGAATTCCGCCAGATAGCGGATCTGATCGTACATCATCTTTTCAGCCGTGATGTCGAGTTTCATGCCGAAGATCCGGACGGGGACATCGTCTTCACACTCAACGGTCGCGGTGATGCGAATCCAACGCGTATGGCCCTTGGGCGTGAGGATCTCGGCATCGAGCGTAAATCCGGTCCGCTCCTCGATCGCTCGGCCGCGGAGACGAATAAGCTCGGAAAGCGATTCTCTAGAGTAGCATTTCAGGATCTCGGCGCGGTCGAGATTCGCCTCATGTGGCAGGTCGAAGAGATCGTAGACCATCTTGGTCCAGACAAGATGATTGTCGGGTAGGCTGCATTCCCATACGCCAATCCGTGCGGCCTCGGACGAGCGATCGAATATCTTCCGGCTGTGCGCGAGGGCGACCGCCTGCTGTTCGAGCTGCCGCTCCTTGTCCGCGAGTTGGCGTTCCAGCGCCGCCACGGCAGCCTCGCTGCTACCTCGGGATGACGCCATCGGGTCTGCGATTTTGACGAAAGCAGCGAAGTAACTCATACCCGGTCCGACGTTGGATGGCTCAATCTTACAATCGTTGGAATGACTTAAGATTTCGTTTTTGTACAGCATGCGGCAACTTGTGTTGTCGAGGGCGGCTATGTCCAAATTGTGACAGCTGCGTGTCGGGCCAGCGTCTTGTCCTTGGCCTGGATAGGTGCTGTCCGGGTTCGGTTTCGGGAGTTGGGGGCGGCAGTCGCGATCCGGGTAAGCTTTCGTTCACCGTTCATCGTTAAATTTCGGCTCAAGTTTTAGATCCCTGCCGTTCCTCGGAAGCGATGAGAGTATGGCGTTTGTTCCCATTCTTCGGCAATACGTATTGCCCGTGCTGCTATCGACAGCCCTGGTGACGTGTTCCACCGATGGCCTTATTCCGCCCGGCGAGGTGGACAATGGAACACGGGTGGGATCGATCTCTCCGGCAAGCCGCCGCGCACCTGTGCCGCAAATGCAGACAGCGCCGAGCGAGCAGGCCTATCCGGCCGCAAACGCGCCTGTCAGCGATGCCGCAGGATCGGTGGATTATCTCAACACCCCCAATCTTGCTGGAACAGGTGAGAGCCGCAGTGGCAGCCAGACGCTACGGGCATCCGCGCAGCCCGGGCGACTGCCAATGATCGACAGCGACGAGGCGATAGCGGGCGCGCAGGGCGCTGCCGGCTCACTTCGAAACCAGCCTTCGACCTGGGGCGGAACGCAGCCACTTTCCGTGCCTACCGGTGGCGTCAATATGGATGCTGAACTGGGGGCGGACCCTGTCGTCGGTCTGGCAGAGGAGCAACAGCAGCAGATCGCCGAGGGCCAGTCCGACCAGCCCGTTGTCGATGGCATCGGCACCGAAAATCCGACCCAGCTTAACAGCGCGCGGATCCCTGCGCCCGCGGCGCAGGCGCAGATGGGTAACGCACCTGTCTGGAATGACGGAAGGCGGGTGGTTGCGCCGGCGCGCGTGCCCGAAGAGAACGAGGTCGCCATGCTGCGACCGAACAACCCGACCGCGGCGATGATGAGCGAACCGGTCGCGCCCGCTGATCCGAGCGTAATGCCAGCCTCGGAGCTTGCCTGTCGCCGTGAGTTGAAGCGGATGGGTGTCGTCTATACCGAGAAGCCGCCGATCTCAAACGGGCCGGCCTGCCAGGTGCCGTACCCGATCTCATTGCAGGGCCTGTCAGGCAATATCGGCGTCCGGCCGGCGGTGACGCTGAATTGCCAGGTGACGCTCGCCTTCGCCAAATGGGTCAAGAACGAGCTCGCGCCTTCCGCCCGCTTTCGCTACTGGTCCGGTATCAAGACCATCCAGCCCCTCGGCGGATATAGCTGCCGCCGCATGAACAACAGCCGGCAGCGCTACAATCCGATGTCCGAGCACGCTCACGGCAACGCAATCGATGTCGGCAAGTTTGTCCTGAAGAGCGGTCACGCGATCGACGTGCGCAAGAAAGGGTTGTTCTCTTTCCGGGAGGGCAGGCTGCTGCAGGCCGTGCGCAGCGACAGCTGCAAGTACTTCAACACGGTGCTCGGACCGGGCAGCAATCCAGAGCATTGGAACCATTTTCACTTCGATCTGCGCGCACGCCAGAGCGGTAGGGTCTACTGCGATTGAAAAGGAAAGGCCGGCCCGAGAGCCGGCCCCAATGCGAACGCGGCGCGGGCGACGGCCGCCCAGCCGGATCCTGTCATCTCATGTCATCATAGGTAATACACTCTACTGTATGTCGAGGAAGCAAAGGAGCGTAACGAGATCGCTCGGACGGCGGCTCCGCAAGGGGTGCGGCGGGACGGAGAGCGCTTGCTTGCCTCGCCGTCTTTATGGATCAGAAATATCACCGTCTGATGACATCTGCTGCTTTGGGGTTCGCTGAAGGCGCGAAGGATCTTTTCTTCCCGCGCGCCTTTTCACGCAAGTGAATACTCTGTTCACCTGTGTTGGGATGTCAAAACTACTCAAAGCGGATATATAGCGCCCCAGCAACTCCCGCCGCAGATGTCAGAAGAGTTCATGGCCCCCATCATTTCCATCCGAAATCTCACCAAGACCTACGCCAACGGATTTCAAGCGCTCAAGGGCATCGACCTCGATGTCGAGAGGGGCGAGATCTTGGCCCTGCTCGGGCCGAACGGGGCGGGCAAGACAACTATGATCTCGATCGTCTGCGGTATCACGAATCCGACCGGTGGCACGGTCACGGTCGATGGCCATGACGTGGTGAAGGAGTTCCGGGCGACGCGCTCGATGATTGGCCTTGTTCCCCAGGAACTTACCACGGACCAATTCGAGACCGTGTGGAATACCGTCAGCTTCTCCCGCGGGCTGCACGGCAAGCGGCCCAATCCCGGGCATATCGAGAAGGTGCTCCGCGATCTGTCGCTGTGGGACAAGAAAGACAATATGCTGCGGCAGCTGTCCGGTGGCATGAAGCGGCGCGTGCTCATTGCCAAGGCACTGTCGCATGAACCGCAAATCCTTTTCCTCGACGAGCCGACCGCGGGCGTGGATGTGACGCTGCGCAAGGACATGTGGCATGTCGTGGAGAAGCTGCGACGCTCGGGGGTCACAATCATCCTGACGACGCATTATATTGAAGAGGCGGAAGAGATTGCCGATCGTGTCGGCGTCATCAACGGCGGGGAGCTGCTTTTGGTGGAAGACAAGACGGCGCTGATGGCGAAGCTTGGCCGCAAGCAGCTCATTCTCGAATTGACCGAGCCGTTGCAGGCGTTGCCGGACCGGTTTGCCGGCAACGGCCTCTCGCTCGTCGCAGACGGCACCCGCCTCATCTACGATTTCGACGCGGAGAACGAACAGGAAAGCGTTGCCACGCTGCTGACCCGGCTCAGCGAGCATAACATTCACTTCAAGGATCTTTCGACGCAGCAGAGCTCGCTGGAAGACATCTTCGTGGCGCTCGTGGGAGGAGCGAAATGAACGTCGAAGCCATCAAGTCCATCTATTTCTTCGAGATGGCGCGCACGCGCCGGACGCTTCTGCAAAGCGTCGTATCGCCGGTGATCTCGACGTCGCTCTATTTCATCGTTTTCGGCGCGGCGATCGGCTCGCGGATCCAGGAAGTGGAGGGGGTATCCTACGGCGCGTTCATCACGCCCGGCCTGATCATGCTGACGCTGCTTGGCCAATGCATCAGCAACGGGTCGTTCGGCATCTACTTTCCGAAGTTTACCGGCACGATCTACGAGGTCTTGTCGGCCCCGGTGGCCATGAGCGAGATCCTGCTTGGCTATGTCGGTGCGGCGGCGACGAAGGGACTGATGATCGGGGTGATCATCCTGCTGACGGCGAATCTATTCGTGGATATCAGGATCCAGCATCCTGTCATGATGGTTCTGTTCTTCCTGCTGACGGCGATCACCTTTAGCCTCTTCGGATTCATGATCGGCATCTGGGCCGCCAACTTCGAACAGTTGAACCTGATCCCCATGCTGGTCGTGCCGCCCCTGACGTTTCTTGGCGGCAGTTTCTATTCGATCAACATGCTGCCGCCGTTCTGGCAGGCGGTCAGCCACTTCAATCCGGTGCTCTACCTCGTCAGTGGTTTCCGCTGGAGCTTCTTCGGCATTGCCGACGTCAATCCGCTGGTCAGCCTCGGGATGATCTCGCTCTTCCTGCTGATTTGCCTCGGTAGCCTGGGCTGGATCTTCAAGACGGGATACAGGCTGCGGAGCTAGACCGAGGCCATTAGTCTCGCATCCGCAGTTCGTCCGTCTGGATCTGGAGGGAGCCGAGGGTGGAGAGGAAGCTCATGCCGAGCAGGCTCTGGTCGAGCTTGCCGTCCTCAGCGACGCTGGCCGGGACGTTGTGACGAACGATCGGGCCGATCGCGACCTCGGCGAGCGTCACGCGGGCTGCGCGGGCGCGGCCGTTGGCAGTCATAACGCTCATCGAATAATCGAGATTCTCCGGGATGATGCCAACGCGCTCCGCATCCTCGCGGGACAGCGCGATCATGCTGGCACCGGTATCGACCAGCATGGAAATGCTTTGGCCGTTGACCGTGACATAGGCTTCGTAGTGGCCGTTCAGGACTTTGTGAAGGATCACCTCCTGACCGCCCTCGCTGGTCGTCACGACAACGGCACGCCCCGGCACGAGGCCGGCCAGCAGGCGGTTACCGACGCCAAGCGCTTCCTGGCGATACAGATACACGGTCGCAAGAGCGAGGATCAGCACGAGCCAGATCATGAGATTGCGCAGTGTCTCGCTCGCGCTCGTGCGCCTCGCCCAGATGCCGGCGGCCAGCATTAGTGCAATCGGAAGCAGATAGACAAAGCGGCCGAAATCATCGGTTCGCATGCCGAAGACGCGGGTCGTGTCGCCGCTGAACAAGAGGACTGCGAGACCGAGGCCAAGGACCGCAAGGACGATCGTCAGACGGTTCATGCACACTGCTCCGCTGTGGCCTGCTGGGTGGGCTTCAATGGGGTCGCCAATCCGATTGCGGCAAGCCGCGCTGGCAACAAGGTCATCAGCAGCCGGCGCTCTTCGTCGGAAAAGGACATCCAACCGCCGATCTCCGGAAGCGTGCGACCGCAACCCGTGCACAGGGCGGTTTCCGGATCAATTGAGCAGACGTGGATGCAGGGTGTTTGCATGCAATCTATATCGAGATTTCAGAAAGCCATGGCAAGGGCGCAGAAGGCGGCGATCTCCGAAATCTGCTGGGTAGCCCCAAGCGTGTCACCGGTGTGTCCCGTGAGTTTGCGACGGACGATGCGCGTGAAGACCATGGCGGATAAACCGCAGGCGAGAAGGGCGCAGACGAGGGGCAGGAGGCCAAGGCTCGGCCAGAGCAGCAGGGCCGCGAAAAGGCAGGCTGTGGCTAGCGCCATGTGCATCGCACCTTCGCCCGGCTGTCCCGCGGCGGCCGCCACACCATCGGGTTTTGCTGCCGGCAGCCGATGCCAGTGCCAAACGAGCGCGGCGCGGCTGATACAGGCGATCGCCGGAATGGCAAGGGCTGCAGCCATGGGCGGGGCTTCTCGTGCGACAGCGGCGAGTCCCGCCGCGCGAAGCGCAAACGACAGAATCAAGGAGATCGCGCCGTAGGTCCCGATGCGGCTGTCCTTCATGATCGAAAGCGCGTGATCGCGGTCGCGCCCGCCGCCGAGGCCATCGGCGCAGTCGGCGAGGCCATCCTCGTGCAGCGCGCCGGTTAATGCCGCCTGGACGGCAAGCGCGGCGAAGGCCGACATCAGCCGGTCGGCGCGTAGGCCAAGCATGACCAGCAAGACGAGCGCAGGCAGCAGTGCGATGACAATGCCCGCCGCGGGGAAGGCGCGGGAGGCGCGGTCAAGCTTGCCGTTAAAGTCGGCGAAGGCAAAAGACGGCATCGGAATACGGCTGAGGAAGGCAACCGCACGAGCAAGGTCGGCCGCATAGTTTCCGATATTCATTCTGACCCCGACCCCGCGACCATATGCAGCGCTTTAGGTGTTGTTCGCCTCGGCGCCTGCCTTTAAGAGAGTTGCGACGAAAGAAGCTGATTTGCAGCGAAAAGACAAGTTACCGACCAAGACAAGGAAGCCGCATTCATGAGCGTTTCAGGCCTGCCGTTCGACGATTTTCGGGCACTTTTGCGCGATCTGCCGGGACCGGATGCCAGGGCACTTGCTGCCGCGCGCGAGCGCGATGCGCAGTTGACGAAGCCGCCCGGTGCGCTCGGACGGCTTGAGGAAATTGCATTCTGGCTCGCCGCCTGGACGGGCAGGGCGCCTGCAGTGAATCGGCCGCTGGTGGCGATCTTCGCCGGCAACCATGGCGTGACTAGGCAGGGCATCACGCCGTTTCCGCCTGCCGTCACGCAGCAGATGGTCGAGAATTTTGCGGCCGGTGGCGCTGCGATCAATCAGATTTGCGTCGCCTATGACCTCGGGCTGAAAGTCTTCGATCTGGCGCTCGACTATCCGACCGGCGACATTACCGAAGAGCCTGCTTTGTCCGAGCGTGACTGTGCGGCGACCATGGCCTTCGGCATGGAAGCGATCGCTGGCGGTACCGATCTTCTCTGCATCGGTGAGATGGGAATCGGCAACACCACGATCGCAGCGGCGATTAACTACGCCCTTTACGGCGGCACTGCGCGTGATTGGGTTGGTCCGGGCACGGGTTCCGAAGGCGAGATGCTGGAGCGCAAGATCGCAGCCGTTGAGCGGGCCGTTGCGCTCCACAGCGATCATCTGGACGATCCGCTCGAGATCATGCGCCGCCTCGGCGGTCGTGAGATCGCGGCGATGGCGGGAGCGATCCTTGCCGCGCGTGTCGAGAAGATTCCTGTGCTGATCGACGGCTATGTCGCAACCGCAGCCGGGGCCATCCTCAAGGCGGCCAATCCTTCGGCGCTCGATCACTGCCTGATCGGCCACGTCTCCGGCGAGCCGGGCCATTTGCGGGCGATCGAAATGCTTGGCAAGACGCCGCTTCTGGCGCTCGGCATGCGGCTCGGCGAGGGGACGGGGGCGGCCCTTGCGGCCGGGATCGTCAAGGCGGCGGCGGCCTGCCATTCCGGCATGGCGACGTTTTCGCAGGCAGGCGTCACCAACAAGCACTGACCTTCAGGTTTGTGACAGGTTGATGACGGAGTCCTTGCCGCGGCGACCGCGAACCGGTATTCGCAATTTCTGACTGGCGGCGACAAGGCCGCCATTGACGGACAACGAGGGCACTTGATGAAACCTGCCGTGACAAAACTCACCGGCATCAGCCACTTCTTTGCAGCCGCCGGCTACTCGCTGGGCGGCTTCAGGCGGTTGATCCGGGAGGCAGCATTCCGGCAGGAACTGCTGTTCTTCGCGTTTTCACTGATCCTCCTGATCGTCGTCGGGGCAACGCTTGCCGAGCTGATGATTGCTGTCGTGCTATTTCTTGCCCTCTTTGCCGTCGAGGCCCTGAACACGGCGATCGAGGAAGTCATCGATAGGATTTCGCCGGAGATTTCCATGGTCGGAAAGCACGCCAAGGATCTCGGCTCCTTCGCCGTCGTCTGCATGATCGTTGCGTGCGGCGTGTTCCTGCTGTTCACGATCGGCAAGCATCTGCTGTTTGGATAGAGGCGCCTGTGGTCGACCAGACGGTCAAGCAAAACTCCGGCGCTTGCGGGAGACCGCCGGCGCATCTTCGACCGCCGGGACAGTCTGGAGCACGCGTTTGGCGGGCAGGATGGCGATGACTTCGGTGCCTTCGCGCAGCTTCGATTTGAGGATGAACTGGCCGTCGTGCTTGGCGAGGATCGCCTGAACGATCGGCAGGCCGAGGCCGGTGCCTTGTTCGGCGCTCTTGATCGCGATCGACCCCTGGCCGAAGGCCGAGAGAACCACGGGGATCTCTTCTTCAGGAATCCCGGGACCATTGTCCTTGATGGAGATGTATTGGCCCCCGCCGGCGGTCCAGCCGACCTTGACGCGGATTTCGCCGCCTTGCGGGGTGAACTTCACGGCATTGGACAGCAGATTGAGGACGACCTGACGCAGTGATTTCTCATCCGCCCAAACGGCCGGCAATTCGGCCTCGAACTGCGGCGAGATGGTGATGTTCTTGCCGCGTGCGCGTAGCTGCACCATGCCGATGCAATCTTCCGAGATGTTCAGCAGCGAGACGGCTTCCTCGCTCAGCTCGTATTTTCCGGCCTCGATGCGCGAGAGGTCTAGGATCTCGTTGATGAGGTTCAGCAGATGCTCACCCGAGCGGTGAATGTCGCTGGTATATTCCTTGTAGGTGGCGTTGTTGAGCGGCCCCATCACTTCGGCGGACATGACTTCCGAGAAGCCGAGGATCGCATTGAGAGGCGTGCGCAATTCGTGCGACATGGATGCAAGGAAGCGCGACTTTGCGAGGTTTGCTTCTTCCGCACGGCGGCGGGCCTCATCGGACATCGACTTTGCGACTTCCAACTCGGCGATCAGGTCGTCCTTCTCGGCCTGATAGGCGAGGATCCTGAGGTTGGACTGGAACAGCCGGTCGCTGATGTAGTTGAAGAGGATAACCGTCGTGGTGAAGACGGCCGTCAGGCTGATCTCGAGGATTCCACGGGAAAGGCCAGCCTGGGCGATCAGTCCGAGGACGACCGGTGCGAACGTGATGAGCACCGACGGCGTCAGCATGAAGTTCGACATCGCAGTGATCGAGAGCGCGATCAGCAGCGCGGCCCCCTTGTAGAGCAGGAAGCTCGAGGGTTCGCATGCCATGCAGTCCTGCAGGGCGAACACCGCCCAGCAGCAGCCGACCATGAATTGTCCAAACAGGAGAAGGCGGCGCCATTTGCGGGCCGTCGTCGCGTTGATCTCCTGGCCTCGGGCGCGGCGCGCCAGAAATACGTTGGTCGCATGGGCCGTGAGGGTCAGAAGCGCCCACAGAAAGATTTGGGTGTTTTCGGTGAAGTAGACGCCGAGGGCGGCGATGATCATGACGAAGAGCGGGACGATCGACGCGCCCTGCAGGACCGTATTGATATACATTGCCAGCACGTCGCGATCGAACGTACCGCTTGCGGCGTGGCTCGACTGGAGGCGCTCTCGCGTCAGCCGCACAGCCTTCGACACTGGCTTGTTGCGGTGGCTGCGTGACTTGTCGACGATGTTCTTGTCGGCCGATGTGCTAACGCCAGTACCCATTGTGCACGTTGAAACTTGATCCGCGGTTGTCTAAACCCTAAAGCGCAATCCTTAAGATGGTGTTAGCCATCTTTGCCAAGGATTTGTTTTTTAAGGAGGCGAAAGCGTGACGCGCGGTTTGCGGGTGATGCGCGACGGCGTGACGGCGCTGGCTCTGCTGGCATTCCTGTGGCTGATTGCAGCCAAGCTGAATGATGACGCGGCAACGGTCTATGCCGGCCAGTTTCATGCGGCTGACGGCGACAGCCTGAACATAGGCGGCGATCGGATGCGGCTATACGGTATCGACGCGCCCGAGCTCAGCCAGACATGCGAGCGTGCGGGCAGCGAATGGGCGTGCGGGCGGGAGGCGAAGCAGGCGGTGCAAGCCCTTGTCAGGGCCGCCGATACGAAGTGCAGGGGAACCGAACGGGACCGTTTCGATCGCCTGCTGGTGGTCTGCCATGCTGGCGGGGCGGATCTCAACGCCACGATGGTGCGCAAGGGCATGGCGGTATCCTACGGAGCGTATGGTGACGAGGAGGCGCGGGCGAGGGCGCAGAAGGTCGGGCTCTGGGCGGGCACCTTCGAGATGCCGCGAAGCGTACGCGACCATGCGCCGCGACCAGTTGCACGAGGTGTCCTGGGGTTGCTCGGATGGTGATTGCAAGAGGTGCGCCGGACGACGCGGCGCTCGATAGTCTTCGGCAGGAGATTGGGGCGTGCCGCATCTGTCGTGACACGCCGCTTGGCGATGCGAACGCTCGTCTGCCGCACGAGCCGCGGCCGGTTGCAGTGATGTCGTCGAAGGCGAGGATCCTGATCGCGGGGCAGGCGCCCGGCCTCAAGGTTCATGAGAGCGGCATTCCCTTCAATGATGCATCCGGCGACCGGTTGCGCGACTGGCTGAGGGTGGATCGGGAGACGTTCTACGACCCCGACTGTTTCGCCATCGTGCCGATGGGCTTCTGTTTTCCCGGCTATGACTCGAAGGGAAGCGACCTGCCGCCGCGGCGTGAATGTGCGCCGCATTGGCGGAGCAGGGTCATATCGGCTATGCCGCAGATCGAGCTTGTCCTTGCAGTCGGCCAATATGCGCAGGCGTGGCACATGGGCGCGGAGCGCAGCGAGAATATGACGGAGACGGTGCGAGCCTGGCGAACGACGCTGTCGAAGGTCCGCATGCCTGGCATCTTGCCGCTGCCTCATCCGAGCTGGCGCAATACCGGATGGATCAAGCGCAACCCGTGGTTCGAGACGGAGTTGTTGCCTGTGCTGCGAGAGCGGGTTGCCTCATTGCTGCGCTGAAACAAAATTCTTTTAAACTGCCGGAATCACGCTATACAAAGAAAATAAATTCGAAAGGGCTTTTCCGTATGGACCGTCTCGACCGCAAAATCCTGCGCCTGTTGCAGGAGGATTCGACTTTGGCTGTTGCCGATCTCGCCAAGAAGGTCGGGCTGTCCACGACACCCTGCTGGCGGCGCATCCAGAAGATGGAAGAGGATGGCGTGATCAAGCGCCGCGTCGCCATCCTTGACCCGGAAAAGGTCAACACAAAGGTCACGGTTTTTGTCTCGATCCGCACCGCAACACACTCGATCGAGTGGCTGCGGCGTTTTTCGGAAGTCGTTGCCGATTTTCCCGAGGTGGTCGAGTTCTATCGCATGAGCGGCGACGTGGACTATCTTCTGCGGGTGGTCGTGCCTGACATTGCCGCCTATGACGCCTTCTACAAGCGGATGATCGCAAAGATCGAGATTCGCGACGTGTCTTCCGCCTTCGCGATGGAGCAGATCAAGTATTCGACGCAGTTGCCGCTCGATTACATGATCCTCGACAACGCGAAGTCGAACGAGGACTGATACGAGAGCCGCGGCAGTTGCTAGTCGCTCTGCCGCAGGTTCCTGAGCCGGTCAAACAGAACCGCGAGAACGATCGCGCCGCCGATGAAGGTGCCCTGCCAGAAGGCGTTGATGCCGAGCAGGCCGAGGCTGTTGCGGATGACCTCGATCAACGCGGCGCCGACAATGGCGCCGAAGGCGGTGCCGACGCCACCTGCAAGATTGGCGCCGCCGATGACGGCTGCGGCGATGACCTGCAGTTCCATCCCTGCACCGATGTTCGTGGTTACGGCACCCAGCCATCCGGTCTGGATGATGCCGGCGACACCGGCTGAGAGAGCCGAGATCATATAGACCGCGACTTTGATCTTCCTGACAGGCACGCCCGTCAGCGTGGCTGCATGCTCGTTTCCACCAATCGCGAAGACATAACGGCCGAAGCGCGTCCAGCGCAGCACGAAGCCGGTCAGCAGCGCCAGCACGGCCATGTAAAGGACCGGATTGGCGATGCCGAGCCATGCGCCGCCGCCAAGCGCTAGCAGCTTGTCGTGATCCGGGCCGAACTGGAAGACGACGGTGTTGTTGGAGGCCACCATTGCGAGGCTGCGGGCAATTGACAGCATGCCAAGGGTGACGACGAACGGCGGGAATCCGAGATAGGCAATCAACAGGCCGTTGAAGGCGCCGACCACCAGCGCCGTGCCGATCGAGGCCGCAATGCCGGTCCCGATCCCATAGCCGGCATGCATCGTAACCGCCAACACCATACTGCAGAGGCAAAGAACCGACCCAACGGACAGATCGATGCCTCCGGTGATGATGACCAGCGTCATGCCGAGAGCAATGATGGCGACAAAGGTGACGTTGCGGGTGATGTTGTAGAGATTGGTGGGGGTGGCGAAGGAGCTCGTGGCGAAGGACAGGAAGATGCAGGCGATGATGACGGCGACGAGGACCCAGAAGGTCTGGCTCGCGAACACGGACGAGAACCAGTTGCGCTGCCTTTGCGCTATCGTCTGATCGAGGGTTATTGCCATGGTCGACCTTCACTTACGTTGGGGAGCGGCTGCCAGTCACACCTGTTCGATTGCGCCTGTTATGAGCCCGGTGACTTCCTCCGGCGAACTCGCCGTTATCGGCTTGTCGGCAACCTTGCGCCCGCGCCGCATGACGATCACCCGATCGGCGACCGAGAAAACGTCAGGCATGCGGTGGCTGATGAGAATGACCGCGATGCCGCGATCGCGCAGTTGACGGATGTGAGCAAGAACCTCGGCAACCTGGCGAACCGAGATGGCGGCGGTAGGCTCGTCCATGAGCACGAGCTTCGCTTCCGCCAGCATGGTGCGAGCGATTGCGACGGCCTGGCGCTGACCACCCGACATCTGCTTCACCAGATCTCGCGGCCGCGTCTCCGATTTCAGTTCCTTGAAGATTTCGCCGGCGCGCTTGTACATCGTCTTGTAATCGAGAATGCGCATGGGGCCGTAACCACGGCGCATCTCGCGGCCGAGGAACACGTTCGCTGCGGCCGTCAGATTGTTGCAGAGCGCCAGGTCCTGGTGGACGATCTCGATGCCCCGCTGCCGGGCCTCGACTGGTCGATGCAGAATGAGGTCGTTGCCGTCGAGCCGCATCGTTCCATGGCTCGGACGGAAATTGCCCGCGATCATTTTCACGAGCGTGGATTTGCCGGCGCCGTTATCGCCCATCAATCCGACGACTTCTCCCGCTTCGAGCGAAAACGAAACGTCGTTGACCGCCTGTATGGCGCCGAAATGTTTGGAGATGTTGGCGAGCTCAAGAACTGCCACCAGCCGTCTAGCCTCCCAAAGCGCGACCCTTTCTTGGGGCCGCTGATTCGCTCGCCAGTTTCCTCCCTGCGAGCGCTTACAACATTTACCCAGAACCGTGCGAAACCGTCAATCGGATGCTGCTAATTTACCGTCTTTGTTACAATTACTCGTTTCATACTACAATTCGATTGACGCGCGGAGGTCTCTGTATATTAGCTGTTGACGGAGGAGAGCATGCTGATCCTTGTCACCGGTGCAACGGGCAAGGTCGGGCAGCGCTTCATCGGGGGGCTGCTCGACGATCCGCGATTTTCCAAGGCGCGCATTCGCGCGCTTTGTCATAATCGCTTGTGCCCGGAAAACGAGCGCGTCGAAGCTGTGCGAGGCTCAATCAGCGATCGAGGGGCCGTGTCGACTGCGCTTGCCGGCGTCACGCATGTCGTGCATCTCGCGACATGCAAGGAAACGCCTGAAGATGTCATGGACGTCACCGTCAAGGGACTTTTCTGGCTGCTCGAGGGCTTCAGGACGAGCGCTACTGCGCGCCAATTCATTCTTATCGGCGGCGATGCAGGGATAGGGCACTTTTTCTATCGCCATGAAGCGCCAATCACAGAGGCTACGCCTCACCAGGCCTATCCCGGCTGCTATGCGCTGTCGAAGGTGCTGGAAGAGGTGATGCTGGAGCAGTTCCAGATACAGTATGGCATAAACGGCTGCTGCTTGCGCGCGCCCTGGATCATGGAGAAGGACGACTTCAAGTTCACCTTGTCGTTCGGCGACGATGTTTTCGGCGGGCCGGACTGGAAGACACTCGTGCCGCGGGCTGATGCGGAGCGCTATCAGCGGGAGCGGACGGTGCCGTTGTTGCGCGATGCCGACGGCAGGCCGCTGAAGCGCAATTTCGTTCATGTTGACGATCTGGTTTCGGCGATCCTCGCGTCGCTCGACAATCCGCGCGCGCGAGGTCAGCTGTTCAACATCTGCATGGACCGACCTGTCGACTACGGCGAGGTTGCCGCCCACCTTTCGCGGACGCGCGGCCTCGGTGCGGTCGATATACCGAGCCAGTTCCATTCCAACTGGATGGACAACAGCAAGGCGAAATACCTGCTCGAATGGCGGCCCGTCTACGATCTTGAAATGCTAATCGACTCGGCCTGGGGGTATGTGCGTTTGGAGGAGGATCCTCGCATCGTCTGGTATCCGGGTTGATCATGTGGCGGACGATGGCGTCCGCCATTTTTTCAATGGGAGGAAGCTATGAGGAAGGCATTATTGCTTACAGCCGCGGTGCTGGCGCTGACGGCGGGACAGGCGCTGGCGGCCAAGAAACAGTTGGTCATCGTTGTGAAAGGCCTCGACAACCCGTTCTTCGAGGCAATCAACCAAGGCTGCCAGAAGTGGAACAAGGAAAACGCCAGCTCCGAATACGAGTGCTTCTACACTGGCCCTGCATCGACTTCGGATGAAGCCGGCGAAGCGCAAATCGTTCAGGACGTGTTGGGCAAGGCGGAAACGGTGGCCATCGCCATTTCTCCGTCGAACGCCAAACTGATCGCTCAGACGCTGAAGACGGCAAATCCCAAGGTTCCCGTGATGACGCTCGACGCCGACCTTGCGGCGGAAGATTCAGCACTGCGCAAGACCTATCTCGGCACCGATAACTATCTGATGGGCGCGCGCATCGGCGAGTACATCAAGAAGGCCAAGCCGCAGGGCGGCAAGATCTGCACGATCGAAGGCAACCCGGGTGCCGACAACATTCTGCGTCGCGCGCAGGGGATGCGTGACACCCTGACCGGCCAGAAAGGCCTGACCGCGCTGAAAGGCGAGGGCGGGTGGACCGAAGTTGCCGGTTGCCCGGTCTTCACGAACGACGATGGCGCCAAAGGCGTTCAGGCCATGACCGACATTCTCCAGGCAAACCCCGATCTCGATGCTTTCGGGATTATGGGCGGCTGGCCGCTGTTCGGCGCGCCGCAGCCCTATCGCGACCTGTTCAAGCCGATGGCCGAAAAGATCGGCAAGAACGAGTTCGTGATCGGTGCGGCCGACACGATCGGTGATGAAGTCGCGATCGCCAAGGAAGGTCTCGTCACCGCTCTTGTCGGCCAGCGGCCGTTCGAAATGGGCTACAAGGCACCGTCAGTGATGATGGACCTGATCGCCGGCAAGACGGTCCCGGATCCAGTCTTCACCGGCCTCGATGAGTGCACCAAGGATACGGTCGATACCTGCATCCAGAAATAGTGGGGGGGAAGGACGGCGGGCGGATATCATCATCCGCTCGCTGTCGTTTACAGCGATTATCGCGTTGCCGACTTTCTCTCGACCCTCGCGATGACCTTCTCGCTTTTGAGTTCCCGGACGGTGTCCTTGCCGATCCAGCGCGCGGTCCGGTCGTCGGATGCGGCAAGTCGTTCTGCGACTGTGCATGCGCGAGCATGGCAATGCAGGTTGCGTTTACCGATGTTTCGCAGCGCCCAGTTCACCGCCTTGCGTACGAAATTGCGCGGGTCGCGAGCGTGCGCGTCTATAAGTGGAAGCCAGGCAAGGATCGTGTCGTCCGGCTCATTCTTCAGATGCACGGCTGCGCTGGCAATCATCGCAAAGGCAGTTCGCCGAACGAACTCGCGATCGTCGGCTGCGAATTCAGGTATGAGCGCCTTGAGACCAGCCTCGACGTAGAGGTCTGCCGCCGTATCGACGATTTCCCACGAGTGAAAGTTATCGGACCATGTTCTGGCGAGGTTTGCCGTGAGCTTCTGCGGTTCGGCCGTATAGAGCGCTAGCAGGCGAGCTTCGCGGATGTTGCCTTGCCACAGCTCCAGCGCACGGCCGTTACTTTGCTTCACCGTTCGGGCGATCTTTCGGAGATCCGAATTGGAGATGCCGAGCGCCGTTTCGGTGACGATGCCGAAACGGGCCATGCCTGATATGTTTTCCTCCGAGCGCAGCGTTTGCAGATGCGCAATCAGCTCCGCGCTGCTGGAGGAGGGACCGATCATTTTTCGAGACGGGCCAGGAGCGAGGACGTATCCCAGCGATTGCCGCCCATGGCCTGGACGTCACCATAGAATTGGTCGACCAAGGCCGTCACCGGCAGCTTTGCGCCGTTGCGGCGTGCCTCGTTGAGCACGATCCCGAGATCCTTGCGCATCCAGTCGATGGCAAAGCCGAAGTCGTACTTGCCTGCATTCATCGTTTTGTGCCGGTTCTCCATCTGCCAGGAGCCGGCAGCACCCTTGGAGATAACCTCGACGACCTTCTCGATGTCGAGGCCGGCGCGCTTGCCGAAGTGAATGCCCTCCGCCAGCCCTTGGACGAGGCCGGCGATGCAAATCTGGTTGATCATCTTGGTCAGCTGACCGGCACCCGCCGGTCCCATGAGGCCGACCATCCGGGCGTAGGCATCGATCACCGGCTTTGCCTTGTCAAAGATGGCCTCGTCACCACCGCACATGACGGTCAAGACGCCGTTCTCGGCGCCGGCCTGTCCACCCGATACCGGGGCATCGATAAAGGCGCAGCCCTTGCCTTTTGCGGCGGCATCGAGCTCGCGGGCAACTTCCGCGCTCGCGGTCGTGTTGTCGATCAGGATCGCGCCGGGCTTCATCGTCTGGAGAACGCCGTTTTCACCTGTTGCCACCGAACGGAGATCATCGTCGTTGCCGACGCAGGTAAAGACGAAATCCGCATCCTTGGCCGCTTCGGCGGGTGTTGGGGCCGATTTGCCGCCGAACTTCTCCGCCCAGGCCGCCGCCTTCGATGCAGTCCGGTTATAGACGGTAACGTCATGGCCGCCCTTCACCTTGAGATGGCCAGCCATGGGAAACCCCATTACGCCAAGACCGATGAATGCGACTTTTGCCATGTGCCAATCCTCTCCTGAATGCCGGGCACGAGGATTAGCGGAAAGCACGGCGCTCGGAAAGCCGTCGAAGTGCGGGTTGCATCGTGGCGGAAAAATTTTCTCCGAAAGCGGCAATTGCCGGTTCGGATAATCCGGCGAGCCTCGAAAGATAATAATTACAAATGTCGATCGATTTGATGGTTTTTGTAAAGATTGCGACGAGACACTGGAGCGCCGAGAGCGGCTGACTTCCAGAGAGGGAAGACGATGATTTTACGACGTCAAACACGGGGGCTTCTCGTCATGGCATCGTCCTGAACACCGACGACGGGCGCCTCGCACGCAAAGCAAAGCTAATTCAATTCCGACTAGAAGGCATCATTTCCATGACCGGCAAACACGATCCCATCAATTTCCTCTGGTTCATCCCGACCTCGGGAGATGGTGCCTATCTCGGCTCGAACGAGCAGACGCGCGCGCCGGAAATCGGTTATCTCACCCAGATTGCCCAGGCGGCTGATCGCCTTGGGTACTCCGGCGTGCTGCTGCCGACGGGCGTTGCCTGTGAAGAATCGTTCGTGACAGCGGCAGCGCTTGCCGCCAAGACCGAGAAGCTGCAGTTTCTGGTGGCAATCCGTCCGGGTACGGCATCACCGGCATACTACGCGCGTCTAACGACGACGCTGGACCGTATTTCGAATGGGCGCCTGCTGCTCAACATCGTCGTCGGCGGCAGTCCGGCGGAGCTTGCCGGCGACGGCATTCATTTGGCCCACGACGAGCGCTATGCCCATGCCGATGAGTTCTTCACGGTCTTCGAAGAGCTGCTCGAAAAGGGTGTCGCGAGTTACGACGGCAAATACATCAAGGCGACGAATGCGAAGCTTGGCTTTCCATCGGTGCAGAACCCGCGGCCGCCCCTGTACTTCGGCGGTTCGTCGGATGCTGGTATCGACTTCTCGGTCGGCCGCGTCGACAAGTACCTGACCTGGGGCGAGCCGCCGGCTCAGGTTGCCGAAAAGGTTCAAAAGGTACGGGCTGCCGCGGCGAACAAGGGGCGCGAGGTCAGCTTCGGCATTCGCCTGCATTTCGTCGTCCGCGAAACCGATGAGGAAGCATGGGCAGCGGCCGATCGTCTGATCTCGAAACTCGACGATGAGACGATCCGCGAGGCGCAGGAGCGCTTTGTCAAGGAATCCGACTCCGTCGGCCAGCAGCGTATGGCGGCCCTGCACGGTGGCCGGCGCGACAAGCTGGAAGTGTCGCCGAACCTTTGGGCCGGTGTCGGCTTGGTGCGCGCCGGGGCAGGGACAGCACTTGTCGGGTCGCCGAAGACCGTGGCCGCTCGCCTGCGGGAATATCAGGACGTCGGTATCGATACGGTCATCGGATCCGGTTATCCGCATCTCGAGGAGGCCTATCGCGTTGCCGAGTTACTGTTCCCGGAACTCGGGATCACGCGCGAAGAGCAGCGTCACGGCTTCCAGAGCGATTTCGGCAAGCATCAGGTTTTCGGTGGCGGCAGCCATGGTGGAAACCTCAAAGTAGTGTCCGGCTCCTGATGTGCCAACCGGCGCCGTCTGTTGTCGGGCGGCGCGCTTTCATCGACGACGCACCTTCCGACCATGCTCGCCGGATACTGCGTCGACCGGTGGTGCTGGCTTAGCTACAGCCCGGCCTCTTCCGGCTAGTGCACCAACGCGTTGACTGTGACAATCAGGAGAAAGACAGCGATAACCAGGGACGCTCCCCAGGCAACCGTGCGATTGGCCCGGGCCAGGACGCTTGGCCTGGGGCCGCGCTTGGGATTGAATCTCGGCCGCCGCTTGAGCGTGGATCCGGCTTGTGTGTGTCGTTTATCTGCAGTCATACTGCCTCGCCTGCCGCCGTGAGATGCCGAGGCGCCAACCTAGCATGAAACCGGTTCAAGATTTAGTGCGCTGTGCTGCCGTCGCGCTCGACAAACGCCTGTATGCGATCGACCAGAATTTCCGTTCCCTGCCGTCGCGAGCCACCGTCGGTATAGTCATCGAGGAAGACGACCTGTTCCGTAAAGAGCATGGTTGTTCCTGATGGCGTAGCTTCGAAGGTGATCGTCGCAAGCGATGCCGAAATGCGGGTTTCGCCGAGCTTCATGTCATAGGCATAGATGATGCGGGCCTGCGGCACGATATCGAGATAGCGCGCCTCGTAGGCATGCAGCACGCCGTCGCTGTCTGCGACGCGATTGCGCTCCTGGCCGCCGACGCGGAACTCGAGGCTGTATTCGATGGGCACCCACTCGTCGTGGCATGCAAACCACTGCCGCTTGGCCTCCGCATCGGCCCAGGCGGCAAACACCCGTGAGATCGGCGCCCGCATCTTTCGCTCGATTGCGAATGTCTCGTGCATGGCGGAATGTCTTGTCATGTCGTTCGTCACTCCGGTTGGTCGTCCGAGAGAAATCGTTCAAGTCGGTCAAAGCTGGCGTTCCAGCTTGCCTTGTGTTCGGCAAGCCAGCGTTCCACCTGGCCCAATGCGCCTGCTTCCAGGCGATAAGTCCGCACGCGGCCGCTCTTTTCGGAATGGACAAGGCCGCTCCTTTCCAGCACGGCGAGATGTTTCATAACGGTCGGCAGAGCCATCGACAGAGGCTCGGCAAGCTCTGACACCGAGGCTGGCCCGCGGCCGAGACGATCAACCATCCCGCGCCGGCTGCGGTCCGAAAGCGCGTGGAACGTCTCATCGAGTGTGGCCGGTTCGTCCATCATATAGAGGCTTCGTCCGGCCGGAAGCGTGCGGGTAGCCGTTCCCGGTAGGGATAGAATCTGAAATACGGCCGCGCTTCTTCAACGACCCGTGCAAAGGACGGGCGCGCCAGTAGCCTGTCGTAGCAAGCCCGCAGGCTTGGCTGGCCGGCGAAAGGGACAAGGGTCTCGGCATAGAAGAGGGCGGGTGCCGCGGCGCAGTCGGCCATGGTGAAGCTATCCCCTGCGATCCAAGGGTGTTCGCCGAGTTTCTGCTCAATCATGCCGTAGGCCTTGCGCAGCGCCGCCTCAGCACCGGCCACGCGGCTCGGATCGCCGCCGCCGCGCAGACGTTCGGCGACGATCTGTTGCATCGGTTCCTGCACGTGCAGGTCAAAGAAGCGATCCCACAGGCGGACCTCAAGCGCTTTGTCGAAATCGCCTGGGATGAGGGCCGTCGCACCCGGATAGTAGCGATCGAGATACTCGATGATGATCGTCGTTTCAGGGACAGTGCGGTTGCGTGCCTCATCGCGCAGCACCGGCATCTTTCCGAGTGGCCAGACGCTGAGGAACGCGGCTCTCGATGCCTCGTTTCCGAGATCGACATGGACGGGCTCGAAGGGCGTGTCGTTCTCGTAAAGGGCGATCAGGACCTTGTGGCAGAAAGATGCAAGCGGATGACTGTGGAGGAAGAGCGACATGCGGCCGGCCTTTCACGTTGTTTTAAAACTTGCGTGAATGGCTAAGTATCAGGGCGCCGCTTCGCTGGCAACAGGAAAGTTGCGTGGATGGCTAAGTATTAAGACAGCCGCGCAATCACCAGGTGGCCCGGGCTCGGATTGCCTTCCTGCATGCGAACGTTGATCTCTCGCATCTCGACGAGCTCGAATCCCGTCGCTGCGAGGCGTTCGCGAATATAAGCTGCCGAATGCAAAAAGCGCTGATGCGGGCCGACCATGTAGGGTTGGCCATTTGCGGAGGCATCGGGCAGTTCCTCGGATGAAAAGATGAAGAAACCGCCGGGGTTCAGGTTTTCCGCGACGCCGAAGAACAGTGGTTCGAGCGCGCCGAGATAGGGTAGGACGTCAGTCGCGGTAACGAGATCGAACGGATCCTCGTCATTGTCTTCGAGAAAGTCCTCGACCTCAGCGACGAAGAGCGTCTCGTAGAGCTCCTTCTCGTGGGCGATCTCGACCATGTTTTCGGAAATGTCGATGCCGGTCATGTCCTCGCAGAGGTCGCTGAGCGCGCTGCCGGTGAGGCCAGTGCCACAGCCGAGGTCGAGCATGCGCTTGAAGGGGCCAAGGTTCAGCTCCTGCAGGCGCTGGCGCACCATCATCGGCACGTGGTAGCCGAGCTGTTCGACGAGAACGTCCTCGAAGACTTCGGCGTGCTGATCGAACAGGGTCTCGACATAGGCGTCCGGCGCCTTGGGTGGCGTCTCGCCGCGTCCCATGGAGGCGATCCGGACGGCGGCGCCGCCATGATCCTCGGGGTCGATGGCCAGGACCTCTTCATAGGCCTTTACGGCGGCATCGACATCTCCCGCCTTCTCGAGGGCAAGAGCCCGGTTATAGGCTTCCGCGAGTGCGTCTTCGTCGATCTTCTTGGCCATAGCAATTCACCATCGTTTTAATTCCAGAGCTGCGTCTACGGCGACTGATTGTCTTTTGCAATGGCGACGTTCGAGGCGCAGAATAAGGATCCTCTAATGGATAAGAACAAAATGGAGAAAAACCATGGTGGCCGAAATCAGTAAGGCGAACTTCGAGATAGAGCTGGATAGTCCGCGACCAGCGCTGCCGGCAACGCCAGGCGAGATCACGAATACGCTCAGCCACTATTATCGGGGAGAGCTCGGCCGGATGATAAGCTGGCGCGATCGCATCGACCGAACATCGAATTGGGCGATCACGGTCTCGGCGGCGCTGCTTTCGGTTTCACTGTCGACGCCGACCTCGCACCATGGCGTGCTGCTTTTCGGGATGATGCTGATCACCCTGCTGTTGCTCATCGAAGCGCGCCGATACCGCTTCTTCGATATCTACCGCGCCCGAGTACGGAAGCTGGAGCGGGGCTATTTCGCGCAGATTCTTGCGCCGAACGGCGAATCCAGACCCGATTGGGCCGGCGCGATCGCGAGGAGCTTGCGCAAGCCGCAATTTCTCTTGAGCTACCCCGGCGCGGTCAAGCGGCGACTGCGCCGCAACTATTGCTGGATGTATTTTATCCTGTTGCTCGCATGGTGTCTGAAGATCACCACGCCGAAGCTCCAGGCAGAGGGCAATCCGCTGACGCAGACGCATTCATGGACTTACGTAGTCGAGAACGCGGCACTTGGGCCGATCCCGGGCTGGGCCGTGCTCTGCCTGGTTGGCTTGGGCTATGCCGGTATCCTCTACGGCACACTGCATCGGGAGATGGACGAAGACGAGTTCGTCAAAGGGGAGGCTCATGTCTGACCGGCTTTTGCAGCGTGATCAGTTGATGGTGAACTCGCCTCTCAGCGCCCGCCATTCGGTGGCCGAGATGAGTTTGCGGTGAATGTAGCGGACCGAATGCAGCGGTCCGTCGAGCTTCTCCTGCCAGAACTTCAGGAAGCTGCGCATTTCCGGAAAATCCGGTGCAAGGTCGTAGTCCTGCCAGATGTATGTCTGTAGGATCGTTTGATGATCCGGCATCCGGTAGATGATTTGGGCCGTCGTGAGGCCGTAGCCCTGAAGCTGCCTTTCCATGTCCTTGTGCATCGTCGTCTCGCTTCTGGTTCCATTGATCGCTCATTAGCGATCAATGAAATGGAACCACTACATGCTTAACCGAAGCTTGACGAATTGCTAGTGCCTCAGGAATTTCTTTTGCAATTTCAAATCGTTGGCAGCTCTCATCGGCGAGTGCTGCCACGTTGTTCAGCGCTTCAGGTGGCGGGTGAGGCGGCGCTCGATCCATGCCCAGAGATGGCGCAGGGCTTCGACCATGGTGAGGTAGAAAATCGCTGCCCAAAGGTAGGTCTGGTAATCGAAGGTGCGCGAGAAGGCGTAGCGCGTTTCACCCATCAGGTCGAGAACGGTGATGATGGCGACGACCGCAGAGCCCTTGATCAGCAGGATGATCTCGTTGCCGTAGGGCCGCAAGGCGACAATCAGCGCCTGCGGCAAGAGGATCTTGCGGAAGGCGATGACCTTGTGGATGCCAAGCGAGGCGGCGGCTTCGTGCTGGCCGCGCGGAACGCTCTGGATGGCGCCACGCAGGATTTCAGCCTGGTAGGCGGCCGTGTTGATGGTCATCGCAAACAGACCGCAATACCAGGCATCGCGGAAGAACCACCAGAGGCCGACGGTTTCCAGCTGCGGACGGAAACTGCCCAGGCCGTAGTAAATGAGGAAGAGCTGTGCCAGCAGCGGCGTGCCGCGGAACACATAGACGTAGCAGTAGGCGATGCCGTTGATGAACCTGTTCTTGGACATGCGGGCAAAGGCCAACGGCAGCGACAAGATGGCGCCGAAGAATACCGAGATCACCACCAAGGCAATCGTCGTATACAGACCATGCAGGTAGCGGGGACCGTAGCGGGTGAACTTCTCCGGATCCCAACCGGTCACGACCATCGTGAGCAGTGCGGCAGCCAGGACGATCCAGAGAGCGACGACAACGTATCCGGTAATGCGCGCAGCGGTGACTGGCCTGTGCGCTTGCTTCGGAGCCGGCTGCGCCGGAATGAGCGTCTGGGCGTGGCTCATCGGCTGATCTCCGAACGCTTGGCCCACCGTTCTATGTAGCGAAGGCCGAAGGAGGAAATGATGGCGAGGCCGAGATAGAGAGCGCAGGCGACGGTATAGAACAGGAATGCCTGTTTAGTGACCTTAACGGCGACGCCGGTCTGCCGCAGGATATCGGCAAGGCCAATGATCGAGACGTAGGACGTATCCTTGAGCAGGATCATCCAGAGGTTCACCAGGCCGGGAAGGGCGATGCGCACTAGTTGCGGCAACACGATCAGGCGCAACGTGCGCCCACGATGAAAGCCCAGTGCGTCCCCGGCTTCGTACTGGCCTTTCGGGATGGCGCGGAAAGCCGAGAGCAGCACCTCCGAGCAATAGGCGGAAAATACAATCGACAGCGCGATCACGCCCGCCAAGAAAGCGTTGATTTCGATCCGGCCGTCATAGCCCATGGAGGCGAGGACGGACTGGATCAGGATCTGCATGCCGTAATAGATGATGAACAGTGTCAGCAGTTCCGGCAGGCCACGGAAGATCGTGGTGTAGATGCCGGCCGCAAGGCGGACCGATTTCTCTTCCGATTGCTGGCCGAGTGCGACGAGGAAGCCGATGACAAGTCCGATTGGAAGGGTAACCAGAGCGACCGCAACTGTGACCTTGAGGCCGGCGGCGATCTCATCGCCCCAACCGGTGTCGCCACAGGCCAGGATCGTCGAGGAACCGAACCACGTGAAGAGTCCTGCGGGTCCGCAAAGCGGATCGAAGATATGCCCAATCCAGGCCCAAAATGGACCTAGCGCGGAAAATAATCCGCCCATGCCAGTTTTCCCCTCGCGGTTTCTACCGCTTTGATCTTTCTATCGTTGTCAAACAAAAATGGCGGAAGAGCAAGCCTTCCGCCATCAGCTTTATCAGCGACCTACAGCTTTTCTTATTCGCCGTAAACGTTGAAGTCGAAGTACTTGTCCTGGATCTTCTTGTATTCACCGCTGGTGCGGATCGCGGCGATCGCGGTGTTCAGCTTTTCGCGCAGCGCGTCGTCGCCCTTGCGGACGGCAATGCCTGCACCAACGCCGTTGATTTCCTTGTCGACCGGCAGTGGCGTCAGGATCTTGCAGCATGCGCCGGCATCCGACTTGACCCACTGCGACAGCACGACGATGTCGTCGATGACGGCGTCGACGCGCCCATTCGTGATGTCGAGCTTGTACTCGTCTGCCGTCGGGTAGAGCTTCAGCTCGGTATCCGGCAGGTGCTTTTCAGCGTAGTTCGAGTGAGTGGTGGAGGTCTGCGCGCCGATCGTCTTGCCCTTCAGGCCGGCCACGTCGGTGACGGTCGAATCCTTCGGTACGGCGATTGCCGGCGGGGTGTTGTAGTACTTGTTGGTGAAGTCTACGAGTTTCGAACGCTCCGGCGTGATCGACATGGACGAGATGATCATGTCGAACTTCTTGGCCTGCAGGGCGGGAATGATGCCGTCCCAGTCGCTGCTGACGATGGTGCAGTCGGCCTTCATCTCGGCGCAGAGCGCGCGGGCGATGTCCATGTCGAAGCCGAGGAACTGGCCGCTGGCGTCAACGTATTCGAAGGGCGGGTAGGTCGAGTCTGTTCCGATGACATACTTCTCGCCATCAGCCATGGCGGCGCCTGCGAAAAGAGACATCGCGGCGACGGAAGCGGCGGCAAGAATACGGGTGGAGATACGCATGTTAGTCCTCTCTGTTGGTGCTGCCGCTCGTGTTCTTCTTTTGGACGGCGGCTGAGCAGGGCGGTGCAAGGCACGGCCTTGGCGCGATACTCAAACCTTTTTCGGCGGAATTGCAACTGGAATCGCAGGGGTGTGGCGAACGATCAACTATGTCGAAGATGAACAATGCCGCACTGCCACATTCATACCGGGTTAATGCTGCAGTTCCTAAGACTCGTGGAACAAATGCAGTCCCCCCGCGGTTTTCGCCGCGGATGGGTGCCCCAAAATCGGACGTGGCCACGACCGCGTCCCAAGAAAATGAAGTCAACGAGGAGCCCCTTTATGGGAATGAAATCCAGATTGTTTGCAAGTGCCGCCTTTCCACTGTTGTCGCTGTCGCTTGTGATGCCTCCAGTGCAATCCTTTGCCGCAGTTGCCAGCGTTGAACAGGTTCAGACAGCACCGCAAGCGGTCGCGGGCAGCTTCGAGGTTGCGCAGGATGCGCCCTCCGATGAAGAGATTCTGAAGAAGCACCACAAGCAGCACGGCGGCGGCGGTGAAGAACAGGCGCCGGCCGCCCAGCAGGAGCAGCCACAGCAATCGCAGGATGCGCCTGCCGAAAAGCCACGCAAGCAGCGTGAGCCGGCAGCAGAGGCACAGCCCGCGCCACAGCAGGAGCCTGTCGTCGAACAGCAGCTGCAGCAGTTGCAGGAGGCAGCCCCCGCCGAAAAGCCGCGCAAGAAGCGGCAGCCGGCCGCCGAGCAGGCAGAGCCTGCGGCTCCGCAGGAGCAGATAGCGCCGGCCCAGGAACAGCAGTTGCAGGAAGCAGCCCCTGTCGAAAAGCCGCGCAAGAAGCGGCAGCCGGCCGCTGAGCAGGTTGAGCCCGCGGCTCCGCAGGAGCAGATAGCCCCGGCGGCCCAGGAACAGCAGCCTGTCGAAAGCCAGGAAAAGCCGCGTCGCAACAAGCGCGACAAGCAGCAACCTCAGCAGGAGGCCGCGCCGCAGCCGCAGACCGAGCAGGTCGCCCCGCAGCAGGAGCAGGCTCAGCCGCAGGGCGAAGCGCCGCAGCCCACGAGGAAGGCAGGCAAGCAGCAGGCGACCGAAAGCTCTGAGCAGCCGGTGAAGCCGCGCAAGAAGCCTGCCGCTGAAGCGCAGGCGCCAGCCGCGGAACAGGCGCCTGCTCCAGTAGAGGCGCCGACGGCCGAGAAGCCGCCCGTTCCCGCGCAGGAGCCGGCGACGGAGGCCCAGCCTGGCGGCACGCAGCCGATCCTGAAGCAGGGCGAACAGGTTCCAGCACCTCAGCAGGGCGAGCAAGCACCGGCTCAGCAGCAGGGTGAACAGGTTCCGGCGCAGCCGACCGATCAGCCGGCAGTGGGCCAAGCCGAGCAGGTTATCCCGGCTCCGGAGAAAATCACGCCCAAGGAACTCGAGCGCCGCAAGGAGATTGCCGCGGACCCGAGCAAGAGCACGGAAACCGTCGTTCTGCCGGTTGAAAACGGTGCCGCCGTTCTCGACAGCGACAAGGACGCCGACCGCTCGGGGGGCATCCAGTCCCGTCGTGACCGCGACAGGCAACGCGGCCAGGAGCAGAATTTCCGGGTTCCAAAAACCGACGCCGAGGCCCAGATCATAACCGAGGGCGCAAAGGCTGCTCCGATCAAGATCGAAGCCGTGACCAGCGAACAGGGTCGGCGTCTCGACAGGCGTCCGCAGTTCGAGCGGCCGGAAGGCGCGCGCTTCGGCGAGCGTGGTGACGACAATCGTGTGATCATCCAGATCAACAACCAGACGATCGTTCGCGGCGATGACGACCGGCGCTTCCTGCGTGACGGCGAGCGGCCGACCTACGAGCAGCTGCCGCGGGACCGTTACCGTGAGACGATCGACCGTGACGGCTATCAGATCGTGACGATCCGCAACCGCTATGGTGACATCATCCAGCGGTCGCGCATTGACAATGGCGGGCGCGAGTCCGTGCTCTACTATTCGCCTGGTCTCTACGAAGATCCGGACCGCGGCTACTTCGAAGATCCGGGCCGCGACCTGCCGCCGATGCGCCTGCGTATTCCGCTCGGTGACTACATCATGGACACGAGCAGCGACGACGATCGCGACTACTACGACTTCCTGCGCGAGCCGCCGGTGGAGCCCGTGGAGCGTGTCTATTCGCTGGATGAGGTGAAGTATTCGGCGCGTATCCGCGACAAGGTTCGCCGTATCGATCTCGATACGATCACCTTTGCGACGGGGAGTGCCGAGATCCCGATGAGCCAGGCGCGCAGCCTGCGCAAGGTCGCCGATGCGATCAACGAGGTGTTGCGGAAGGATCCGTCGGAAACTTTTCTGATCGAAGGCCATACGGACGCGGTCGGCTCCGACCAGAGCAACCTCGTCCTCTCGGACCAACGCGCGGAATCGGTGGCGAATGTGATGACCGACGTTTACGGCATCCCGCCCGAAAACCTGGCGACGCAGGGCTACGGCGAACGTTACCTCAAGGTCAACACGCAGGGGCCGAACCAGGAAAACCGCCGCGTCACCATCCGTCGCGTGACGGCGCTGGTACGCCCGGTCGCCTCCGCGAGCCGATAATCGAAACTGATCGGAAGCCGTCGGGAGACCGGCGGCTTTCGTTTGCGCGCTCTGCGGTTCTGGCGCGAGCGCACCAGCTTCGAGGTCGTAACGTTTCCTACTTTGCAGGCAGCTCCACTATTCCGGAAATGAAGTCTGCGATTGCCTGGGTGTCATCGAGGTTGAATACCGGCAGAAAGCCTTCGGCGATCGGGTGATCGGCCGCGATGGCAACGATGTGGGGATCCGTCGGGGCGAGGGGTTCCTGGTTGGCGGATTCGAGCCGCCGCGCCTCGATCTTCGGGATCGGTTCGCGCTTGTAGCCCTCGATCAAGACAAGGTCGCAGGGCGCGATGCGGGCAAGAATTTCGTCGAATGTCGGCTCTGGGGCGCCGCGCAATTCGTGCATGATGGCATAACGCGTTCCGGAGACGATGGTCACTTCGTGAGCGCCGGCCTGTCGGTGGCGGTAGCTATCGGCACCGACCTTGTCGATGTCAAAGTCATGATGGGCATGCTTGATGGTGGAAATGCGGTAGCCGCGGCGGGTGAATTCCTCGACGAGGCGGACCGCCAAACCGGTCTTGCCCGAGTTCTTCCAGCCGGCGATGCCAAAGACCTTCGGTTTCTCCATCATACCATGACCTTGAGCCAGCGCTCCGCCTCGGCGAGATCGTCCGGCGTGTTGACGTTGAAAAACGGATCGAGGAGGCTCGCCCGCGTCGGGCGCAGCGGGAAGGCAACTTCCGTAACGTCATGCCGTAGAAGGAAGTCGCGCGCACGGCGTTTTTCGTCGGTTGCGATCCAGGATTCCAGGTCATCGGCAAGGCTGACGGGCCACAGGCCGAACACCGGATGGCTGCGGCCCTCGGAGGCGGCGATGGCAATCTTGCCAGGTGAATCGATGACGCCAGCGAACCAATCGACGAGGTCGCTCGGAAAGAATGGACTGTCGACAGAAACCGTGACCACGTGTGTGACACCCCCAAGCGATGCACCGTAGGTCATCGCTGCATGGATGCCGGCCATTGGTCCCGCTTTGCCGGGAACTATATCAGGAATGAACAGATGCCGGCAATTTTCCGGGGTTGCGTCGGCGTTGACGGCAAGGGTGCTCACCTGCGGCTCGAGCTGTTCGATGACGCGCTCCAGCAGCGTGCGGCCATCGAGCCGCACGGAGGCTTTGTCGCGGCCCATGCGCGAAGAGCGTCCTCCCGCCAGGACCACACCCGGAATATTGGATCTATGCAGCACAAAATCGTTCATGGTTGCCTCAGACGGGGGTTCTCGGCTCGGACTCCTGGGCGACCGGCGGTACATGGCGCTTGGCCTCACGATAGAACGTGTAGAGGCCGGACGCTATGACGATAGCCGCACCGCCGAGCGTCCAGACATCGGGAAACTCCGCAAAGAAGACGAAGCCCAGCAATGTCGAGAAGATAAGGCTGGTGTAGCGGAACGGTGCGACGAAAGAGATTTCACCGGTGCGCATCGCCATGATGACCGACTGATAGCCGACCAGGACGAGAATGGCGGCGAGCAGCAGGTGCGAAAGCGAAGTCACGCTAACCGGCTCCCATCCTCCCAGCAGCGGCGTCAGCAATGCACCGACGACCGTTACCGAGACGGCCGTCACCACTGTGATCATCAGTGACGGGATCTCGGGGGCGATGCCGCGCGTGGCGAGGTCGCGGCCGGCCGTCGTGAGGACGCTGCCAACGCAGAGGAGAGCTGCGGCCGTGAAACCGTCCGGTCCCGGCCGAATGATGATCAGCACGCCAATCAGGCCGACGAGAATGGCCGACCAGCGACGCCAGCCGACGGGTTCGCGGAAGAATAGCGCCGCACCGAAGGTCACGACCAGCGGCAGCGACTGCAGGATGGCCGATGCGTTCGCGATCGGCATCATTCCGAGCGCCGTAATGTAAGTCACCGCTGCCAATATCTCGCAAATGACGCGGATGATGATCATGGGCTTGAGGATGATGCGCCACGATCGCAAGGCACCCATGTGGCGCGCGATGAAGTAGACGAAGATGCTGGTGAAGAGGCCGCGCAGACACATGATCTGGCCGGCATTCATGTAAGCGATAACTGATTTGGAAAGTGCGTCGCTGCAGGAAAATCCGGCCATGGCCGAACTCATGTAGATGGCGCCCTGGGTGTTGCGGGACCGCGGCATGTCGATATTCCGATTCTCGTACACGTGTTCTTAGAGCGTGCCAGGCGCCATGGGTATCGAACGAAAGACACACCCGAAATAATTCGATTGCGCAGTGCACAATAGGGCGCGCGCCGACACGGGCAGGAAACGGGTGGCTGAGCGCCAGGATGTCTGGGATTGGGATACCGCGAACAACAAGCGGAGGTTCCGACATGAGATATCTGGATGGCAAGGTTGCGATCATAACCGGCGCGAGCTCCGGCATCGGCCGGGCGGCCGCCAAGCTCTTTGCAGCCGAAGGCGCGCGGCTGGTCGTCGCGGCGCGACGCGAGGCTCAGCTTGGCATGCTGGTCGAAGAGATCGGAGATGCGGGCGGCGAGGCGGTTGCGGTTGCCGGCGACGTGCGCGACGAGGCTTTGAACTGGCGGCTGGTCGAAGTGGCGGTCGAACGCTTCGGCGGTCTGGATGTTGCCTTCAACAACGCCGGCAGCGCCGGCGAATCGGCGCCGGTGGCTGACCTGTCGCTGGATGGCTGGAACGAAATGCTGGCGGTCAATCTCACCAGCGCATTTCTGGCAGCGAAATATCAGGTGCCAGCAATGATCGCCCGCGGCCGCGGGTCGATCGTCTTCACCTCGACCTTCGTCGGTCACACGGCAGGAATGCCTGGGATGGGTGCCTATGCGGCAAGCAAGGCGGGACTGACCGGCCTGGTGCAGGTTCTTGCCGCCGAGCTCGGTCCGAAAAACATCCGCGTCAACGCGCTGTTGCCCGGGGGCACAGACACCGCGCTGAACCCGGCGAATTTCGAGAATCCCGACATGCAGCTCGTCGCCTTCATCCATGGCCTGCACGCGCTGAAACGGCTGGCTCGGCCGGAGGAGATCGCCAAGGCCGCACTGTTCCTGGGATCGGATATGGCGAGCTTTGTGACCGGGACGTCAATGCTGGCGGATGGCGGGGTTTCGATCAACCGGACGTAAGCTGCCCTAGCTCCGCGGGTGTCACCCGCCCGTGACACTCATGTGGCGGGCAACGGCAGGGCGATTGTGGGTGCGGTCGATAATGAAGTCGTGGCCCTTGGGCTTGCGCGAAATGGCCTCGTCGATCGCCGCATAGAGCAATCCGTCGTCCTCGGTGGCGCGCAAGGCGGCGCGTAGATCCGCGGCGTCGTTCTGGCCAAGGCACATGTAAAGCGTGCCGGTGCAGGTCAGTCGGACGCGGTTGCAGCTCTCGCAGAAATTATGCGTCATCGGAGTGATGAAGCCGAGCCGGCCGCCGGTTTCCTTCACCTGGACATAGCGTGCCGGACCGCCGGTGCGGTAGCCGATGTCGGAGAAGGTGAATCGTTCTTCGAGATCGGCCCTGAGCTTCGACAGCGGCAGGTAGCGGTCCGTCCGGTCTTCCTCGATCTCGCCCATCGGCATGGTTTCGATGACGGTGAGATCCATGCCGCGGCCGTGCGCGAAGCGGATCATCTCCGGCATTTCGGTGTCGTTGAAGTCCTTCAGTGCTACCGCATTCAGTTTGACCTTGAGGCCGGCCTTCTGGGCCGCCTCGATGCCTTCCATCACCTTGTGGAAATCGCCCCAGCGGGTGATCTGGCGGAACTTGTCGGGATCAAGCGTGTCGAGCGAGACGTTGATGCGACGCACGCCGCTATCATAGAGCTCGCCGGCAAAGCGGGAAAGCTGCGAGCCGTTGGTGGTCAGGGTCAGCTCGTCGAGGCCGGAGCCGATCTGTTTGCCGAGTTCCCGCACGAGATACATGATGTTCTTGCGCACCAACGGCTCGCCGCCGGTGAGTCTCAGCTTGCGCACGCCCTTGGCGATAAAGGCGGAACAGAGCCGGTGCAATTCCTCGAGCGTCAACAGCTCCTGTTTCGGCAGGAAGGTCATGTGCTCGGCCATGCAGTAGGTGCAGCGGAAGTCGCAGCGGTCGGTGACGGAGACACGCAGATAGGTCACGGCCCGTTTGAACGGGTCGATCATCGGTTTCGTCTCTGCAACCAGTGGCGATGCGTTGCCTGTCGTTCCGACGTTGCTGTTCACGAATACCTCCGCAATGCTACTAATGTGCGTATATGCCATTGCCGCGTCAAGGGAAACGCCCCTTACGCACGGTAAATTGAGCTTGCCTCGGCAAGCCTCATTGCCTACTCGTGATTTTGAAGGGGAATGGGATCATGACCGATATCTGGCCGACTGAACTCAGAGTTTCAAAAGACCGGCAGCACCTCGTCGTGACGTTCAACGACGAGCAGAGTTTCGATCTTTCCGCCGAGATGCTGCGGGTGCTTTCGCCATCGGCGGAGGTGCAGGGGCACGGGCCCGGGCAGAAAGTCACCGTTCCCGGCAAGCGCAATGTCGCGATCATTTCCATGACGCCGACCGGCAATTATGCGGTGCGCATCGGCTTTGACGACATGCATGATACCGGCATCTATACCTGGACCTATCTGCGCGAGCTCGGCGAGCGCGGCGAGGAGCTGTTCTCGGCCTATGAAGAAGAGCTGCGCGAAAAGGGCATGAGCCGCGACACCTCAGAGAAGCCGCGTTAAGCGACAATTGCCGCAAGGGGGAAATGCATGGCGGGAACGAGCAAGCGAAACTGGCTGCGCGCCAAAGGCAGTCCGAGTGAAAGCAGGGTCAGCTTCCTCGAACTGTTTTTCGATCTCGTCTTCGTCTTCTCGATCTCGCAGCTCTCGCATGCCCTCGCGGCGCATTATACGCCGCTCGGCGCTCTTGAAGCCGGCCTGATGACCTTTGCCGTCTGGTGGGTGTGGATATTCACGACCTGGGTTACAAACTGGCTCGACCCCGACAAGATGGCGGTTCGCGGCATGCTCGTCGTCTTGATGCTGCTTGGCCTGGTTCTTTCCGCGTCTATCCCCGAGGCTTTTGGCGACAAGGGGCTGCTCTTTGCCGGGTCCTACGTGCTCATGCAGGTCGGTCGATCGCTGTTTGCGTGCTATGCGGTCAAGTCGGACGCCTTGAAGTATCGAAATTTCGTGCGCATCAGTAGCTGGCTAATATTTTCCGGCGTCTTCTGGATCGCCGGCGGCCTTCTGGAACACGAGGCGCGACTGATCGCATGGCTCATCGCCCTTGCTATCGAATATGCCGCTCCGGCGAGCGGCTTTACCGTCCCGGGACTTGGCAAATCGACCGCCGCGGACTGGGACGTGTCGGGCGCGCATATGGCCGAGCGTTGCGCGCTTTTCGTCATCATCTGCCTTGGCGAGGCGGTGCTGGTGTCGGGGCGGACTTTCTCGGAAATGCCGTTTTCGCCATTGACGGCGGTCGTCTTCGGGACTGGATTCGCGGGGACGGTGGCGATGTGGTGGCTCTATTTCCGCTTCGGCCACGAGCGGGCGGCGCATCGGATCGAACACGACGAAACGCCGGGAAGCCTGGCACGGCTGGCGTTCACCTATGCCCATATCCCGATCCTGGCGGGCATCATCGTTCACGCCGTCGCCGTCGAGTTCATGTTCTCGCATCCGCATGAGACTGGCAATCTAGGCGTGATGGCCTCCGTACTCGGTGGCTCCGGACTGTTTCTTGCCGGCAATCTCTGGTTCAAAGGGGCGACCAGCGGACGTATGCCGCTGTCGCATCTGGCCGGCCTTGTGCTCTTGATTCTGCTCGCCTTCATTGCGCCGTTCATCGAGGTCTACCTTGCCGGTATCCTCGCGATGCTGGTGCTGATCATCGTGGCCGCGTGGGAATACAAATCCCTTGCGGGGCAAACGGTCGGCCACACCGTTCACTGAGATCAGTCTTCGTCGACAAGGTCTTGCTGCAGGACCCGGATGATCCGTTCCATTGATCCGGCCATCGCCATGCATTGCTCGATCGGCTCGGGCGAAAGCACCCGCTCGATGAGGTCGGTCTGGATGACCATGGCCTTCTCCGTGACATTCCGGCCTTCCGGCGTCAGGAAGAGGCGCAGTACGCGCTTGTCCTTCTCATCGCCGCGCCGTTCGATCAGCCCGCGCTTCTCCATCTGCGGCAAGAGCATGCTCATGTTCGAGCGACCGACCAGCAGCTTGCGGGCGAGTTCCTGCTGCGAGATGCCCTCGAAGCGATAGAGATTGATCAGAATATCGAGGTGCGGGGTCTTGATATCGAGTTCGGATAGCGAGCGACCGAGCGACTGCTGCATGAGTTGGCAGGCGCGGGCAACAGCGATCCAGCTGCGAAAACGCGGATGATCCCAGGGCAGGGATTGATTTTTGTTCATTGTTGTACTTTATTGTTCAGTGTTGAACATTATTGGATTCCCACTATGACAAACTTTGCGCTGAAGGTCACCCGCCTCGGTTTTTCCCTGCTGCAGTCGGTTTCGCCGCGCCTCGCCGGGACGGCGGCGTTCCGCCTGTTCTGCGTAACACCCTCGACAAGGCCGAAGGGCGAGAAGGCGAAAGCAGCACATGCGGCCGGCGCGGCAAAGCTTGCCGGAGCGGAGCGGTTCACGCTTCGTCTGGCCGGCGGCGGACGGGCGCATGCCTATCGGCTGAACGGTGGCGCCTTGGGACGGCGCCCGCGCTATCTTGTGACCCATGGCTGGGGATCGAGCGGTGCCTACATGGCCGACATCGCGACGACCTTGGCGGCAACCGGCGCGGAAGTGATCGCGGTCGACTTTCCCGGTCATGGCCGCGCGGCGGGGAGGATGCTCCACATGGGCATGGCGGTGAAGGCGATCGCCGCGGCCGAGCGTCGATTCGGTGCGTTCGATGCCGCGATCGGCCACTCCTTTGGCGGCGCCGCGCTGATGGTGGCCGCGGCAGGCATGTTGCCTGGCGAGTCTGCCGTGCTTCCGGAAAAGCTGGTGCTGATCGGCTCGCCAAGCGAAATGCACTGGCTCTTCAAGGATTTCGGCAGGCTGATCGGGCTTAGGCGCCCGGCACAGCAGGCGCTGGAGAACGAGGTGCACCGTGTCACCGGTCGGCGACTGGAGGCGTTCGATGCGAGCGGGGCGGCCGGCGCGATCCAGCGGCCAGTGATGATCGTGCACGCGGAGGACGACAAGGAAGTGAGTGCCAATCACGCTCGGCGTTACGCGGCCGCAGGCAATGCCGTGCGGCTCCACTGGGCAAATGGCTTCGGGCACCGTCGCATCGTGGCGGCGCGGTCGGTTCTCGATGCGATTACGGGTTTTCTCGCGGAGGACGATTCCGGAAAGGATGCTGAGATCATTCCGCTTTTCGCTCTTCCTGCGCGGCGCGTATCATTGTAACGTCACGTTAGGCAGCTAAAGGCCGCCACGATAAAAAGCGGCAGGACAGTCATGAAAATCATTGAAACGGTAGAGGAACTCGCAGCGATCTACGCTGGCGGGCTGACGCAGGCATCCGTAGCCAAGGTGACGGACTATCTGACGCCGCTCTATCGCGAGATGATCGAGGCGTCGCCCTTCGTGGCACTCGCGACGGTGGGACCCGAAGGCCTCGACTGTTCGCCGCGCGGTGATATCGGCGGCGTCGTGCGCATCGTCGACGACCGGACGCTGCATCTGCCTGACTGGCGCGGCAATAACCGGGTGGATTCGCTCTCCAACATCGTGCGGGATCCACGCCTGGCGCTGATGTTCCTCATTCCCGGTTCGAACACCACCATGCGTATTAACGGGCGTGGTGTCGTGACGAACGACGAGGCAGTCCTGTCCAGCTTCGTGATGGACGGAAAGCATCCGCGTACGGTGATCGTCATTACGATCGACGAGGTCTATTTCCAATGCGCTCGTGCGCTGATCCGTTCGGAGCTGTGGAATCCGGCAACCTTCATCGATCCGAAGAGCCTGCCAACGCCCGGTTTGATGCTGAAGGCGGCGACAGGGGATTTCGACTACGAAACCTATGACCGAGAATGGCCGGAGCGTGCCGCCAGGACGATGTGGTAGGCTTCCGCGTAGGATTGGCAGGCCCACCTCTTAGGAAGGAGGGCCGCGCAAATCGCGGTCCATTGCGATGGCGACGGGCGATTGCGGCAATCAAGCTCATCGACAGGCAGGCGAAGACGCTGCTTGCCAGGGTCTATCCCTTGTAGATCAGCCAGCTCTTCGTGAAGTCCTTCTGCATACCGTCTTCGAAGAGGACGCTGCAGTTGCGGCCGGAATTCTTTGCGCCGTAAAGGGCAACGTCGGCCCTGTGGTAAAGGTCGCCGGCGTCTTCCGCGTAGGACGCCATACAGACGCCGACCGATACCGTGACCGGCCCGTAGTTTATTCTGGTGCGCGAGTTGGTGAAGGGCGTCGTTTCCAGCGTGCGACGAATGCGCTCGGCCATCCCCATGACTTCGTCGGCCGTGTTGCCTTCTATGATGAGGGCGAACTCCTCGCCGCCGGTGCGGGCGACGAAAACGTCGCGGCGGACGTTGGCGCGGATGACCGAGGCGACCGTGGCGAGAATCTTGTCGCCGACCGGATGACCGTAGGTGTCGTTGATCTTCTTGAAATTGTCGATGTCGGCGAGCACCAGCGCAGTGACGGGCCGCATGGCCGGATTGTTGTAGACGGCGGCGAGGCGATCGTCGAATGCACGGCGGTTCGACAGGCGTGTCAATGAGTCCGTGTTGGCGATACGCTTGTATTCGTCAAGCTCCTTGCGGACCTGATCCATTTCCTGCGATCGCTGGACGACGTTCTCGACCGTGCGTTCGCCGTGCGCCATGGTGTCGCCGGTTGCCTGCGTGAGCAGGCTGAGGGCGTTTTCGATAAGCTCCACGCTGGTATGGTTCTTCGAGCTGATCCGCTTGTAGGTTTCGCCAAGCAGCTTGTTGTAGCTCTCCAGCGAGATTTGCTCCTGGCGCAGCACGCGCAGCAGCGTCTCGAGCTCGGCGGCAATGCGACCGTGCGCGTCGTCGAACACGCGGGCAGGGCTGTGCGTAAAATACTGCGCCCCGAGCGCGTCCAGTTCCTCCTGCGTCGCCTGACTGCCGAGCGCAGCAAGATCTCGTGTCAGCGCCGGGTTGGAGCCGATATAGGCTTCGTAAAAGAGTTCGTAGTTCCGAGGGATCGGTGCGACGCCCATGGAGCGCATGGCGAACGTGATCTGACCTGCCACGTCGGGAACCTGCGCCCTCGTTGGCGCTGCGGCCGTCGTCATGCGACTACTCCTCAATTGAATGTCAAATGCAGTCTTTAATTTGATAGCTAAGAAATATTGGGAAATGATTAAGAGAGGATATACCAATGATTACATGTGAAATTTATCCATTATTCTGCGTTATTTGCTTATCGTATTGATTTTTATCTGAGAAGCTGCAGAAGGGTTGCGGTAATTTCGCCTTATGGGCGAGTGGCGCAAAATAAAAAATCCAACCAGTCGTTTCAGTTGCTTTTGCATTGTTTCATATTTGTTGACAGTCGGTGTCGATCGGTCGCGCTGTTGCGGATCGGCGAGAAGGCGCACATTCCCCCCGAAAGAGCCGTGTGGCTCCAACGGAAGGCAGAGATCTTGGAAAGCTCTCGTCACACTTCGCCGATCGTCCTTGTTGCTGCAGTCATTGCAGGCTCCGTCGCGCTGATCCAGCAGGATGGTTTCTTCGACGGTGTATTTCGCAGCGACATTCTCGCCAGCGTGAAGGCGGAGGAGGTCCTCAATGTTGCTGATCTCGCAAATCGCGTCGATACCGCCACGGTCGACCATCGGGCGACCGCGGCAATCCATTGACGTCGATCAGCCGAGGTTGAATTCCTGGAAGAAGTCGTTGCCCTTGTCGTCGGTGACGATGAAGGCCGGGAAGTCTGCCACCTCTATCTTCCACACGGCTTCCATGCCCAGTTCCTGATACTCCAGCACCTCGACCTTCTTGATGCAGTCCTGCGCGAGGCGGGCAGCCGGTCCGCCGATCGAGCCGAGGTAGAAGCCGCCATGTGTCTTACAGGCTTCGCGCACGGCGCGGGAGCGGTTGCCCTTGGCAAGCATCACCATGGAGCCGCCGAAGGATTGGAATTGGTCGACATATGAATCCATGCGACCGGCGGTCGTCGGGCCGAAAGAGCCTGAGGCGTAGCCTGCCGGGGTCTTGGCCGGGCCGGCGTAGTAAACCGGATGGTTCTTCATGTAATCCGGCATGCCTTCGCCTTTTTCCAGTCGCTCGCGGATCTTGGCGTGGGCAAGGTCGCGTGCGACGATGATCGTGCCCGTCAGCGACAGGCGGGTCTTGACCGGGTGCTTGCTGAGTTCGGCCAGGATTGCGCTCATCGGCTGGTTGAGATCGATCCGGACCATCGAGTCCGACAGCTTCGACTCGTCGATCTCAGGCATGTATTTGGAGGGATCGGTCTCCAGCTGCTCGACGAAGATGCCGTCGCGGGTGATCTTGCCCTTCGCCTGGCGGTCGGCGGAGCAGGAAACGCCGAGGCCGATCGGAAGGGATGCGCCGTGGCGGGGCAGGCGGATGACGCGGACGTCGTGGCAGAAATACTTGCCGCCGAACTGCGCGCCGACGCCCATCTGCTGCGTCAGCTTGTGGATTTCCTTCTCCATCTTGAGGTCGCGGAACGCGTGGCCGCTCTCGGAACCTTCGGTCGGCAAATCGTCGAGGTAGCGCGTCGAGGCGAGCTTGACGGTCTTCAGGTTCATTTCGGCGGAGGTGCCGCCGATGACGATCGCCAGATGGTAGGGGGGACAGGCTGCCGTACCCAGCGTAAGGATCTTCTCCTTAAGGAAGTCGATCATCCGGTCATGCGTCAGGAGCGACGGGGTGCCCTGGTAGAGGAAGGTCTTGTTGGCCGAACCGCCGCCCTTGGCGACAAACAGGAAGTCGTAGGAGTCGGTGCCTTCCTCGTAGATGTCGATCTGCGCCGGCAGGTTGTTCTTGGTGTTCTTTTCCTCGAACATCTTGATGGGCGCGAGCTGCGAATAGCGCAGGTTCTTCTTCTCGTACGCGTCCATGACGCCCTTGGCGAGAGCCGAGTAGTCCTCACCTTCGGTCCAGACGCGGCGTCCTTTCTTGCCCATTATGATCGCCGTGCCGGTGTCCTGGCACATCGGCAAGATGCCACCTGCGGCGATGTTGGCGTTCTTCAGCAGGTCATAAGCAACGAAGCGGTCGTTGTCGGTCGCCTCCGGGTCTTCGAGGATCGAGGCGAGCTGCTTCAGGTGGCCGGGTCGCAGGAGATGGTTGATGTCGGCAAAGGCCGTTTCGGCAAGGAGGCGGATGCCTTCCGGCTCGACGGTCAGGATATCCTGCCCCTTGAAGCTGTCGACAGAGACGTAGTCGCTGCTGATCTTGCGGTATTGGGTGGAGTCTTTGCTGAGGGGGAAAAGATCGTCAGCCATCGAGGGACCTTTCATGCGGACCGAAATCGCAGATGATCTATTCGGGCGTCTTCGCAATTGCAATAATTCTAAAACTTGTCTGTTTTAGTCATGAAAATCTGGAAAACACCGCCGCGGGTACGGCGGTGTCAACTGTTTCAAGCAAGCGAGGAGGCAGGCTTACTTCGGGCCGATCATCGTTTCAGGGCGAACGATTGCGTCGTATTCCTCGACGGTGACGAGGCCACTCGCCAACGCTTCTTCCTTCAGGGTCGTGCCGTTCTTGTGCGCGGTCTTGGCGATCTTGGCGGCGTTGTCATAGCCGATCTTCGGAGCAAGCGCCGTGACCAGCATCAGGGACCGTTCGAGACCGGCCTTGATGTTGTCCTCGCGCGCCTCGATGCCGACGACGCAATTGTCGGTGAAAGAAACGGCGGCGTCGCCGAGCAGTTGCACCGACTGGAGGAAGTTGTAGGCCATCATCGGATTGTAGACGTTGAGCTCGAAGTGGCCCTGGCTATCGGCGAAGGTGAGGGCCGCGTTGTTGCCGAAGATGTGGATGCAGACCTGCGTCAGCGCCTCGCACTGGGTCGGGTTGACCTTGCCGGGCATGATCGAGGAGCCGGGCTCGTTCTCGGGAAGGGCGAGTTCGCCGAGGCCAGCGCGGGGACCGGAGCCCAGCAGGCGGATGTCGTTGGCAATCTTGAAGAGCGCGGCGGCGGCCGCATTGATGGCGCCATGGCTGAACACCATGGAGTCATGGGCGGCGAGTGCTTCGAACTTGTTCGGGGCCGTCACGAAGGGCAGGCCGGTGATTTCGGCGATCTCGTCAGCGACCTTCTCGGCAAATCCAACAGGCGCGTTGAGACCGGTGCCGACCGCGGTGCCGCCCTGTGCCAGCTCGCAAAGGCCAGGAAGCGTCAATTCGATGCGCTTGATGGCGGAGCCGACCTGCGCTGCATAGCCGGAGAATTCCTGGCCAAGCGTCAGCGGCGTCGCATCCTGCGTGTGCGTGCGGCCGATCTTAATGATGTGGCTGAATTCGGTGACCTTCATGTCGAGCGCGGCGTGCAGGTGCTTCAAGCTCGGAAGCAGGTGGCGCACGATCTGCTCCGCACAGGCGATATGCATGGCCGTCGGATAGGTGTCGTTTGACGACTGGCTCATATTGACGTGATCGTTGGGATGCACCGGCTTCTTCGATCCCATGACGCCGCCCAACAATTCGATGGCACGGTTGGAGATCACTTCGTTGGCATTCATGTTTGACTGCGTGCCGGAGCCCGTCTGCCAGACAACGAGGGGGAAGTGGTCGTTGAGCGTGCCGTCGATCACTTCCTGCGCCGCGTCGACAATGGCGTTGCCGACCTCCGGATTGAGCTGACCGAGCGCCATGTTGGCACGCGCCGCCGCCTGCTTGACGATGCCGAGGGCGCGAACGATCGAAAGCGGCTGCTTCTCCCAGCCAATCTTGAAATTGCCGAGCGAGCGCTGCGCCTGAGCACCCCAATATCTGTCGTTCTGTACTTCGATCGGGCCGAACGTATCTGTTTCGGTGCGGGTGGAGGTCATGGTCATGCCTTTCTGTCGCGGTGCCTTCGGAGATGGGTCTTATAGGTCCGAAACGGGACGAAGAAAACTGCTGGAAATGCAAAATATGAATGTATAAATCATGTTATCGGCGGGTGATCAGTGGCCATTTAGACACGGCTAAATTTTTATATTTCAGTGCCTCGTTGGCCACTGTGTCCGAAGGCGAAAATAAAGTAAAAAATTAACTAATAATTTCATTATTTTGTGTGAACTGGGGCTCGGCATAAGCGTTTTCCGCGTTACTTTGGGTTGAGAGGCCCAAGGCTGGCGGCTGCGGCCAGTTTCTGCCATGTGACGCTCGCGCCGGATGAAACGAGTTTTAAGGCGGGTTTTTGCCCGCGATTTGAAGACAGCATGACACTGGGACTGGATAAAAGCATGACATTCCTTCTGAAAGGTGCGGCTTCCGCACTAGCGCTTTCCTGCGGCATGGCTGCGATGGGTTCCACGCCCGCGCAGGCTTACACGTTGATGGATATGATCCGCGGGGATCGCGCTCGCACCCAGAGCACGATTGTCAATCCGAGGCGGTCGGTTCCGTCCTTCCTTCAGTCGGCTCCGGATGCGCCGCTGCCGAAGGTTTCGAGCCCGCGCTACTATACCTATCAGCCAGATGCGATGCGCTTCGTCGATACCGGTAAATTTACCGATCCTGTCGTCACCGGGGCAGTTGCCGATGCGTCGGCTGCGACCGAGGCAACGCCGTCGGTACAGCGCCGCTTCCTTATCGAGGCGAAGGTGCGCGCCCCCGTCGAAGTCGCCAGGGCGCTTGAGGCCTATTACGGCGATGTGAAGAATCCGCTGGTCTGGCTCGCCGGAACGGATGTCAACGATCGTGCCAAGGCGGCGATGGACGTTCTGGCGGATGCCGCTTCGGTCGGTCTCGACCCGGCCGACTATGCGGTCCAGGTGCCGGCGGAGGATCCGACCAATCCGGATCCGGCAGTCCGTGACCGCGCCCTGACGCAGTTTGAACTGGAACTGTCCGCAAAGGTGCTCGCCTATGTCCAGGATACAGTTCGTGGTCGCGTCGATCCGAACAAGCTCTCCGGCTATCACGATTTCAAGCGTAAGGACGTGAACCTTGCGCCGGTGCTGAAGCTCGCCCGCATGAGCCCGGATACCCCGGCCTATCTCAGAAGCCGTACGCCGGATGCGCCGCAGTTCGTTGCACTCGAAGGCGAACTGGCGAAGTTGCGCGCAGAGGGAGCCAGCGAAGAGCGCATCGATATCGCGCTGAGCGGCCTGCTTCGGCCGGGCGACAACTCGTCCGAAATCCCGAACATCGTGAAGGCGATCGGCAAGCATGGCTCGGCCGCGCTCAAGGCGGAACATGCGAGTACGCTCTCCGCCTATACGGGCAGCACCGAATATTCGCCTGAGATCGTTTCGCTCGTTGAAGGTTTCCAGAAGGAACATGGACTGAAGCCGGACGGCGTTATCGGCCAGGCGACGGTCCGCATCATGGCTGGCGGCGACAGCAACGCATCGAAGGTCGAGAAGCTGATTGTTGCGTTGGAGCAGGCCCGCTGGCTGCCGGCCGACCTCGGCTCGCGCTACGTCTTCATCAACCAGCCGGCCTATATGGTCTACTACCACAACGACAACAAGGAACAGTTGTCGATGCGCGTGGTGATCGGTCAGCCGTCGCACCAGACCTTCTTCTTCCAGGATCAGATCGAGACGGTCGAGTTTAATCCTTTCTGGGGTGTGCCGCAGTCGATCATCATCAACGAGATGCTGCCGCGCCTGCGCTCCGACCCGAGCTATCTGGACCGGATGGGCTATGAGGTAACAGTCGGCGGTCGCGCCGTGGCGTCGTCCAGCGTCGACTGGTACGGCTCGACGACCAACGTTTCCGTGCGCCAGCCGCCGAGCGACGACAATGCGCTTGGCGAACTCAAGATCCTTTTCCCGAATGCTCACGCCATCTACATGCATGACACGCCTTCGAAGAGCTTCTTCAAACGCGATATGCGCGCCCTCAGCCATGGTTGCGTCCGCCTTGCCGAGCCACGCGCGATGGCAGCGGCCGTGCTGAACACGTCGGTGGACCAGATCGGCAAGGAGATTGCCACGGGCAAGAACCACGCCCTGCAGGTTCCGCAGAAGATCCCGGTCTACGTGGCTTACTTCACGGCCTGGCCGAACAAGGATGGTGTCATCCAGTATTTCGATGACGTATACGGCCGCGACGCCTATGTGCAGAAGGCTTTCGATGCGACGACGAAGGCGCGTGACGCGCAGATTTGATCGCGCCGATGATATGACGGCGGCCGGGGAGCCGCCTTTTCTTTTTGCGATCGGCTTGCCGCCGCTGCGCGCGTTGCGGAAGCAAGCTCCGCGATCAATTCGTCGATCTGTGCAGGCTCCGTGGATCTCGACGGGATGTCGGAATAGTCGAATGGCATGGCGATCAAAACCATATCGGCTACCGCGACATCGTGCGCTGTCCGATGGTGCCTTCACTGAAAACCATTGGGATACCGGAAGGGCTTCCGCACGGGAGACACTGGATTTGCACTCCGACGACGTCTCCCCACCCGTTGGTGATGATCTCCCTTGCCCTATCGAGTTCTTCCTGTGTTGGGAAGAGCGGGTAGACTTCGGTACCAGAATGCTGAACCCGTGCCAGCTTTCCTTCCAAGTCGGCAGGCGCATACCCGCTATTCAGGAAGGCCCGCGTCTCAGTGTATAGGTATTCCATCCACAATCGGGCTGCGTTCGGATGCGGAGTGAACGCGCTGATGGCCTGGGCATAGACGCCACCGACGATGCCCGTCTTCGGCCTCACGATCTCAATCCTGGTTCGTCCTCCTGATCGTTCCCGATCAGTAGCTGCAAGGTAGTCCCAGCGAACGAGGATAGGCGTGCGCCCGTCCTCAAGCGAAGCAAGGCCGCCGACGATAGGAACGAAGTTGCCGCGGCGGCTGAGGTCTGCAAAGAAGCTCAGCCCCTGATCGGCTGCCTCGTCCGCGTTCCCGTGAGCAGCTGACAGGCCCGCAGCGAAAATGCCTTGGATAGCTTGATTTGATGTCAGATTGCCGGCGAGACCCACGGCATTTTTGTATTTCGGCGAGGCGAGGTCCGCCCAATCGGTCGGCATCGTCGTCACGATATCCGCGTTGACCTCGAAGGCAAGCGTGCCGTAGTAGCCGCCGTACCAGTATCCATCAGGATCCTTGGCTGCGTCCGGAATGGCTTCCCACGCCGCCACCTTGTAAGGCCGCAGCAGGCCGTCCCTCTTCGCCGATAAGGCGAAAGGCAGACCGACGTCGATGACATCCGGCGCTTGCGGGTCGGCTGTGTCCCTCGCATTTCTGATGGTATTGATCACCTTGGCCGATCCCGCATCGGGCATAAGTTCGGTGATACCAAGGCCGTATTTCGCCTTGAAACCGTCGATGATGTCCCCGTATCCCCACCAGTCGCGAGGCAGGCCGACAACGGTGAGGTGGCCCTCTGCCTTGGCAGCGGCCACGAGCTCGTCCGTCGGAGCCGCGGACGCAGGAGATGAAGAATTGAGACCGGCCATCCCGGCGAGCGCCGCCGTGCTACCTTGAACGAGAAATTTTCTGCGCTGGAAATCAGGCATATTTCCCTCCGTGACGGTTCTGGAACGCAGTCGCACCGTCCATTCGTCGGTCACCTGAACAGGGACATGCGGGCTATGCGCAACCCACTTGGAACTATCGCGAGCCAATCATGTATCAGTTGCGCATATCACGCATGCGGCATCGGACGATTTGCAACTTGCGCCTTGTATCCTGAATCTGCGCCTCTGCAAAAGAAGAGTCCATAGTCGAGGCTGGGCATGTCGCAAAACCTCCTTGCGTAGGTCAGGGTTTCGCGAGGGTTTTTTCGCGCGATCGGGTTAGGGGCTGGGCCGCGGGCCGCCTTTTCTTTTGCGTCAGCCTGCCGCCGCCGCCGGCGTTGCCGAGGTGAAGTCCTCGATCAATTCGTCGATCAGGGCAGGAGTTAACTCCTTGAAATGCGTAATCACGCTCGTTGGCCCGAGGGTCTCGACGGGGACGTCGGAATAGCCGAACGGCACGGCGATCGAAGGGACGCCGGCATTGCGGGCAACAAGAATGTCGTTGACGCTGTCGCCGATCATGACGGTCCTGCGGACATCGCCGCCGGCGCGCTCGATGGTTCCGAGAAGATGTTGGGCGTCGGGCTTCCTGACGGTGAAGGTGTCGCCGCCGGCAATGGCATCGAAATAATGGGTGAGTTCAAGCTTCTCGATCAGGTTGCGCGCCAGGCCCTCGAGCTTGTTGGTGCAAACGGCAAGCTTGCAGCCGGCACTCTTCAGTTGATCCATTGCCTCGACCAGGCTGGGGTAAGGCGCGGTATGTCCCGGCATGTTGTCGGTGTAGTGCGCAATGAAGCGGTTGAGCAGGGCAGGAAGCTGTTCCTGTGCCAACGGATGTCCTCGAAGACCGCAGGCCCGCTCGATCATGACCTTGGCGCCATGTCCGACGAGATGCGTGAGGTCGTCGTAGCTGACCGGCGCCACACCGATTGCCGCGATCGTATAATTCAGGCTCTCAACAAGATCGGTGTGAGTATCGAGCAGTGTTCCGTCAAGATCGAATACAACAAGGGCAGGGGTCAAGGATTGCGCCTTTCAGAAAAGATGTCATCGGCAGTAGGTGATGAGGACCGGAAAAGCAATATTTGCCGGCAAAGGCGACGAGTTGCAAATGCCCACGGCTTTTCAAAAATCATTACGCTCTTTTGGCTTTCGTTTGGCAAGCGAGCCGTGTAAACAGCACATCCAACGCAATAATTCGGAGTCAGCGGCGCATGGATGCCCGCGAAATGAAGATCAAGGCCGCCGAGGCCGCACTCGCTCATGTCGAATATGGCATGCGGCTTGGAATCGGAACCGGGAGTACTGCCGAAGAGTTTGTTCGGCTGCTCGCAGAGAAGGTTTCAACCGGCTTCAAGGTCGAAGGCGTGCCAACCTCCGAACGCACGGCAAGGCTTTGCGTCGAGCTCGGCGTACCGCTGAAGTCACTGGATGAACTGCCGGAACTCGATCTGACGATCGATGGCGCGGATGAGGTCGATTCCGACCTCACGCTCGTCAAGGGTGGCGGCGGTGCACTGCTGCGCGAGAAGATCGTCGCTGCGGCATCTCAGCGCATGATCGTGATTGCCGACGAGAGCAAACTGGTCGAGACACTTGGCGCATTTCCGCTACCGATTGAGGTCAATCCGTTCGGACTCGTATCGACACGCATGGCGATCGAAAAGAAGGCCTCGAAGCTTGGGTTGAGCGGCAGCCTGACGCTGCGCCAATCCGGTGGCGAAGACTTCATGACGGACGGCGGCCACTACATCCTGGATGCATCTTTTGGCCGCATTCCTGATGCAGAGGCGCTTTCAAACGAGCTGAATTCAATACCCGGAGTCGTTGAACACGGGCTCTTTCTAAAAATGGCGGCGCTTGCGATCATTGCAGGTCCAGCAGGCGCACGCACGCTGCGGGCGAACAGGTAACAGGAGCATTGAAACTCATGATTAAATTTGCAGGTCTTGGCCGTTTTGCTGCTGCGACCGTTATTTTCTCAGGCGTAGCATTCGGCTTTGCCGCACATGCGCAGGAAGCCTCTCCGGAGCAGCTGAAGGCGGCCCGCGCTGCGATCGACGCGATCGGCGCCACCGCGCAGTTCGACAACATCCTGCCCGGACTGGCTGAGCGCCTGAAGGCCGATCTCATCCAGGACTCGCCGAACTACCAGGATGCGATCACCGCTGAGGTCGACAAGCAGGCACTGGCCCTTGCACCGCGTCGCGCCGATCTCGAGAAGGAAGCCGCGCTGACCTATGCCAAGGCATTCTCCGTCGAGGAACTCAACGCGATCGCCGAGTTCTACAACTCGCCGGTTGGCAAGAAGCTGCTCAAGGATGGCCCGATCGCTTCGCGCGAAACCGTCAAGGCCGCCGACATTTGGGCGCAGGGCATCTCGCGCGATCTGCAGAAACAGACGAGCGCTGAACTCGTGAAGGTCATCAAGGCCCCGCCACCGGCTGCCGATCCGGCGAACCCGGCTGCGACGGCCGCGCCGAAGCCAGCTGCACCGGCTGCTGCAAAGCCGAAGCCGTAAGAAGGCGCGAATAACAGATCAAAAGCCCGGCACCGTCCGGGCTTTTGTTTTTGCGGCCGCCAATACTATATCACTTTCACCTCACCAGCCGATTCCATCCGGAGTTTCTCATGACGTCCTACGATTACGATCTCTTTGTCATTGGCGGTGGCTCAGGCGGTGTGCGAAGCGCCCGCGTTGCAGCCTCGCTCGGTAAGAAGGTCGCGATCGCAGAGGAGTACCGCTACGGCGGAACATGCGTGATCCGCGGCTGCGTGCCTAAGAAGCTCTTTGTCTATGCGGCTCAGTTCCATGAACATTTCGAGGATGCCGCTGGCTTCGGCTGGACGGTCGGCGAGAGCTCGTTTGACTGGAAGAAGCTGATTGCCGCGAAGGACAACGAGATCGCGCGACTGGAAGGGCTCTACAAGAAGGGACTGGCCGGCGCCAACGCCGAAATCCTGGAAACACGTGCCGAATTGGTCGACGCGCATACGGTCCGGTTGGTCAATACCGGCAAGACGGTGACCGCGAAGACCATCGTGATCGCGACCGGTGGCCGCCCGAACCCGCACGCGGCTTTGCCTGGGAACGAACTCTGCATTTCCTCCAACGAGGCCTTCCATCTGGAGGAGCTGCCGAAGGCGATTGTGATTGCGGGTGGCGGTTATATCGCGGTGGAGTTTGCCAATATCTTTCACGGCCTCGGCGTCGAGACGACGCTGATCTATCGCGGCGCCGAGATTCTGTCGCGCTTCGATCAGGACCTCCGCCAGGGACTGCACGAGGCGATGACCGCCAAGGGCATCCGCATCCTCTGCCATGATATGCTGCAGAAGGTATCGAAAGAGGACGGTCGTCTTTCCGTCGAGACGCTGAAGAACGGCACGCTGGTTGCCGATGTCGTGATGCTGGCGCTCGGGCGCATTCCGAATACGGAAGGCCTAGGCCTGGAAGCCGCCGGTGTGAAGACCGACGAGCGCGGAGCGGTGGTGGTCGACGACTATTCTCGCACCAACGTCCCGAACATCTATGCGCTCGGCGATGTCACCGACAGGATACAGTTGACGCCGGTGGCGATCCACGAGGCAATGTGCTTCATCGAGACGGAGTACAAGGACAATCCGACCAAGCCCGATCACGAGACGATCGCAACGGCGGTCTTCTCGCAGCCCGAGATCGGTACCGTAGGGCTGACCGAGGAGGAAGCGGGCAAGCGCTACAAGGAGCTCGAGGTCTACCGTGCGCAGTTTCGTCCACTGAAGGCGACGCTGTCGGGGCGTGGCGAGAAGATGATCATGAAGCTGATTGTGGTCGCTGCCAGCCAAAAGGTTGTGGGCGCGCATATCCTCGGCCACGACGCCGGTGAGATGGCCCAGATCCTTGGAATTACGCTGAAGGCGGGCTGCACGAAGGACGATTTCGACCGGACGATGGCCGTGCATCCGACGGCCGCGGAAGAGCTCGTCACAATGTATGCCCCGAGCTATCGCATTCGGGACGGTGTTCATGTCTGACGCCAGCAGCTGGTGATGTGGGGCGTGCGGATCACGTTGAGGAAGAGCGCCTGTATGACGCCTCATTAGAATTGCCGGCGTTTTTCCGAGACAAGCTTAAATTGGACACAAACCGTCTTGGTATAGTGATCGTTGATCGTACGTTTTCTGTTTGAAAATACGTCACCGAATTCCTTTATATCGCGCGTGGTCGCCGATTTAATCCTCAGTGTCGAAGAGCGGAACGCCGCTATGCAAGATGGCACTAAAGGGTTATAAGCCGCCCAACATTTTTAGGACGGAACATCCGGACTGACCGGATGGTGGAGCAGGTGAGTAAGATGGCAGAGAATTGGACACCGAGTAGTTGGCGGCAAAAACCGATCCAGCAGGTTCCGGACTATCCGGACCAGGCCGCATTGGCAGCAACGGAAGCCCAGCTCGCATCCTATCCGCCTCTTGTCTTTGCGGGTGAAGCACGCCGGCTGAAGAAGCATCTCGCCAACGTTGCAGAAGGCAACGGTTTCCTGCTGCAGGGTGGCGATTGCGCCGAGAGTTTTGCCGAGCATGGCGCCGACAACATCCGCGACTTCTTCCGTGCGTTCCTGCAGATGGCCGTCGTCCTGACCTTCGGGGCACAGCTGCCGGTGGTCAAGGTCGGCCGCATCGCCGGGCAGTTCGCCAAGCCGCGCTCTTCCGGCATCGAGACGCAGGATGGCGTGTCGCTTCCGAGCTACCGTGGCGACATCATCAACGGCATCGAGTTCACGGAAGAATCACGTATTCCGAACCCGGAGCGCCAGGCTATGGCCTATCGCCAGTCGGCCGCTACGCTGAACCTGCTGCGCGCCTTCGCAATGGGTGGCTACGCGAACCTCGAGAACGTCCATCAGTGGATGCTTGGCTTCGTCAAGGATAGCCCGCAGGGTGAGCGCTACCGCAAGCTTGCCGGCCGCATCAGCGAAACCATGGACTTCATGAAGGCGATCGGCATCAGCGCGGAAAACAATCCGAGCCTGCGCGAGACGGACTTCTTCACCAGCCACGAAGCTTTGCTGCTTGGCTATGAAGAGGCGCTGACGCGCGTCGACTCGACGTCTGGCGACTGGTACGCGACTTCGGGCCACATGATCTGGATCGGCGACCGCACGCGCCAGGCAGACCATGCCCATGTCGAATACTGCCGCGGCATCAAGAATCCGATCGGCTTGAAGTGCGGTCCGTCTCTGCAGGCGGACGATCTTCTGAACCTGATCGACATTCTCAATCCGGAAAACGAAGCGGGCCGGCTGACGCTGATCTGCCGCTTCGGCCACGACAAGGTTGCCGAGCATCTGCCGCGTCTCATCCGCGCGGTCGAGCGCGAGGGGCGCAAGGTCGTCTGGTCGTGCGATCCGATGCATGGCAACACGATCACGCTGAACAACTACAAGACGCGTCCGTTCGAGCGGATCCTGTCGGAAGTCGAAAGCTTCTTCCAGATCCATCGTGCAGAAGGTTCGCATCCGGGCGGCATCCACATCGAGATGACCGGCAAGGACGTGACGGAATGCACCGGCGGCGCCCGCGCCGTCACGGCCGAGGATCTGCACGATCGCTACCACACGCATTGCGACCCGCGTCTCAATGCTGACCAGGCGCTCGAACTGGCCTTCCTGCTGGCCGAGCGCATGAAGGGCGGGCGCGACGAAAAGCGCATGGCCGTCAACGGTTGATCGAAAATAGAAGAAAAAGCCCGCCTGATGCCGGGCTTTTTTGTTTTATACGATGGTGGCGGGTGGCGCGCTCTGACTACCGTATCGGACGTCGCTCCGTATGAGTTCGCATCGGCGGAATGCTCTAGCGGATTTGGCCGGCCGCCCAGTGGATAGCGCTGTCCAATTCGGCAAACTTTGCGGATTGCCAGTGGAAATAGTCCTCGATGAATGTCTTGGAAAGCCATAGCGTGCCACGGTTGCGCGGGTTTTCCCAGCCGAGCATGCCGTCCGTTTCTGCTTTCTTGAACATCCGTTTCAAGTTGGTGAGGGAGATGCCGAAGTCGCTCGCGATTTCGCTGATCGTCACGCCTTTCAGCAGAGTGCGATCATGCTCCCGCGCGTCGTCCGGCAGGCGGCTGATCAGATCGTGCAGCACGAGGCCGCCGACATCCGACCAGAGGAAATGCCCGATGCTGCTCCGGGGTTCCTTCCAGACCGGATCCTGGATAAGGGCACGCGCAGCTCGCGGCTGTGCGAGAAGGAAGAGCCGCGGGGTGTCAGCGGTCAGGTTTGCGCGATTGCCGCCGTCGAGTTGATCGAGGCAGGCCATATGGCCCTGGAACCAGGAGGCCATGGCCTCCTCGCTCGCCTCGGTCGTCTCGAGGCGACGCAGGCGCCGGTCGGGCGTTTCATCGGCAGCATCCCGCAGGAACTTATAGGCAATCAGTTCTGCAAGGAACGACGCAGCCGTATTCTTACTGGCGAGATCGAACTCTTTGGCCACCTGCATCATGCGGCCGGCCGTGAGCCCCGAACGTGGGTTGCCTCGGTCTCGTCCGGCATGCATGGCAAACAGCGTTTGCGTCATTAGCCACTTTTGGTGCGAGGCGGCGAGGCGGGCAAGGCGAGGAGCGCGCTTGTGAATGTCGATAAGGTGGAGTGCGATCTGGCGTTCGATCGACAGAAACAGAGGGTGATGAAGGATTTCGTCGCGTGTATGCAGTCGGCCAGTGAGCATCGTATCGTATTGTCGGATCGGATTGGTTCCCGTTGCTCCTCCAACATTTGCGTCGATGTTTCAATGCGGGACTTGGTTAGCGGATCGTTAATCGATTGGTATAGTTAAATTCAAGCGATCCCGGATCCTTCGATCAACTGGGCAGACGCTGGTTCAAACGCTCGATGTCTTCGCGCAATGCTGCAATTTCGGTGAGCACGCGCATGTCAATCTTCTGATGCAGGGATAGAACTTCCAGTTCTGCTTTGAGATTGACCTCATAGTCTTTTGCCGCCTCGAAACGATCGCGCTCCGCCTGGCGGTTTTGCGACATCATGATGATCGGAGCCTGGATCGCCGCCAGCATCGAAAGCACGAGATTGAGGAAAATGAACGGATAGGGATCGAAGGCGCGCGTCAGCAATACAATGGTGTTTACAACGCACCAGAAGACCAGGAAGAGCAGGAAAGCAATAATAAAGCTCCACGAGCCGCCAACACGCGCAATCGTATCTGCCAAGCGCTGGCCGGAGGAAGATTCGGCTTGAAGAGCGGCATTGATATCGGTCGAGATTATCTTCCGCTCGTGCGCCTTCGCGAGAACGCGCCTTTCGATCTCGCCGAGTTCGTCGGCCGGCTTGTCGAAGTGATGGTGGATGAGGTCCGATAGGTTATGCATGGCCGACTCCGAATGCTAGATCGCTCGCGCGCCAGTATTCCGTAATGTTTTCAAATTGCAATGCGGGCTTGTGCCGCTTTTCTATGTGCCTTGCGCATAGAGCCAGGCATGCTGCGGGAAGAACCGCTCGAGCGTCTGAGCCTTGCCGAACATGATGTCATGCTGGAGGTATCGATAGTCCCGGACGAGGGGATCGAGGTTCTTCGGCTTCAGGACCCAATCGGGAGATGCCGTGTTGTCGCGGGCAATGAGCTGATATCGGTCGATGACGCTGTACTTCTTCTGCACGCGGCCGAGGAAGCCCGTGTAGTAGGGATGCTCGAAGCCGGCGAACTTCAGGAGGTGGTACGAAAGCAGTGAGGGGCTGATGGTGCCGACATCCTTCTTGCTGCCCTTCTTGTTCGACCAGATGACGAGCGGGGTCTCGTGTTCCTGCTTCATGACGCTCACTGATGCCTTGCGGGTGGCAACCTGGTCCGGCATGTAACCGGTCGCCATGTAGACATTGCCGAGCGGGGGCAGGTGGTCGCCCCACTGCACGATGATCGTTTCGCGGTCGCGCTTTTCTGCCCAATCCATCAGCATCTTGAGGCTGTCGTCGGCTTCCTTGACACCCTGCGTATAGGTGCCAAGGGTGGCGCGGTCGGCATCGTTCAGGTTGCCCTTGATGTCGATAGTGTTGTGGGCGTAACGGTTCGGTTCGTAGGGGCCATGTCCCTGCAAGGTGACACCAAAGAAGAAGAACGGGCGATCCATGCCGTCAGCCTCGTTCATGATCTCCTTCATAAGCGACTCGTCCGAAGCGAAGATGCCTCGCTTTTCCATGGGAGGCAGGGTTTCTTCGGAGCGGAACTGCTCGAAGCCGAAGTCCTTGTAAACTTCGTTGCGATTCCAGAACCAGCCGCTGAACGGATGAAGCGACCGCGCCGCGTAACCTTCGCCACGGAAGAACGTGGCGAGCGAGGGAACATCACGACGAATGTATTGCTGGTAGGGAATGCTGCCGTATGGCAGGAAGGCGTTGGAGAAACCTGTCAGCGCCTCGAATTCGACATTGGCGGTCATGCCGCCAAACTCCGGCGAGAAGACATAGCCGGACTGCTCTGCACGGATCGTCGGCATAGGATCTGGCGACAGGCTCAGCGTCTTCAGGCGGGTCGGATCCCAGAATGACTCGCTCATCAGCATGATCACGTCGGGCTTTTCGCGTGGCCCGCTGAGGTAGCCGTAGTTGCGGCCGGGGATGGCGTCGAGCGCCTCTGTACCGAAGCCGACAGGCGCTGCCACGTCTGCCATCGGAATGTTGAAGATGAAGGCGAGGATGAAGCCGTTGCTGCGGTAGTTTTCCTTCTGGTCCCACATCATCGGAACCACCTGCAGGCGGTCACGGATGAAGGAATATTGGGAATAGTCCATCAAGGACCCGAAAGCCGCGATAACGGGCAGGCCGACGCAAAGCCGGCGGACGCGAGAGGCCCTTGGGAGCTTTGGGAAGTTGCGCCAGGCGAAGCGCCAGAGGAAGACAATCGCGGTAACGGACAAGACGATGCCGACAAGCATCGCAACGGCCGTCCAGGGGCGGTCGCGCACCATCACAGGGAGCAGTTCCATGATCTGCCGCCCGAAAAGGACGTCCGATGGATAAAGCGGGTCCGAAAGGTAGTGCTGCTTCTGGTTGGATACGATGGCGGGGACGATCACAAGCGGAAGAACGATCAGCGCCGAAATGAACCGCCGGCCCAGGACTGCATCGAGCGACAGCATCAGGACAGTCAACATCACAACCGTCGTCATCCCCGGACGCACAGGCGATGTCAGGAATTCGCGGACGTCGGCCAACCCATCGCGGGCAATGATCTCCACAGTGGCGGTGGCAAGGAGCGCAAGCAGGGCACAAAAAGCAACGCTGAGTGCGGTGCGTAGGGCGGGCGACCGAGCGCTTCCCCCGAAATCGGTGGAAAGCGACGCAAAACGCGCTGCCGCTGCAGACCTCATTACCAACGCGATCAACTGGAAAACTCCGACGTCATAGAAGCTTCGTCGAACTGTCACATCTTCGTCATGAATGCTAGATGAACCGTTAGGTTTCCTGCATTTGTGATCGGTGGATAAAACGCCCATCACGCAGGAACTACCTCCAGAGCAGATTCTCGGTCAGGCGCATTTGCTTGTGCTGAGTGGCGAGCCGTCGTAGGTCTGGCGGATTCGATGCTTAGGAGGATTCAGATTGCGCAGTTCCGTTGAGATCTACAGCATCAGGACAGGCGAGGCGCGCGTCGTCTGGCAAACCACGCAACTCGTTGAGGCGCCGAATTTTTCGCCGGATGGGACCTATCTGCTGTTGAACGGCGACGGACTCCTCTACCGTCTCGCACTTGATGGTTCGAGCAAGGTCGGCAAGGTCGATACCGGCTTTGCGACGACCTGCAACAACGACCACGGCATTTCGCCCGATGGCCGCCAGATCGTCATCTCCGACAAAACCGAGTTCGGGAAGTCGACGATTTATGTGCTGCCGGCCGAAGGTGGTACGCCGCGGCTGGTGACGCAAAATCGGCCATCCTATTGGCACGGCTGGTCGCCCGACGGGAAGCAACTCGCCTATTGTGGCATCCGCAACGATTTGTTCGATATCTACACGATCTCCGTTGACGGCGGCGAAGAAAAGCGGCTGACCCACGGCGAGGGACGCAATGACGGGCCGGACTATTCCGCCGACGGTCAATGGATCTACTTCAATTCTAGCCGCACCGGCCTCATGCAAATCTGGCGAATCCATCCCGATGGGACCGGTCTCGAGCAGGTCACCAGTGACAACTATGGGAACTGGTTTGCCCATCCGTCGCCCAACAACGACAAGGTTCTGATCCTTTCTTACGATCCTGATGTGTTCGACCATCCACGCGATCTCGATGTTCGCCTGCGGCTGATGGACATGGACGGCGGAAACCTGACGATGCTCTTCGATCTCTTCGGCGGGCAGGGAACGATCAACGTGCCCAACTGGTCGCCGTCAGGTGATGAGTTCGCCTATGTGCGCTACTTTCCCGTCTCGGATTAAGGGATTGCGTCGGCCAGGGTTTATGGGCATAGACGCGTCCGTCGGGTGCCCGCCGCGGGCGGGAGAATCGGGAATTCGGTGAAAGACCGAAACGTGCCCAACGCTGTAAGGCTGACGGCTGCCGCAAAGAGCCACTGGTCCAGTACCGGGAAGGCGCGGCAGTCGGATGACGCCAAGTCAGAAGACCGGCCCGACACCATAGACTGACCCGCGTGGACGGCGGGCGGTTGTGTTGTTGGGGATTGACGATGCGACCAGACCATTCAGGCTCCCTGTCGGGAGCCGCAGCCTTTTCGACCGAGGAACGCGACGCCGTCTACAGGGCTATTTCGACGCGACGCGACGTGCGTTCCGAGTTTCTCCCGGATGCCATACCGGACGACGTCGTCAAAAGGCTTCTGACGGCCGCGCATCACGCGCCGTCCGTTGGGTTCATGCAGCCCTGGAATTTTATCCTGGTGCGCGATGACAAGGTGAAGGAGGCCGCGTGGCAGGCCTTCAATCGCGCCAACCGCGAGGCCGGCGAGATGTTTGAAGGCGGGCGGCAACAGCTCTATCGCTCGCTGAAGCTTGAGGGCATCCGAACCGCACCGCTCAGCATCTGCGTGACCTGCGATCCGGACCGCTGCGGCGATGTCGTTCTTGGCAGGACGCACAATCGGCGGATGGATTCCTACTCCACGGTCTGCGCCGTGCAGAATCTGTGGCTCGCCGCCCGAGCCGAAGGCGTGGGGGTCGGCTGGGTGAGTATCTTTCACGAGTCCGATATCAAGGACATCCTCGGTGTTCCTGATCGGGTCGAGATCGTTGCCTGGCTCTGCGTCGGCTATGTCGACCGGCTCTATGACCAGCCGGAACTCGCCGTCAAAGGATGGCGCCAGCGATTGGTGCTGGAGGAACTGGTGTTTACGGATCGCTGGGACAATCCAGCGGACTGAGGGCGGCTATTGCTGCTGCGGCTGAGGGCCCGGCTTTGCCGGATGCTTGAGGTCGATTGTGCCTTGGTCGCCGGCTAAGAATTGCGGACCGATCTGGCGCACCTTGTTGGTCGCCGGATCATATGGCCTGTCCGGCACCTGAGGCTGCGGTGCAGCCGGGGCGGCGACCTTGCTCGCTGGCTCGGGCTTCTTGGTTTCGATCGTGGTGATCGATCCTTGTTGCGGCGGTTCGCTGATCGATTGGCTTTTTCGCATCCGCTCATAGTAGGCGTTGAGGTCGCAGCTGCAGGATGATTTTTCGCCGGGTTTGCGGTTCTTGTAGGCGAAAGCGTTCGGCATTGCGCTGTAAGGAGCGCCCGTCGCCGCCGATATCATCTGTGAAGTCTCAGTGCTGGAGACGTCATGATAAAAGAGCTCGGTGTCGATGCCGGGACACATCTTCGAGCAGGTGTCGGCATCGCGGGCGAAGTCCTGCGAGGTTGCATTCGAGCTTAACGGAAAAAAGCCACCGTCGCAGGTGCGCACACAGACGGTATTGAGATGAGAGGGCGTCGACATGCCGGGGAGGTATCGGCGCTGGCCGGGATCGCCACCCGGCGGTACGAAGGTGTCGTTTCGCAGCGCCTGATCTTCAATGCTTGGAGGCGGTGCATATCCATCGCCGCTGTCGGCGGGCCACTGTTCCTCGTTGCAGCCATTGTCATCGAGCGCCGCAAGAAGCTCGTTTCGCGTGCGGACATCCTCGCTTTGGCCACGCAGCTCGTCGCGCCGCTGCTGCAGATAACGGATGTTGCCGACCATTTTGCTCTCCGCGCGCTCAAGCTCCCCGCAATAGCCGTCATCGTCGCCGATCACGACCATGCTGCCGCTTGTGCAGCCGTTCTGACGGAGATCGCTACGGACCTTGCGAAGCTCAAGGTTCTGTTCGGCGATGGCGCTGGCGAATTTGCGCACCTCGGGCGTGCTGCCGATGATTTGCGGCAGATCGGCAAGGCGGGCACGCAGGTCTCCGCAGATCGCCGGCACCTGGGCATGGGCCGGGCCGATCAACACAAGTGCGGCTGCGAATGACAGAATCCAGCGGTTCAAGGCATCGTCCCATCGGTGAGCAGGTCGTAAGGCGCGGCGTCCCGCCGCGCCTCCATTGCTAGCCCGTTTGTCTTAACAGGCTGCAGTCGGAATCTTAGCGCATTTTCTCGATCGGCCGCAAATCACGCCGGCTGTGAAGCCTCGACGACGGCGAGGGCAGCCATGTTGACGACACCGCGGGAGGTCACCGAGGGCGCCAGGATGTGCGCCGGCAGCGCAGCGCCCAGCAGGATCGGCCCTACATGCAAGCCGTCGATCATCGATTTCACGACGCCGAGGGTGATGTTCGCCGAATCCAGGTTCGGGAAGACCAGCAGGTTCGCTTCGTCATGCAGGGTCGTGTCGGGCATGACGCGCTTGCGCAGGGCGTCGGAGATCGCGCTCTCGCCATGCATCTCGCCGTCGACTTCAAGCTCCGGGGCTGCTTCGCGAACGAGCTTGAGAGCAGCACGCATCTTCGTCGCGCTCTCGGATTCACGCGAGCCGAAATTCGAGTGGGAAACGAGGGCCACGCGCGGCGTAATGCCGAAGCGCTTGATTTCCTCGGCGGCGAGAACCGCGGACTCGGCGATTTCTTCCGCAGTCGGATTGAAGGTGACGTAGGTGTCCGTGAAGAACGTGGCTCCGCGCTGCGAGATCAGCAGGCTGAGTGCCGAGAAGTCGCAGACGTCATGCCGCTTGCCGATGATCTGGCGAACGTCGCGCAGATGTTTCTCGTAACGGCCTTCCAGGCCGCAGATCAGAGCGTCGGCTTCGCCGCGCTTCAGCGCCAGCGCGCCGATGACGGTCGTGTTGGTACGAACGATCGTGCGGGCGGCCTCCGGAATGACGCCGCGACGCCCGACCAGCGAGAAGTAGAGATCGACATATTCGCGGAAGCGCGGATCGTCTTCCGGGTTGATGACGTCGAAATCCGAAAGCGGGCGGATGCGCAGGCCGTAGCGCTGGAGGCGCGTTTCGATGACCTGCGGGCGGCCGATCAGGATCGGTTCGGCAATGCCTTCTTCCAGCAGCACCTGCGCGGCGCGCAGCACGCGTTCATCCTCACCTTCCGAGAAGATGACCCTCTTGCGCTCGGCATTCTTCGCCGCAGCAAAGATCGGTTTCATGATGAAGCCCGAACGGAAGACGAAACGATTGAGCTGGTCGAGATAGGCGTCGAAATCGGTGATCGGACGCAGGGCGACACCGCTTTCGGCGGCAGCCCTCGCGACCGCCGGGGCGATCCGCAGGATCAGGCGCGGGTCGAAGGGCGAAGGGATCAGGTAGTTCGGGCCGAAGACCGGCGTTTCGCCCGAATAGGCGCGGGCGGCGACGTCGGACGGCTCCTCCCGCGCAAGTGCCGCGATGGCGCGCACGGCAGCCATCTTCATTTCTTCGTTGATGGTGACCGCGCCGCAATCCAAAGCACCCCGGAAGATGTAGGGGAAGCAAAGAACATTGTTCACCTGGTTCGGGAAGTCGGAGCGACCGGTGCAGATCATTGCATCGGGGCGGGCAGCGCGGGCGAGATCGGGCATGATCTCCGGCGTCGGATTGGCGAGCGCCATGATCAGCGGGTTTTCGGCCATCTGCGCCAGCAGTTCCGGCTTCAGCACGCCGGCGGCAGACAAGCCAAGGAATACGTCGGCGCCACCGATGTTTTCCGCAAGCGTGCGCGTGTCGCTCTTTTGGGAGTAGACGCTCTTCCACTTGTCCATCAACTCTGTACGGCCTTCGTAGACCAGGCCTTCGATGTCGTGGACCCAGATATTCTCGCGTTTGGCGCCCAGCGTGACGAGGAGGTTGAGGCAGGCGAGGGCAGCGGCACCCGCGCCCGAAGCGACGATCTTGACCTCGTCGATCTTCTTGTTGGCCAGTTCCAGGCCATTGAGGATCGCCGCAGCGACGATGATGGCCGTGCCATGCTGGTCGTCATGGAAAACCGGGATCTTCATGGTCTTGCGGAGGCGGCGCTCGATCTCGAAACATTCCGGCGCCTTGATGTCCTCGAGATTGATGCCGCCGAAGGTCGGCTCGAGCGAGGCGACGGTCGAGACCATCTGATCGACACTCGTTGCATCGACCTCGATATCGAAGACATCGATGTTGGCAAACTTCTTGAAGAGGACGGCCTTACCCTCCATGACCGGCTTTGATGCCAGCGGACCGATATTGCCGAGGCCGAGAACGGCCGTACCGTTGGAAATGACCGCTACGAGATTTGCGCGCGAGGTATAGTCGGCGGCCGTCTCGGGATTGTCGCGGATGGCGAGACAGGGTGCTGCGACGCCGGGGGAATAGGCCAGCGCCAGGTCGCGCTGGTTGCCGAGCGGCTTGATTGCCTGGATTTCAAGCTTGCCCGGACGCGGATAGCGATGGAAGTAGAGCGCCTGCTCGTCGAGGCTTCCACCTGCCAAATTCTTTTCCGTCTTGGACTTTTCGTGATGATCCATCATCGCCTCCGGCTGCCGCATGCTGTCTTTGAACTGCCTTCAATACATCAAACGGGATGGTCGAACAGTCGGAATTTCCGTTCGAAATGCGAAAACAGCGCAAATCTGCCGTGGGGGGAGCGCAGGTCTGTAGAGACCGGGAAAATCGGGCGTGACAACCGGATGTCATCTTCCTGAAACACGACTCTGGTTTTGGAAGGTCAGGTGAACCATGGGACACGAGCAGGATGCTTGTGAGGGACAATATGGATACGCGGCACTTCCGTACGCTTTTCATTTCCGATGTGCATCTCGGCTCCAAGGCCGCGAAGGTGGACTTCCTGTTGGATTTTCTCAAGCATCACGAGGCCGATACCATCGTCCTCGTCGGCGATATCATCGATGGCTGGCGACTGAAGCGCAGCTGGTACTGGCCGCAGGATTGCAACGACGTGGTCCAGAAGCTGCTGCGCAAGGCGCGCAAGGGCACGCGGGTGGTTTATATCCCCGGCAATCACGACGAATTCCTTCGTGACTTTCCAGGCACCCATTTCGGTGGCATCGAGGTTGCCGAGCGCATCATGCACGAAGCGGCCGACGGCAAGAAGTACCTCGTGCTGCATGGCGACGAGTTCGACGTCGTGGTGCGCAACGCCCGCCTGCTCGCCTATCTCGGCGACTGGGCATACGACATGGCGATCATAATCAATATTGGCCTAGCAGCAATCCGTCGCCGGATGGGGATGCCGTACTGGTCGTTTTCCGCATGGGCCAAGCTTCAGGTGAAGCATGCAGTCAACTTCATCGGCGAGTTCCAGCGCGTCGTTGCCGACGAAGCCCGTAAGCACGGTGCGGACGGCGTGATTTGTGGCCACATTCATCACGCTGTCATGGAAGACATGGACGGGATCCGTTACATCAACACTGGAGACTGGGTCGAAAGCTGTACGGCGATCGCCGAGCATCAAGACGGCGCCTTTGAATTGATCGAATGGCGTTCCATGAGCGGTACGCAGGCGGTCCCGATGGCGATCGGGCATCGCGAAAAGGACGTCGCCCGGCAAGCCGCTTAGGCGCAATCTCCCAAGCCAGCAATTCAATGCATCAGTTTAGCCCGTTGTGTCTTTGCGACAGGCCCTATTTATTTTTTTAAACGTTTCAATCGGGCAATTTCTTGCCATAGTCGCCCTTAGGTTGACGTGATAGGCAGCGTTCAGTTTCCTGCAGGTCCACCTAATGATTCCCGCTCAAAACCCTCAGACAGGCGAGGGCGCCCCGCCGCGCTTTCGGCTTCTCAGTGCCCTGTCTTACTGCGCGCCCCTGCTCGTCAATGGCGTTGCGTTGCCCTTCTTTCCGATGTGGCTTGCACAGCACGAATTCAACGACCACGAGATCGGCGTCATCCTCGCGGTGCCGATGGTCGTGCGCGTGCTCGTCGCCCCGATCGTGGCGATGTATGCCGACCGGATGAGGGAGCGAGCGGATGTGCTGCTGTTTTCCGGAGTCCTGTCGCTGCTGACAGCCATCGCGCTCTACTGGACGAACACATTCTGGCCGGTGCTGATCGTCTACACGATCCAGGGAGCGACCTTTGCCTGTTATGTCCCGGTTGTCGAATCGATCGTGATCTCCGGAGTGCGGCGCTGGGGTCTGGATTACGGCTCCATGCGGGTATGGGGGTCGGTAGCGTTCATCGTCTCCACTCTGATCGGCGGGCAGCTGATCGGGCATTGGGGTGGCGAGATGGTGTTGCCTGTCATGACCTTTGGCTTTGTTATGACTGTTGTGATGGCTATCTATTGTCCCCGGATCGGCCCGACGCGCAGGCGCGGGATACCTGTCGATATCTCGGCTGCAACGGGGAGTTCTCTGCGCCAGCCCCATTTGTTGGCGTTGCTGATCGGGGTCGCAATCCAGCAGTCAAGCCACGCGGTGCTGCAGGCCTTCGCATCCCTCTACTGGCGAGAACTCGGCTTTTCCGGCACCGAGATCGCCGTTTTGTGGAGTGCTGGCGTTGCGGCCGAAGTGACCGTCTTCTTTCTTTCCCGCCGGCTGAACCGCCGGTTCAGCGCCTGGACGCTAATCCGGTTCGGGGCGGCGGTCAGCGTGTGTCGCTGGATTCTGTTCCCGATGCATTGGGGGTTCTGGGGCTTCTTCCTGCTTCAGTGCATGCATTCCTGCACCTATGCGTTCGTGCATACGGGCGTGCAGACACGTATCGTCGCCTCGGTGCAGGAGACGCAGGAATCGTCGGCGCAGGGCGCGTATTTCTTCTACAACGGCATGTTCATGGGGCTGATGACCATCGCCTCCGGTTACATCTACGCTTGGCTCGGCCTCGCAAGCTACTACGTGATGGCACTCGTCGCCCTGACCGGTCTCGGGCTGGTTATCGCGGCTTACTATCTTCAGCCCCAGAGCGTCGTTTCCGGCGGGAAAACGAGAGAGGCCGTATAACGCAGTCCCGGTTCGCGGTCGCGAGCAAGCAGCAGCGGTCCATCGAGGTCGACGAACTCGGCGTCCTGGGCCAGCAGCACGGCTGGCGCCATTGCCAGCGACGTGCCGACCATGCAGCCGACCATGATCTTGAAATCAAGGCGTTGCGCCTCTTTCTTCATCACAAGCGCCTCCGTGAGGCCACCCGTTTTGTCGAGCTTGATATTGATCGCGTCGTAGCGGTCGCGAAGGCTGGCGAGGTCCCCGGTATGGTGGACGCTTTCATCCGCGCAAACGAGGACGGGACGACGGATCTCCGCCAGAAATTCATCCTTGCCGGCCGGCAGCGGCTGTTCGACCAAGGCGACGCCCATATCGGCAGCGATGCGCAGATGATGCTCAAGCGTTTCGTCAGGCCAGCCCTCATTGGCATCGAGGATGATCGCCGCATTGGGCGCTGCCTCGCGAACCGCGCGGATACGGCTTTCGTCATCGCCGGTGCCGACCTTGACCTTCAGGAGGGCCCGATCGGCGTTTGCGCGCGCCTGTGCAGCCATGACGTCAGGTTCGCCGAGCGAGATCGTGAAGGCGGTCGTCAGCGGCTGCGGCTGCGCCAGGCCAAGCGCCATGATCACGGTTTCGCCCGAACTCTTGGCTTCCAGATCCCAGAGGGCGCAGTCAACGACATTGCGCGCGGCGCCGGGAGGCATAGCTCGCTGAAGTTCCTTTCGCGTCAGGCCGGCTTCAATCAACGGCTTTGCCGCTTCGATCTGTGCTGCCACGCTTTCCATGGTCTCGCCATAACGGCGATAGGGAACGCATTCGCCTCGGCCGGCAAACCCGTTTTCCCGGATTATGCAGAGGATCACGTCTGCCGACGTTTTGGCGCCCCGCGAGATCGAGAATGTGCCCGCTATGGGGAAGGAATCCGTCTGAATTTCAAGTGACCGTGGCATATTTGCAATCCTGCGCGCATGGAAATTTGGTGCGGCTTGGGTATATTGATCCGAAGCGGCGAACCGTTAGTTCGCGAGTCGGCAATGTCGCCGTAAGCCTTGAAAGACACAAGCGTTTTGAAGTCCGAAACCCGTAACGCCGCCTCACTGCATGTGGACGACCAGAGCCATGGCGCGGGTCAGTTCGTTCATATCGAAGGGAACTGGCGAAGCGCCAACCTGCATCTCGTTTTGCGTGACTTCGACAAGCTTACCGCCGGCCGAAGCGGCGAGGTGACACTCGACCTATCAGGCGTGACCGATATCGACACCGCGGGCGTCTGGCTGCTCTGCCGGCTGAAGAAGCAGGTGGAAGGCGCCGGTGGGACCGTGCGCTTCGAAGGCAGTAACACCCATATCGACGAGATGATCGCGGAGTTTTCCGAGGAACCGCCGCAGCCCGAGCAGGAGCCGCAGCCAAGCGCAAGCTGGCCGGAGCGGATCTTCGCACCGATCGGCAAGATCACCTCCGAGCTCTGGAACAACCTCGCGGCCGCGATGTATATCCTCGGCTCCGCTGTCCGCGGCGCGCAAATGAAATTCGGGCGAGGCAGCGGCGTATCGCCGGCGTCGATCGTCAACCAGATCGACCACATGGGCGTGCGCGCGGTGCCGATCATATTGCTGATGTCGTTTCTGATTGGTGCGATCATCGCGCAGCAGGGCGCCTTTCAGCTCCGCTATTTTGGCGCCGAAGTCTTCGTCGTCGATCTAGTCGGTATCCTGCAGCTTCGCGAAATCGGTGTGCTTCTCACCGCCATCATGATTGCCGGCCGCTCGGGCAGCGCCATCACGGCTGAAATCGGCTCGATGAAGATGCGCGAGGAAGTGGACGCATTGAAGGTCATGGGGCTCAATCCCGTGGGCGTGCTGATTTTCCCGCGCCTAGTTGCCCTTACGGTGGCGCTGCCGCTGTTGACGGTCATCGCGAACTTTGCCTCGCTCGCCGGCGCAGCCGTGGTCGCCTGGGCCTATTCCGGCATCACCTTCGCCAACTTCGTCTCCCGCCTGCATGAGGCGATCACGCTGTCGACGGTGCTGTCCGGGATGATCAAGGCGCCGTTCATGGCGCTGGTTATCGGTATCGTTGCGGCGGTCGAGGGCTTAAAGGTAGGCGGCAGCGCCGAGTCGCTTGGCCAGCACGTGACCGCGGCGGTAGTGAAGGCGATCTTTGTCGTTATCCTCATGGACGGGCTTTTTGCCATGTTCTATGCGGCCATCAATTTCTAAGGATTGTACGTGGACGGGCAGCATACAGAGACCGGAAACAACGAGGGGCGAGATGTCGTGCTATCAGCGCGCGGCGTGACCGTCGCTTTCGGGTCGAAGGTTGTTCTCGACCATCTGGATCTGGATATCTATCGCGGCGAAATTCTCGGTTTTGTCGGAGCGTCGGGAACGGGCAAGTCGGTCTTGATGCGGACGGTGCTTCGGTTGCTGCCGCGGCGCTCTGGAACGATCAAGATTCTCGGTCAGGACTTCGATGAGTTGGACGAGCCGCAGCGCAACGCGCTCGACATGCGGCTCGGTGTGCTGTTTCAGCAGGGGGCGCTGTTTTCGTCGCTGACCGTCCGGGAGAACATCCAGGTTCCAATGCGCGAGTATCTGGACCTGCCCCAGTCGCTGATGGACGAACTCGCGCAGCTCAAGATCCGCCTCGTCGGGCTTGCGGCCGATGCCGCCGACAAATACCCGTCGGAGCTTTCGGGCGGCATGATCAAGCGTGCTGCGCTGGCACGCGCGCTTGCGCTCGATCCGGAATTGGTCTTCCTTGACGAGCCAACGTCGGGCCTCGACCCGATCGGTGCCGCGGAGTTCGACGAGCTCATCGCAAGGCTCAGGGACACCCTCGGCCTGACCGTCTACATGGTCACGCACGACCTCGACAGTCTCTTCTCGGTCTGTGACCGGATTGCGGTGCTTGGCAAGAAGCGGGTATTGGTCGAGGGAACGATCGACGACATGCTGGCCTGCGACGATCCTTGGGTTCAGGCTTATTTCAAGGGCAAGCGGGCGCGTTCGGTCGTGCCGCAGCGTGGCCACGCAGGCAAGGACAGCCTGGCGCAAGATAGCCGCGGGAAGTGAGCGGATACGATGGAAACAAAAGCGAACTACACGATTGTCGGCTTTTTCACGGTGCTCGTTATCGCGGCGGCGTTCGGTTTCGTTTACTGGATGGCGGAATATGGGCGCGGTGGGCCGATGGCCGAACTGATCGTCCGGATTCCCGGCTCCGCGAACGGCTTGAGCGTCGGCTCGCCGGTGCGGTTCAACGGCATTCAGGTCGGTTCGGTCAAGTCGCTGTCCATCGATGCCGACGATCCCAGTTTCTCACTGGCGTTCACCGAGGTGCGGGTCGACGCGCCTATCTATCCCTCGACGAAAGCCATCCTTGAAATCCAGGGTCTGACGGGTGCTGCCTATATCGAACTTTCGGGCGGGAGGATCGGCGAAAAGAACATCCTTCAACAGTCCCTCGAGACCGGAAAGCGAGCGGTCATCGTCGCGGATCAGTCGAGTGTCACGAACCTTCTGGCGACGGCAGACAAGATTCTTGACAGAGCGAACGATGCTGTCGGGCAGATTCAGGGCTTTGTGACGGATGCACGCGGGCCGCTGACGAAGACATTGCAGAATGCCGAGACCTTCTCCGATGCACTGGCCAAGAACTCAGGCAACATCGACTCGTTCCTGCAGAGTGTCGGCCAACTCTCCGAGACCGTGCGTAAGGTCTCGGGTCGTGTCGACTCGACGCTGGAAGCGGTCGAGGCCCTCGTGAAGGCCGTCGACGCGAAGAAGATCGACACCATTCTCAGCAATGCCGAGAAAGTCAGCCGCGACGTTGCCGATGCTTCGGGAAACTTCAAGGGAGCGATCCAGAAGTTCCAGGAAACGGCGACGACCTACAACGACCTCGGCAAGAAGGCGCAGGCGACGCTCGATCGAGTAGATACGTTGGTCGCGCAGATCGACCCGGCGAAGGTCAAGGGATCCGTCGACGATATCTCGCAGGCGACAAAGGACGCACGCACCGCAGTCGCTTCGATCAAGGACGTCGCGAACACTGTTTCGGCTCGGCAGAAGGACATCGACCAGACGATCCAGAATGTTTCGCAGATGGCGAACAAGCTGAACGCGGCCTCCACACGTGTCGACGGCATTCTGATCAAGCTGGACGCGCTGCTCGGTACGGACAATACGCAGTCGCTGTTTGCGCAGGCGCGTGACACGCTCACCTCATTCAAGAAAGTCGCCGACAATCTGAATTCGCGCATCGGTCCTATTGCGGACAACTTGCAGAAATTTTCCAGCGGTGGGCTGCGCGATGTGCAGTCGCTCATCAACGACACGCGCTCCACCGTGCAAAACCTCAACGATGCGATCGGCAATTTTGACCGCAATCCGCAGCGGCTGATCTTCGGTGGGGATACCGTAAAGCAATATGACGGCCGGACGCGGCGTTAATAGGGATATTAGGGGAGCGCATATGGCCGTATCGGATCTGTTGCAGCGTCGTTCGTGGCTATCGACGACCGCGATTACGCTGCCGCTATTGGCGGGTCTGGCAGGCTGTGGGACGGCTGCCAGGAACGACACCTACGACCTCTCCGCGTCGGTGACTGGCAGTGGGCCGGCGGCCAGGGGCCGGCAGATCCTGGTGCAGCAGCCAACTGCGTTGCGGGCGATCGATAGCGAACAGATCGTCATTCGGGTGGCGCCGTCGCAGATACAGTACCTTTCCAAGGCGCAATGGGGCGACAAGCTGCCGCGCATGGTCCAAGCAAAGCTCGTCGAAGCCTACGAGAACTCAGGCAAGCTCGGCGGCGTCGGCGTGCCCGGGCAGGGACTGGCGATCGACTATCAGCTCGTGACCGATATCCGCGCTTTCGAGATCGACACGACCGGTGGCAGCCACGCGGTCGTCGAGATTTCGGCCAAGATCGTGAACGACCGGAATGGCACCGTGAGAACCCAGAAAGTGTTCAGACAAGCGGTGCCGGCCAATGGGTCCAACGACGGTCTTGTGAAGGGTCTCGATCGCGCGTTCGCGAGCGTGACGGCTGAGATCGTGAACTGGACCCTCCAGTCGATCTGATAGAGGGCGCCGGCAATGCACCACAAGGTGCCTGCTGGCGCGTGCCGGCCTAGCGCGATGGCGTAACACGATCCACCGTCCACGACCCGACCCGACCTTTCGCAGAGAGCGACGTCAGGACAATCGCCCGAGATGAAAATGGCCGCCTCTTGGGCGGCCATTTCATTTGTTCCTTGAGTGTGGCTTAGCCCAGTCGCCCTGCGGCGTGAGCAAGCATCGTATAGACCTTGCCGGTATCCGAGGTCAGATAGGACTGCGTGATCGTCTTGTCGCGATCGCCGCGGGAAACATCAGAAAGGAGCTTCTCGAAATCGGCGATATAACGATCGACGGCGGTGCGGAACTCCGGCTCGCGATCATACTTGCGCTTGATCTCGTCGAAGGTCTGCTGGCCCTTCAGCGTGTAGAGGCGGCGCGTAAAGACGTCCCGTTCGCCACGCTGGTAACGACGCCACAGATCGACCGAAGCGTCATGATCGATTGCACGCGCGATATCTACCGAAAGCGAGTTCAGCGACTCGACGACGTGGCGCGGATTGCGGCTATCGGCCGTGCGGGCAGGTGCCGCCGCGGCAGCCTCGGCGCGTGGGGCTGGTTGCCGTGCTGGAGCTTCCTCGGCGGTCTCATCGCGCGATGCACCACGCAGGAGGTCGCTGATCCAGCCGCCGCTTGCCGGGGGAGCGGCAACGGGGGTGCGCTGCGGCGTTGCGGCTGCATGCGTCAGGGAGCCACGCAGACCGAGGTTCTCGATCGGCGAGGGTGTTGCTGCCGGAGCCGGGGCGGGGGCTGCGGGAGGGGTGGGCTGGGGCGCCTGCTGGGTAACGGCCGGCTGAGCCGGGCGTGGCGCAGGCTGAGGCTGAGGCTGAGGAATGGCCCGCGGCGCAGGCTCGGAGATCTCCAGTTGCTGCGTCGAGCGGCCAACGATGTGCGAGATGTCCTGCAAAGCCTTGATCTGCTCGGCAACGGCGCGGCGCATGGCAGCAGCGCTTTCCTTGGCCTCTTCCGGAAGATCGAATGCACCGCGTTTCAATTCGCTGCGGGTCATGTCGAGTTCCTTGCGGATATCGCCGGCCGAGCGGCGGATCTCCTCGGTGGCGCCGGAGAAGCGGGATACTGCCTCCTCGACTGCCTCGCGAAGCGACTCGCGCATGGTCTGGGCAGCGCCGTCGGATGCACGACCTGCCTCGCCCAGCATACGCTCGACTTCCGACAGGGAGGCCGTCAGGCCGCCACGCAAGCGGCTGGAAAGCTCGCTGGAGCGACGTTCGGCGTTGCCGAAGGCGCCGTCGATTGTGGCATTGGCGTCTTCGCCGGCCTTGACGATCGCAGCGCGCATCGTTGAGGCGGCTTCCTCAGCCCGCTTTTCGGTTTCGGAAAGAACGCGGCCGATGTCGGAGAACGAGGATTGCACGCTTTCGCGCAGCGTTCCGCTGACCTGGTTGGAGCGCTGTTCGGCGCGGTCGAATGCGGATTCGACCATGCCGCCCAGGGCACGCATCGTCCGTTCGATTTCCTCGGAGCGCTGGACGAGTCCCACGGAAAGGTTCTGGAGGGCGCTTTCGCGATCCTCGAGCGTTGACACGAGGTTGGATTGAGCGGCTGCCAGCAGGCCGGATGCCTGGCTGAGCACCTTGGAGTGTTCGTCGAACCGGCCGATGATACCGCCGACCTGGGCAAGCGTCTGGCCCGAAATGTCCGAGAGGCGGTCGACCTTGCCTTCGAGCAGGCGCGTCGAGGCAGACACCATTTCGGCGGCCTTCTGGGCAGACTCGGTGAAGCGCGACGTCGTATCGCCGAGGCGGCCATCCACTGCCGCGAGATTTTCGGCGGCACGGCTCATCACCTGGCCCATAGCTGAGCTGTTGTCCGACAGGCGTTCGATCAGCTTGTTGACGTTGGCAAGCAGGCTGTTTTCCATCGCGTCGACGGCCGAGGATGCGCTTTCGGTCCGTGCCGTGATTGCGTTGACGAGCGCCTCATTCTCACTGCGCAGGCGCTCGGTGCTGCGTTCCGTCGCTGTCGTAATGCGCGCGGCGGCGTCCTTGCCTGCTTCGGCATAGCGGTCGATCAGCGGCCGCGCCGTCTCCTCGAGAATGCGCGACAGCTCCGTGGAACGACCGGACAGCATCGAATTGAGCTCGCGGGTGCGATCGTCGAGCGTCGAGCGGATGGCGTCGCCACGCGCCTCGAGCGCCTTTTCGACATTGGTCAGCGTCGAGTCGATTTCGCGCGTGCGATCCTCGAGGTTCGAACGGATTGCATTGCCACGTGCTTCCAGAGCACGTTCGACGTCTGCCATGGTTGAGGTAATTTCCTGACTTGCGTCGGAAATCGTCGTGCGGATACCGGCACCATGGTTTTCGAAAGTCGCTTGGGCGTCGCCGAGGGCGCGGGAAATAGCGCCAACCTGGCCACTGACGAGGGTCTCGGCCTCGGCGACCTTCTTGATAATGGCATTGCCGGCTTCCGAGAAAGTCTGGGCAACGGCGGCTGCCTGGCCGGCCAAACGGTTCTGGGCGTCGGAGACGCGGCCGACGATCTGCTCGGAACGCTCTTCGATCGTGCGGGCGAACTCGTTGCTCTTGGCGTCGAGGCCTTCGGCAAACTGCTGGCCGGTGCGGCCTAGGTTTTCGGCGGCGCGGGCTGCTTCGTCGTCGATGCCCTTCGTCGTCTCGGCGACGGCGCTGCGCAGCGAAGCGGCGAGCCCGGCAGCCTTACCTTCGATCGTGCGATTGACGGCGTCGAGGCCGACTGTGAGGGCCCGGTCCATCGTGGACAGGCGCTCCTCGATGCGGACGCTGCCGCGTTCCATCGCCTCGTCGATGCTGGCCGTACGGGAGTCGATCTCCGAGGTGAGGTTGGCGGTGCGGCCATCGATCGTTTCGGTAAACTTCGTGGCGCTGTCGTTGATCGCCGCAGCGATACGGTTCGTTGCGTCTTCGCCGAGCGTTCCGAGGCGGGAAATGCCGTCGGACAAAGTGCTGGAGAGGCGACCGCCAGCGGCGTCGACCTGCTCGGCCACGCCGCCGACGCCGTCACGGATGCGGTTTTCGAGGGCGGCAAGGCCGGCCTCGACGCGCGAGCCGGTTTCCGCAAAGCGGCCCGTCATGCCCTCGATCGACTGGTCAAGCTGTGAAGAGAAGGTCTCTGCCGAACGCGAGATCTCGCCAGCAGCCTCCTGGAAACGGCCGGCAATGTGACCGGTGCTGTCGCGCAGGCGGTCTTCCAGGGCCCGGCCACTGTTGTCGATCGCCTGGCGAAGCGAGACTTCATGGTCTTCCAGGGACATTTCCAGCATGCCGACGCTGGTGGCAATCGAGGCGCTGATCGTCGTCGCCTGATCGGAGAGCGTATCGCTGATACGGCTGTGGGCGTCGGTGAGGGCGAGGTTGATAGCCTGCTCGCGATCGGCCAGCGTCGAACGGATGCGTTCATGGGCCGAGTCCAAGCCGCTTTCGATGCGCGTAGCGGCATTGCCGGTCAGGGCTTCGAAACGATCATGCGCAGCCGCAAGACCGCCTTCGATGCGGGCGGCAGCGTCGCCGTGCAGTGTTTCCAATTTCTGATGCGCATTGCTGAGGTTGTATTCGATGCGGGCCGCGGCGCTGCCAGCCAGCTGCTCGATCCGATCGCTGCCGCTCGACAGCGTGCCTGCAAGCGTCGATGCGTGTTCGTTCAGGGAACGCTCGAGGCGTTCCTGGCTTTCCGTGTAGGCGCTGCGGATGGCGTCCGACTTGTCGACGAGGGCGCCGGCAACCCGGGACTCGGCGCCGGCCACGGTGTCGAGCAAGGCGTTGGTGCGGGCTTCCAGTGCATCGTCAAAACGGCTCTGGCTTTCTCCGAAGGAGATCGCGAGCGCCATGGCCTTCTCGTCCAGCGTATCCGAGAGGCGGTCCTGGACCGTAGCAATCGAATTCGCGATGGTATCGACACGCCGGGCAAGCGCCTCGTCGATGCGGCTATGACCTTCGTTCAACGATACCGCAAGCGCCATGACACGGTCATCAAGCGCCTCGGTGATCCGGTCGTGCCCGCCGGCAAGCGAGTTGCTGATCGTTTCGGCGTGATGGCCGAGCGTGTCTTCAATGCGCGACTGGCCTTCGTTGAGGGAGATGGCGAGGGCCATTGCCTTGTCATCAAGAGTATCGGCGAGCTTCTCATGGCCGCTGGCGATCGAAGCGGCAATCGCTTCCGCACGCTTGGCGATCGCATCCTCGAAGCGGTTCTGGCTCTCATCCAGCGAGATGGCCAGCGTCATGGCCTTGTCGTCGAGTGCGTCCGCAAGGCGCTCATGGCTGCCCGAGACGGCGCTGATGATTGCGTCCGAGCGGCTTGCCAGGGTGCTCTCAAAGCGGTCGTGGCTGTCGGCAAGGGCGGCAGTCAGCGCGCCTCCGCGATCGGCCATAACGCCGTCGATCCGCTCATGCGCGGAATCGAGCGCGTGCGTGATATCGGCAGCGCGCTTGGAGATCATCGTGTTCAGATCGTCGGCGCGGCCGAAGGCCGACGTAATTTGCTCGGTGCCCGCGGAGACGGCCGAGCTGAGATCGGAGGTCGTGGACAGCAATGTTTCGCGGAACTCTGTCGCGCGTGCGGAGAGATTATTGTGGAGTTCCGAGGTGCCCGACGCAAGCGCCAGGGAGATTTCGGACGTGGCGTGGCTCAACGCCGAGGTCATGCCTGTCGTGTGCGTATGGATAGCCTCGGTGACCTCGGAGACCTTGCCTGCCAGCGAGCTTTCCATAACTTCCTGGCTGGTCGCGAGGGCAGTGGCCAGTGCGAAGGATTGATCGGTAAGCGACGCGCCAAGGCGTTCGATGCTCGAGCTCAAAATGCCGTTCAGCGACTCCGAACCGCCGGTCATGGTGTCGTTGATGCGGTTGAGGCTCTCCATGAGCTTCGTGTCGAGCGAGCCGGCACGCTTGTCGAAGGCATTGGCGAATTCCGCGACGCGCTCATCGAACGAGGTCGAGAGCTGCGCGACAGTCGCTTGCAGCCGTTCGTCAAAGAAGCCGGAACGAAGGTCGAGATCCATGATGGTGTCGTCGACGCTCGACTGCAGGCTCTGGCGGAAGGTCGAACCCTTCTCGTCGAGCGCGCTGTTGAGCTTGGAGAGAACGTCATCAAGCGTGGTGCTGATCGTGCGCTCGCCACCGGTCAGGCTCTCGTTGATCTCGCGGGTGCGGGCGATCAGGATTTCGTTCAACTGGCGGGCACGGTCGTTCAGCGCGGCGTTCAGCTTCTCGGCGTTGCTGTCCATCGTGGACGCACGCGTCTCGAACTGCCGAAGGACAAGCTCTCCATGCTCGCTCAGGCTCGACGCCAGGGTATCCAGCCGCGTGTCGAATTCGTTGGTGAGTGCGAATCCGGAGGAGGTGAGCGTTTGCAGCAGTGAATCCGTCTTTGCCGCAAGCAGCGTGCCGAGCGACTGGATGGCCGATTCCGACTTTTCGGTGATCGCCGCCGCGCGCGTGTCGATCATCGAGGCGAATGCTTCGCCCGAGGTCGCAAGGCGTATCGCGATCTCTTCCGTGGCAAGAGAGAGGTCTTCCTTGAGCTGATCATGCACGCCCGAGATCGACGTGCGGATACGCTCAGCGTGGTTGACGATCGCTTCGCGCTCCGACCCAAGTTCATGGACGAGGCCGCGCACGCGCAATTCATTGTCGGCGTAGCTGCGCTCGAGGGCGTTGACCTCGGAGTGGACGAGGGTTTCAAGCTCCGAAGCGCGTGCGATGGTGCGTTCGATGCCTTCGTTCATCGCCGAGACTTCGCGGCGAACGGCCTGGCCGACCGTCATGATGCGTTCGGAAGCGACGGTCTCGGGCTCGGAGAGGCGAAGCGCAACTTCGGCCATGGAGCGTGCTGCGTTGCGCATGTCCTGGGCGCGCGCCATCATGACGGCAAAGGCATAGAACAGCAACACCGGCACGATGATGCCGATGAGGCCGGCAACAATGCCCGGAAGAGCCAAAAGATCGGCGATCGAGCGGATCTGCCAGATCTGCGGCGAATAGAGCAGGGCCATGAGGCCGAGACCGCCGACGATCCAAAGCAGCGACACAATGGTTGCGTTGCGAACAGCCGATCGGCTGGAGCCGGTCTCCAGGGACTTGAGAAGCGTAGCCGGCGATATGCGGTTGGCGTCGTTGGCGGCGAAGGACGGGGCGCGAGACGGCTGCTCGGGCTGGCGAGGCGTATTGGCGGGGCGCGCGCGCTCCTTGGAGCCTTGTTGATTGCGGGCACTCGGTGTTTCGGACAATTTGGCCTCCGGGGCGTCGGTCTTGCCGTTGCGAGACAGCGTATCGTCTTCTCCGAAGTCGATCTGGAGCGCCTCGTCCAATGCCTTGAACGCCTTGTCCTCGATCGACTCGCTGTACTTGTTGTTCGCCATTTACGTTACGCCTCGTTACATCCCAGCCGGTTCAACAACGCCTCGGGCTTCCCGCCGAGCCCGCACAAAACCTTAGCCTCTGAGCCCGCCCGTCCACATTGCCGAGGACGGATAAGCATATCATTTCAGAGTGGATAGCTGCTTTTTCATACAGACGGTATCAAAACATTACCATTATCCACTTGGCGAGCAAAGGCAGGTACCGGAAAGCTCGCCCAGTAGTATCGTAGTGACACATCCGGGACTGCTAGACAATTAACGCAACCGCTCAAATTCCCGGATAATAAGGTCTTGTTAACATCATTTAATAAAAGCGGGCCCTTGAAACCAAGGCGTTAGAGACGTTTAGCTGGCGTTAACCATACCTCAAGAAATCCGCCCTGAATGTGCCGGAATTTAACGCGATGGCCACTCGGTGCCCGCACTTTTGTGGAAAGTCGGCATGGACGACGGAGGATTGGCACATGGCAGCAGTCAGTATTGCGTTTGCGGCGCCCGACATTTGCAAGGGACCTCGGCCTTCGCAGGAGCGTCCGGTAGATCTGGTGCATCTGGCAAACCAGACAATGGGCGACAAGAGCCTGGAAATCGAAGTTCTGCAAATGTTTGCGCGTCAGGCGCGGGCCTGCCTGCAGGAAATATCGTCCGGTGACGCCAAGATCGTTGAAACCGCGGCCCATCGCCTCAAGGGCGCGGCCGGAGCTGTCGGGGCGTTTCGCGTCCATGCGGCTGCCGAGGCGCTTGAGGGCAATTGCGGCGACGCGGCCAGCATGGCGGCGGTCGGTATTGCCGTGATCGAAGCGGAGAATTTTATCCTCAAGCTTTGCCGCTGAGTTCTATAAATCTGACGGAATAGAGGCCCGCTGATCCATTTCGGAGCAGCGGGTCTTTTTGTGACCGCCGGCATGGCGCATTTTGACAAGCGCGTCGCTTCTCAATCTGTGATGAAGGACACCGAGCGGTCGATGTTGACTGCCTCGGCGATTTGTTGGAAGAAAAAATCCAAACCCTCCCATTGACGACCACCGGAAATCATCATGCCCAAACTGACCATTGTCGCCTTCGACGGCACGCGCTTCGATCTTGATGTCGATCAGGGATCGACCGTTATGGAAAATGCCGTGCGCAATTCGGTACCAGGTATCGAGGCCGAATGCGGCGGCGCATGTGCCTGCGCGACCTGTCACGTCTACGTCGACGACGAATGGACGGAACGCGTCGGTTCGCCTGAGGCGATGGAAGAGGACATGCTCGATTTCGCCTTTGACGTGCGTCCGACGTCGCGCCTCTCCTGTCAGATCAGAATGAAGGCGGCTCTGGACGGGCTCGTCGTTCACGTGCCCGAGCGGCAGGCCTGATTCCACCACAGTCCAAAAAAAGCCTCGCTTGCCGTTAGACGAGCGAGGCGAGGTAGGCGCATTACCTGCGGACGAGGGAGGATCATCCGCGGCTTCGCAACGCGCCAGGAGAACCCAGGAGCGAAAGTTCGGGCTTACGGACCTGAACTTTCGAATGTTTGAATATTACCGCGTTATGGTTGATTTAGCTAGACCGAGAAATAACCACTAAATCACTGGGGCGATTGCGGTTTCGCACAAGTTTTGTTACGCGGCTAACCTTTTGTGATCGCGTTAAGCTTGAGAATCAGCTACCTTGCGCCGCCGGATATTTTAATCCGATCGTTCAGAAGTCTCATCATTCGACTTTGAAAATTGACGGCTTCGATTCGGTCGAATCGGGCCTGCAACCTGTCGTGCTCATCGATGCCGCGGGTCGATACGTCGGTGACGAGCTCCTGCATACGCTCGCAGCTGCGCTGCGGTGGAAGCGCGAGGATCTGCTTTTCCATGACACGCGCCTGGTTTCGCGCGATCTCTGCATGGCGCTCCTCGTGCCGCTTGATGTCGCTCGCAAGTGCATCCCAGATGATCGACAACTGCTTGCTGGCACCCTTGCGGTCGGTCCAGCGGGGCAGGATTATCTGCGTATGGACGGTGACCTTGGCGCTGGAGACGCGGCAGCGCCCTCCGGCCTGAACATAGGTCGCATCGCCGCCGAAGCGGATCTTGGTCGCACCCGGGTGGCGGGCGGACGAGCCACTGGCCGTCGGCCCGTTGATGCTCAGTTGCTGGTCGAGTTGGTCCGCGGTTTTGCCCTTGATGGGAAAATAGGAATAGCTTCGCGTCGCGATTACGGTGGCGGCAGCTGGGCTGCACGCCGCTACGGCCATGGAAAAGCCGAGGAGGAGGGGCATATAACGCGGTACGGAATGCATTCTGCAGATACTCATGTTGAAGTTTGCCGGAGCTTGGGGCATAGCCACGGCCAGTGCAAGATCATGGGCGCCTTTTTCGATCGATAGGATGAATGCCGTTGGCACAGCTTGAGAGCAGTTTCTGGCGCGTCGGGCATGGCCGCGAGATCGAACTGGGCGCGCGCGCCGTCCTTATGGCGATCGTCAACGTGACACCGGATTCTTTCTCGGACGGCGGGCGATACGAGACGGTCGATGCGGCCGTGACGTATGCGCTCCAGGCGGTAAGCGATGGCGCTGAGATCATCGACATTGGCGGTGAATCGACGCGCCCCGGCGCAGACGTCGTCACTCCGCTGGAAGAGCAGGCCCGGGTGCTGCCGGTGATCGAGGCGTTGCGCGGCAAGACCGATGCCTTGATCTCGATCGACACCTATCGCGCTGAGACCGCCCGGCTTGCCGTCGCTGCAGGCGCGCATGTAATCAACGACGTATTCGGGTTGCAGAAGGAGCCGGAGGTGGGAAGGATCGCAGCCGATACCAGTGCGGGACTGTGCCTGATGCATACCGGCCGCGATCGGGAGAAGCTTCCGGATGTGATCGGAGACCAGTTCTACTTCCTGGAGCGCTCGCTCGCGCTCGCTTCGGCGGCCGGCGTGCCCAAGGATCGCATCGTACTGGATCCGGGCTTCGGCTTTGCCAAGGATATACAGGAGAATGTGGAACTGATGGCGCGTTTCGGAGAACTGCGCCGCTTGGGGTTGCCGCTGCTTGCCGGCACGTCGCGCAAGCGTTTCGTCGGCGCGATCACAGGTCGGGAAGCCGCCGATCGGGATGTGGGAACGGCTGCGACAAGCGTATTGTTGCGTTTGGCGGGGGCTAGCATTTTTCGTGTACACGATGTCGCAATCAACAAGGACGCTTTGGCCATCGCCGATGCTATGCTCGCGGCGCGCTATAGCTTTGAGCAGGGACAATTGGCATGAGCACCACCTACACCATCACGCTTCAGAACTGTGCCTTCTTTGCCCGCCATGGCGTTCACGACGAAGAGGAGTTCCTCGGCCAGCGCTTCTTTGTGGATGCCGAGCTCGACGTCGTCGCCGGCGACGCCCTGGAGAGCGATTCCATCAATGACACGGTCAATTATGGCATTGCCTTCACCGTGATCGAGGAGATCGTGACGGGCAAGCGTCGCTATCTGATCGAGGCGCTTGCGCTTGATATCGCCAAAGGGCTGTGTTCGAAGTTTCCGCAAATCAAGCGTGCAAAGATTACGGTGCGCAAGCCGAACGCGCCGGTGCCGGGCGTTCTGGATTTCGTTCAGGTGAGCGTCGAACACTTTGCCTGAGTCCATTTTCAAGACGGCAACACTCGGCCTTGGCGGCAATCTCGGCGAGCCTGTGCACGCGATGGCCGTGGCATTGAGGGCGCTTGACCAGCGCTCCGATTGTCGTGTGGTAGCCGTGTCGCGGCTCTATCGGACGCCGCCATGGGGAAAGACCGACCAGTCCTATTTCTTCAACGCTTGTGCTGAAATCCAGACAACGCTTGGCCCCGAGGCGCTTCTCGACGTCTGCCTCGATATCGAACGGGCGATGAAGCGCGAGCGTATCGAGCGGTGGGGGCCGCGAACGCTCGATATTGATGTCCTGACCTACGCTGATGTGGTGCAATCGGCACCGCGACTTGAGCTACCGCACCCGCGCATGAAGGACCGTGGCTTCGTGCTGATGCCGCTTGCCGATTTTGCGCCTGACATGCTTGTCGAAGGAACAACCGTTCTCGAGTGGCTGGCGAAGGCCGATGTGCAGGGGATCGAAGTGGCCGATCAAAGCAGCGCTTGGTGGCATATCGCCTGAAATGCAAAAGCGGCGGAAAATCCGCAGGAAAATCCGCCGCTTTTGGAATGTCTGGGGTTGGAACGCTATTCGACAGAGCCGACCGTGATTTCGTCGACCTGGCGCGTCAGCGTCAGGCCGATGACGGGGATCATCTGGCTTTCGACCTTGACCGAAACGGTGACGTTCATGGTCTTGTCGTCACGGACACGGGCGATCATGGCGCCGTTGAGCTTGGAACGATTGAGGCCGACGACGACGGTATCCTGTGTGACAGCACCTGACACGACGTCGAGCCCCTTGCCTTCGGCGCCGTCAAGAAACTTCCCTTTGTAGGAACTCCCCGACTGGGTGATGAGCGCGGTCATCGGCTGCTTGAAGACGCCGACCCTGCAGCTTCCGTCGAGCTTGATGCCAGCACCTCCGGCGCTCACTGGTTCGCCCACCAGATTGCAGGTGAATTTCGTGCCTTTGTACTTTCCGGCAACGATCTCGCCGGGACCGCGCCAAGTGCCGGCGACAGACTCGAAAAAGGCTTTGTCACGTGTCGCCGCAGTCGCCGACGAAGCCATGTCGGCGGCCGGTGACAACGCCACCGCAGCCAAGCCGAAAAGAAGAAGAAACTTGCGCGAATACATGGATTTTCCCTAGCGACACCATCGCTTAACTAGGTTCAAGTTTTGCCGAAGAATGGTTAATGCTTGGTTTCTTTTAGGCCGAAAAGCAATGAGCAGCAAGTAATTCCGCGGCTCGCAGAGGACGGCGCGGAATGTTAGTGCGTTGAATTCTTGACGAGTATTTTGGTGCAGCGCTTCTGCCACGGCAGGCGCGACGAAAGTTTCAATTCTCAGGAATTCTTGTCGCGCGCTGTCATGGACGGTGTCAGGTCCCCGATGAAATCGCCGATTCCCGGACGTTTCAGCGCGTGAAAAGAAAGGGGACGGCAAAGATCCATCGCCGCGATCCCGATGCGGGCCGTCATCAGGCCGTTGATGACGCCTTCGCCGAGGCGCGCCGACAGCTTCGACGCCAATCCATGGCCAAGTACCTGCTGCACGAGGCTATCGCCGACCGCGATCGAGCCGGTCACGGCGAGGTGCGCTAGAACATCACGCATCAGCCGGATCATGCCCAGCGTTCCCGGCCGGCCGCCATAAAGATCCGCCATGGCTCGGACAAGCCGGGCCGCCTCGTAGAGCACGTACAGGAGATCGACGATCGCGCGCGGGCTGACGGCGGTGACGATGGAGACGCGTTTCGAAGCGTTGACGATCAGGGCCCGCGCCTGCCGGTCGAGCGGTATCAGAAGCTCGCGTTCCGCGAGGGCGATGAGATGCGGTGCGTCGATGATGTCGCCTTCGGCCGCCTTCAACGTGGCCCGGCCCTTCGCCGTCTCCGGCTTTCCGGAGAGCAACGATTCCAGCCGCTTGACCAGCGCACGTGCCTTCGCCGGCTTCGTCTCCACCATGGCGGCCTCAGCTTCCGCCTTGATTTCCTGCACGGCCGCCAACCGCATCATGCCCGCCGTTTCACGAACGACGATGGCAATCACCGCCAGAATGCCGATTGCGAGCGCTCCAAGGGCCGCATAGCCGAGCCAATCCGCGCGGCTGAAAAGATTGCGGATGAGGCTGTCGGTCCAAAGCCCGAAGGCGAGGGAGAAGAGAACGCCGAAAGCGGCGGCAGCGATTTTCGCGAATGAGGTGCCACGCTTGCGCGGCAGCGCGACAGCAATTGGAGGGACATCCTTTTCGGGGTTGAGGAATGGATCGTCCTCGTCGGCGGTCAGCACGACATCGTCCGTGAAGCTACCGGGCTTTCGCGGGCTGTGTTTGGTCGTGACAGGCGTGGAGGGCGTGTCCTCCTCGTAGGAGAAGGCGGCCGGCGCGCGCTGTGCGGGGTGTTCGGAGGGCGGCTTGATCATGCGAGGCGATCTCCGAACAGAAACTGCATGGCACGGTCGAGGCGAATATGCGGGACCGAAAGCTTTATGCCGCCACCGGTCTCTTCGAGGTGCGGCGGCCGAAAACGCACAACGCTGACATCGGGCAGCACGATATTTTCTCCGGATTCGATACGCTCGAACAGGTTCTCCGGGTCTGCCGGCAGGTCGCCCGGAAAGATTGCCGTCTTCTTGTGGCCGTCAAAGCTCTCTCCACCGATAGTCTCGCCTGCCATCGGTGTTCCGACGATGACCGGGAGGTCATGGCCGTCGCGTTTCACCGTCGCTTCGCGCGTGGCGCGGACCGAAGCCAGTGCCATGACGTCGATTCCCGCGCCTGTGACACCAATGCGTTGGACGGCACGGTCGACCAGGCGGCGGGTGAGGGCGTCGAGCCGGTCATGGCTTTCATGGTGCAGGTGGTCAGCTTTGGTTGCGGCGACAAGGACGCGATCGATACGGCGGCCAAGCAGCGACGTCAGCCATGAGTTCGTGCCCGAGCGGAAGCAGGCCAGAACGTCCGTCAGGGCGCGTTCGAGGTCCTGCACGGCCTCCGGACCACGGTTGATGGCTTGCAGCGCATCGACGAGGACAATCTGCCTGTCGAGACGGGCGAAGTGTTCGCGAAAGAAGGGCTTCACGACGACGGATTTGTAGGCCTCATAGCGTCGTTCCATCATCGCCCAAAGCGATCCCTTTTGCGGCTTGGCTTCCGGCGTGAGTGCAAGCGGCGCGAAGGTCAGGGCAGGAGAGCCGTCGAGATCGCCGGGTAGCAGGAAGCGGCCAGGCGGCAGCGTGGAAAGCGAGCGTTCATCGGCTTTGCAGGCTTTCAGATAATCGGCAAAAGCGGTGGCGAGGTCGCGAGCCCGCATTTCGTCTGCCGGGGCGTTGCTATCTGTGGCGCGTGTAAGGGCAAGCCAGGCGCGTGAGAGTTCCGCACGAATGCCCGTTCCGGCCAAGGCGATCGTCTCTTCGCAAAACGTCCGATAGTCCTTTCCAAGCAACGGAAGGTCAAGAAGCCACTCGCCTGGATAATCGACAATGTCGATCGACAGGCGGCCGGGCGAGAAGAGCCGGTTCCAGCCGCTGGCGCTCTGGTATTCGAGCGTAATGCGCAGTTCAGAGATTGCTCGCGTCGAATCGGGCCAAACGCGGTCCTTCACGAGTGAGCGGATGTGATCTTCGTACTGGAAGCGCGGCACGGCATCATCCGGCTGCTGCTCAAGACGCACCGCCGAGACACGACCTGACTGCACTGGCTCGAAGAGAGGCAGCCGCCCGCCGTGCAGCAGATTGTGAAGCAGCGAGGAAATGAAGACCGTCTTGCCGGAACGCGACAAGCCAGTGACGCCAAGGCGCACCGTGGGATTGATGAGGCCCGATGCCCGGTCCGCGAAATTGTCCAGGGCGATGCGCGCGTCATCGGAGAGGGAGGTCAGGCTGGGCGGCAAGGCGGAGTTCCGGTTTCTAATCGTGACAAGCCATATAGGAAGGGCAGATCGACGCGAAAAGACGTTCCGCGAAAAGACCTTAGTCGATCACGAAATCAACGAGCTGCCAGCCTGTCAACTCGCTGTCATAGTCCAAAACCGCAAGTCCGGCAGTCGGAAAGCCTGTCGGCAGTGCCTGATGGAGCGCCTCGTGACCGATCAGCGCTTCAAGCGTCTGCTCCATGGTCGGATTGTGGCCGACAAGCATGACAGAGCCGAGCGCCTCCTGGGCGTCGATGATCTCGAGGTAGATATCAGGCGATGCATTGTAGAGTTCATCGACGAATCGAAGCTCGAGCGTGGAGCCCATGGCCCGATGCACCGCGTCGGCAGTATCGCGGCAACGCGCTGCCGTCGAGCTCAGAAGCAGATCCGGCCGGTACCCCTTGTCCGCCGCTTTGTCGGCGATGAGCTCGGCGTCTGCATAGCCTTTCGCGTTCAGGGGACGGTCGAAATCACGCTGCCCGGGTGTTGCCCAAGCGGCTTCGGCATGCCGCAGCAGATAGATCCGGGAGGGTGGAGGCGTGATTGCAGCCATAGGAAAATCCACGTCGAAGGGACTTTTTCAGTAGCGGGTCGGCGGCACGCACGTCAACCGCAGCGCCAGGTGTTGCGGCCAAATCCGGGTAGGAAAGTGCGGAGTTACCGGGAGGCGAATAGGCGTTCGGGGGAATAGTGATGAGAAAATAGTCTGTTAGCTCAAAAATATGACAGATTTAAAAAACTGTTTACCTAGCGTATTTGGCTTGAATCACCAGTAGTGCTCGCGATATACACCCGCCACATGAGATCTGCTTCAGGAGAATCGCGTTGAGTGAGAAGATCGATCTTAGCAACTACGTACCCTCGGAAGAGGAAGAGTTCATGAACGGCAATCAGCGGGCTTACTTCAGAGCCAAGCTGGTCGCCTGGAAGAATGACATCCTCAGAGAGGCGCGCGAAACCCTCGACCACTTGGCCGAGGAAAGCGCAAACCACCCGGATCTTGCTGACAGGGCATCGTCCGAAACCGACCGGGCCATCGAACTGCGCGCCCGCGATCGCCAGAGAAAGCTGATTTCCAAGATCGACGCAGCACTGCAACGTATCGAAGACGGCACCTACGGCTATTGCGAGGAGACCGGAGAGCCGATCGGGCTCAAGCGGCTTGATGCTCGACCGATTGCGACGCTGTCTATCGAGGCTCAAGAGCGGCACGAGCGGCGGGAAAAAGTCTACCGGGACGAATAAGTCCCTACATACCGACAACAAAAAGGGCACCGCGACGCAAACCGTGGTGCCCTTTTTGTTTTGTTCGGTTGATCCGCTACTTGTCGCGGTTAACGCTCATCTCGCCGAAAATGCGTGCGACTTCGTTTTGAAGAGCGGCATCCGCGCCGGTGAGCGGCGCCATTTCAGGATCGCGGCGAGGCTGGTTGCCTGACGCCGGACCGGGTTTTGCGGCGGGCGCCTGTGGCGTCGGCACAATACGCTCGGCGGCAAGCGTGCTCGTCATTTCCTCTTCGAGAATGCGCTGGAAGTCGCTCGGCTGCGCGGCAGGCGCCAGCGTGCCGACCTCGACGAACGCCGATGACGGCTGTGCGGGCGCGGGAGTGCTCCGGACGGAAGGCTGCGTCACCTGCGGCTCGATACGCTGCTGCGGCAACACGCGTTGACGGGCGGAATCGAGGATGTCTGCCGCGGCCGAGGCTTCGATCGGGGCTGGTGCCGGTCGCGGTTCAGGACGCGGGTCGAAAGACGGCGCTGGGCGTGGGGCACGCTCACGTTCGGCGATGACGGGCGCAGGCGAGGCGGGAGTCGCAACCATGACCGGTTCTGGCCTGGCTTCGATCGGCGCACGTTCGGGCACGTAGGGTTCGGATGGCGTATGACCGCGGACCGGGGGCACATACTGGGATTCGGTCGGTACGATGTGAACGGGCGCCGGCGGCTCTGGCGCTGCCTCGAGCTGTGGTGGCGCGATAGGGGCGGGAGCCGGCGCCACCAGGGCTGGGGCTGGTTGAGCAGTTGCCTCGACCGGTGCGGACTTGTCGGTGGCCTCACCAATCCTGCTCTCGATGACGATATCGGTCGGCCCGCCGATCATGATCAGATGCTCGACGTCATCCCGACGGACGAGGACGAGGCGGCGGCGCGCATCGACGGCGGCTGCATCGAGGACCTGCAGCCGTGGTTGGCGGTTGCGGCCCCCCCGAAGGAAGGGCGAAGGTGCGCGGTTACGCATGAACCAGAGCACGACGATCAGCAGTAATAGAGCTATGCCAACGCCGCCGGCGGCGAGAAGGAAGCGGCTCCCATAGGCTCCCATGAGATCATCGAACATCTTGGCTTACTCCCTTCGCGGTTTTGAACCACATGGCGACTTTTACCACTTCGTAGACAAGTCGTGATGGCCTTGTCCAGTCATGCCAACCCGAAGTGGAATTCGAACATGCTTTCTTAACAACGCATTTTAATGGCGAAATTGGCGCTCTTCGTTGTGAATTCAATCAGTCTTCACAGAGAGCAGTGTTTTTGCGGAGACCGCAAATTGGTAAGAAGGAAAAGGCGCCTGATTCCTGCTTTGTCTCCTTGTTACGAGTGAAGCCCGGCAGGCCATGCGAGGGAATAGATGACGAGACCGCGTCAGGCCGACGATTATAGCGAACCGCTCTTGGACCGCGGGGGCCGCACGGGAACGGCTTTGCGGATCATCCTGCTCGCCCTTGTGCTCATCGGCGCAGCCGCGGCGTTCGTCGTTTTCAAGAGTTCTCTCGACAACGAAATGGTGCTCGGCGTTCTCGGCGTGCTTGCCATGGTCGGGATCTTCTTCCTCGTGTCGTCGGTGATCGGCTTTATCGAAGTCATGCCGCAGCGGCAGTCCGACAGCCTGGCGCGGGCATTTTTGAACAGTCACCCCGACGGCTCTCTCATCACCGACGACAAAGGCCGTATCGTTTATGCGAACGCGGCCTATGGCGAGTTGACGGGCGCTCGCAAGTCGACGGAAGTTCAGACGCTCGAAGCGCTGCTGTCGCGTCATCGGGAATCGAACGAGGCGCTCTATCGCCTTTCCAACGGGCTTCGCGAAGGCCGGGAGGGGAGCGAAGAATTCCGCCTGCTGCGGTCCCTGGGCCCCTCCACAAACGGTTCCGGAGCGCATTGGTACCGCCTGAAAGCACGGACCCTGCAGAGCGAGGAGATCGGACGCAAGCCGCTCCACATTTGGCAGATCAGCGACATTACCTCCGAGCGCGACGATCAGGAGCGGTTCTTCAAGGAACTGCAGAATGCGATCGACTATCTCGACCACGCACCAGCCGGGTTCTTTTCGGCCGGCCGCAAGGGAGAGATCTTCTACCTCAACGCAACGCTGGCGGAATGGCTTGGCATCGATCTTACCAAGTTCGTTCCGGGTTCGGTCACGATCGGCGATTTTGTCGCGGGCGAGGGGCTTGCGCTTATTCAGTCGGTGCAGGCCGATCCGGGCCTGAAAAAGACGGTGACGCTCGATCTCGACTTGAAGAAGATGAACGGCCAGAGCCTGCCGGCGCAGATCGTCCACAGCGTGACGTCGATGCGCGATGGCGCTCCTGGAGAGAGCCGGTCGATCGTACTGACGCGGCAGAAGAGCGGCGAGAACGATCAGTCCGCCTCGGCCGCCGCGATGCGATTCACCCGCTTTTTCAACAACACGCCGATGGCGATTGCCTCGGTGGATGGGGCAGGCAGGATCCTGCGAACCAATGCCCCATTCCTGAAGCTGTTTTCGGGTATCGTTTCCCGAGATGATGTCGAGAACGGCGCGCTGCTCGAAGTCATTGTGCAGGACAGCGACAAATCCAAACTGCAGCAGGCGCTCGCGGCGGCGAAGGACCGCCAGGGCGATATCCCGCCGATCGACTCGCGCACGCCAACCGATGAAGCACGCCATTTCCGCTTCTACGTCAACGCGGTGATCGACCAGAGCGACGAGACGCCGGAAGAGGCGGCGATCGTCTATGCCGTCGAGGTGACTGAGCAGAAGGCGCTCGAAGCGCAGATGGCGCAGACGCAGAAGATGAATGCGGTCGGCACACTCGCGGGCGGGATCGCGCACGACTTCAACAATGTCCTGACCGCGATCCTGCTGTCCTCCGATCATCTGCTGCTGCAGGCCCGGCCGGCGGACCCTGGCTTTGCGGATCTGATGGAAATCAAGCGCAACGCCAATCGCGCGGCCGTGCTCGTGCGGCAGCTGCTGGCGTTCTCGCGCAAGCAGACGATGCGGCCGACGGTGCTCAATCTCACCGATGTGGTTGGCGACCTCAGGATGCTGGTCGATCGCCTGCTGTCCGGTACCAACGTAAAGCTCGACGTCGAGTATGGCCGTGATCTCTGGCCTGTGAAGACCGACCTGTCGCAGTTCGAGCAGGTGCTGATAAACCTCTGCGTCAACGCGCGAGATGCGATGCCGCAGGGCGGGAAGCTGACGCTTCGCACGAAGAACGTGACGGCGGCAGAGGTGGCGGCTTTCAACTATTCCTACATGCCGCATGAGGACATGGTCCTCATCGAGGTCTCGGACAACGGGACCGGCATTGCGCCTGAGATCATGGACAAGATTTTCGAACCCTTCTTCACGACGAAGGAAGTGGGCAAGGGAACGGGCCTTGGCCTCGCGATGGTTTACGGCATCGTCAAGCAATCGGGCGGCTACATTCAGCCGGAGTCGGAAGTTGGCAAAGGCACGACGTTCCGCGTCTTCCTGCCGCGCCACATTGTCGAGCCAGCGGTTGCCGCGGAAGGCGATGCCGTCACGCCTACTATCGGCACACCTGCGGAACAGGCGCCCGCCGCGGTGGAGCAGCCCGAGGATCTGACAGGCTCGGCTGTGATCCTGCTGGTCGAGGATGAGGAAGCGGTGCGTCGCGGCGGCAAGCGCATGCTTGAGACGCGCGGCTATACGGTTTACGAGGCCGGGTCCGGCATCGAGGCGCTCGATATCATGGACGAGCTCGAGGGTAAGGTCGACATCGTCGTTTCGGATGTCGTGATGCCGGAGATGGATGGTCCATCGCTGCTGCGCGAACTGCGAAAGAACTATCCGAACCTGAAATTCATCTTCGTTTCAGGCTATGCCGAAGACGCGTTTGCCCGCAACCTGCCGCCGGATTCCAAGTTCGGCTTCCTGCCGAAGCCGTTCTCCCTCAAGCAGCTTGCCGTCGTCGTCAAGGAGACGCTGGACAGTTAAGGGGCGCCGCAGCGTGCCGCAGCGCCCCTTTTTCAAACTCAGCCAGCCAGCGCGACGGCAATTTCTGCCGCGAGTCGAGCATTGTTTTCCACCAACGCAATGTTGGTCTTTAGGCTCTGGCCGTCGGTCAGGTCGAAGATCGTGCTGAGCAGGTAAGGGGTTACTTCCTTGCCGCTGATTTCGTCGCGCTCGGCGCTGTCGAGGGCGCGCTCGATATAGATTTCCATTTCCTCGCGGGGGATCTCGTCTGCCTCCGGCACCGGATTGGCAATGAGCATGCCGCCGTCAATGCCGAGCTGCTCGCGTACAGTCTGGAAGTTGGCGATGGCAGCCGGGCTGTTCAGCGTCAGCGGACTGCGCAATCCGGACGAGCGTGACCAGAAGGCCGGGAATTCCTCGCTCTCGTAGGTGACGACAGGCACGCCCGCGGTCTCCAGGACTTCAAGGGTCTTCGGTATATCGAGGATCGCCTTGGCGCCGGCGCAAACGACGATGACGCTGGTGCGGCCGAGTTCCTCGAGGTCAGCGGAGATATCGAAGCTTTCTTCCGCGCCGCGGTGGACGCCACCGATGCCACCCGTTGCAAAGACCTTGATGCCGGCACACTCGGCGGCGATCATCGTTGCTGCGACGGTCGTTGCGCCGTGACGGCGCTCGGCGATCGCAAAGGCGAGATCGGCGCGCGAAACCTTGAGGACGTCCTTGGCCTGCGCCAGTTGCTCCAACTGGTCGGATTCGAGGCCGATATGCAGCGTACCGTGAATGACCGCGATGGTGGCTGGGACCGCGCCCTGCTCACGAATGAGCGCCTCGACGCTGCGGGCCATCTCGATGTTGCCAGGGTAGGGCATGCCATGGGTGATGATGGTCGATTCAAGCGCCACGATCGGCGCGCCGCGCTGCTTGGCGCTTGCGACTTCCTTGGAGTAGGCGATCGGCAGGAGGGGGGAGATCGGTTTCGTCATTGTCGCTTCCATTTCATCGGTATTGCCTTCAATGCAGAATTCTCGCCGGCGGAACAAGGGAAAGTGTCTCCCTCACGAGATCTGGGGAGAGGTTTTCATTGACGGCATGCGGCGATTGTACGGTAAGTGCCGCGGCCGCGGCGCCCTCCCTGATGGCATCGGCTAAGGAAATTCCACGCATCAATCCGGAGATAACGCCGGCTGCAAGCGAGTCACCCGCACCGGTGACATCCGCGACATCTTCGAGGTTTGCCGGCTGCTGGGCAACAACATGGCGATCCGCGAAGGCGATCAGCTCGCGTTGGCCGCGGGTGACGACGCCACCGCGTAAACCGATGTCACCCAGCAGTGACGGCCAGTGCGCGGGATCGTTTGGGCGCTCGCCGGTCAATGCGGCAGCCTCGGCCTCGTTGAGGAAAAGATAGTCGATCCCTTCGATGCATGGTTTGAGCTTGAGGGCCTTCGCGGGCGAGATGGCGATCGCGCCCACCGGCTTGCCGAGAGCTTTTGCGCGCTCGACGATCGATGCCAGCGTCTCTGCCGGCAGGTTGGCATCAATGAGAATGAAATCGGTGGCGGCAAAGGCGTCACGTACGGCACGGATCGAAAGGCGCCGCGGCACGAACATCCGATAGAGATCCATGTCGGCAAGCGCAATCACGAGGTTTCCGTCGTTCTCGATGATTGCGGTGTAACTCGGCGTCTTCCGATCCAGGAAAATGAAGGGGCGATCATGAACCCCAGCGAAGTCGGCCGCCTCGCCGACCATCTCGCCGATCGGATCGCCGCCACGCGGTGAAATCATCGTCACATCGAAGCCCAACCTGGCAAGGTTGCGCGCCGCATTGAAGCCGCCGCCGCCCGGCTCCTCAAACCATGAGCCTGGATTGCTGGCGCCTGGCACGGTGTCGCCTGAGATGCGTCCGCGCCTGTCGATGTGGGCTCCGCCGAGGACAAGAATCTTCCGCTTCATTTCATCGTCCCGCACGGTCGAAAGATACGAATCGTCCTGCCGCCGCTGGTCGGCTGGCGACCAGAGCGCTATATCTAAGCCGTTGCTTTCCATCACGAAAACAAATGTAGAACACTGGCAAATTTACCTTTTTGTTTCAATTATTTGCGCGCAACTTGCGCAATGAGAACAAATGCGGTACAAAATCGCCATCGCTGGCGACATTGCTTGAGCGGCTTCAATAACCTAAAGGTGGATCGAATGTCACAGAATACATTGCGGCTTGTAGAGGACAAATCGGTGGACAAAAGCAAGGCACTTGAAGCGGCACTCTCACAGATCGAGCGGTCGTTCGGCAAGGGCTCAATCATGAAGCTCGGCTCGAACGAGAACGTCGTCGAGATCGAAACGGTTTCGACAGGTTCTCTCGGGTTGGATATCGCGCTCGGCATCGGCGGCCTTCCAAAGGGCCGTATCATTGAGATTTACGGACCAGAAAGCTCGGGTAAGACGACGCTGGCGCTGCAGACGATAGCTGAATCGCAGAAGAAGGGTGGCATCTGTGCCTTCGTCGATGCGGAACACGCGCTTGACCCGGTTTACGCCCGCAAGCTCGGTGTCGATCTGCAGAACCTCCTGATCTCGCAGCCGGATACTGGCGAGCAGGCGCTCGAGATCACCGATACGCTGGTGCGTTCCGGCGCTGTCGACGTTCTTGTCGTCGACTCGGTTGCTGCGCTGACGCCGCGTGCCGAAATCGAAGGCGAAATGGGCGACAATCTGCCGGGCCTTCAGGCGCGCCTGATGAGCCAGGCGCTGCGCAAGCTGACGGCTTCGATTTCGAAGTCCAACACCATGGTCATCTTCATCAACCAGATCCGCATGAAGATTGGTGTCATGTTCGGTTCGCCGGAAACGACGACCGGCGGCAACGCGCTGAAATTCTATGCGTCCGTTCGCCTCGACATCCGTCGTATCGGTGCAGTCAAGGAGCGGGAAGAGGTCATCGGCAACCAGACGCGCGTCAAGGTCGTCAAGAACAAGATGGCGCCTCCCTTCAAGCAGGTCGAATTCGACATCATGTATGGTGAAGGCGTTTCGAAGACCGGCGAACTGGTCGACCTTGGCGTCAAGGCGGGTATCGTCGAGAAATCAGGGGCCTGGTTCTCCTATAATAGCCAGCGTCTTGGCCAGGGCCGCGAAAATGCGAAGCTGTTCCTGCGTGACAATCCGGATCTCCTGCGCGAGATCGAGACGGCGCTTCGTCAGAATGCTGGCCTGATTGCGGACCGCTTCCTGCAGAATGGCGGCCCTGATGCAAATGACGGCGACGAGGCTGCAGACGGCTGATTTGCCTGACGGTTTCCCAGAGTTCAAACCGGTCGCATTCCTAATGAGATTGCGGCCGGTTTTGTTTGTCTGCTGGACAGTGGTTAAGGCGAGCGATAAAAGCCACTGGATTTAAGTTTTGACCTGCCTTCCGGCAGCATTGAAGGGCATAGCATGAGCGGTGTGAATGATATCCGGTCGACCTTCCTCGACTACTTCAAGAAGAACGGCCACGAAATCGTTCCGTCGAGCCCGTTGGTTCCGCGCAACGATCCGACGCTGATGTTCACCAATGCCGGCATGGTGCAGTTCAAGAACGTTTTCACCGGTCTGGAGCAGCGTCCATACAAGACGGCCTCGACCGCGCAGAAGTGCGTCCGCGCCGGCGGCAAGCATAACGACCTTGATAACGTTGGCTACACCGCACGCCACCACACCTTCTTCGAGATGCTCGGCAACTTCTCATTCGGCGATTACTTCAAGGAGCGGGCGATCGAACTTGCCTGGAACCTGATCACCAAGGAATTTGCGCTCGACGCCAAGCGGCTGCTGGTCACCGTCTATCACACGGATGATGAGGCCTTTAACCTCTGGAAGAAGATCGCAGGCCTGCCGGACGAGAAGATCATCCGTATTCCCACCAGCGACAATTTCTGGGCGATGGGTGATACCGGCCCGTGCGGCCCATGCTCGGAAATCTTCTACGACCACGGCGCTCATATCTGGGGCGGCCCTCCCGGTTCGCCGGAGGAAGATGGTGACCGCTTCATCGAGATCTGGAACCTCGTCTTCATGCAGTACGAGCAGGTCACGAAGGAAGAGCGCATCGACCTTCCGCGTCCGTCGATCGATACCGGTATGGGACTGGAGCGCGTCGCGGCAGTTCTGCAGGGCAAGCACGATAACTACGACATTGACCTGTTCCGTGCCCTGATCGAGGCTTCCGAGGAGGTCACGGGTGTAAGGGCCGAGGGCGAGCGCCGTGCGAGCCACCGTGTCATCGCCGACCACCTGCGCTCCTCTGCGTTCCTGATTGCCGATGGCGTGTTGCCGTCCAACGAAGGCCGCGGCTACGTGCTTCGCCGCATCATGCGCCGCGCAATGCGCCACGCCGAGCTCCTGGGTGCCAAGGAACCGATGATCTGGAAGCTGTTGCCGACACTCGTTCAGGAGATGGGTCGCGCCTATCCGGAGCTGGTGCGTGCGGAATCGCTGATCTCCGAGACGCTGAAGCTGGAGGAAACTCGCTTCCGCAAGACGCTGGAGCGTGGTCTTTCACTGCTTTCCGATGCAACGACGACGCTCGGCAAGGGCGACATGCTCGACGGCGAAACCGCGTTCAAGCTTTACGACACCTATGGCTTCCCACTCGATCTGACGCAGGATGCGCTGCGCGCCCGCGAAATCGGCGTCGACATATCAGGCTTTACGGACGCCATGGAACGCCAGAAGGCCGAGGCGCGCTCGCACTGGGCCGGCTCCGGCGACAAGGCTACCGAGACGATTTGGTTTGAACTCAAGGAAAAGCACGGCGCGTCCGAGTTCCTCGGCTACGACACTGAGACCGCCGAAGGCGTTGTTCAGGCCATCGTGAAGGACGGTGCCGCGGTCGATGCTGCGTCGGCCGGCGACAAGGTTCAGATCGTCGTCAACCAAACGCCGTTCTACGGCGAGTCCGGCGGCCAGATGGGCGATACCGGTGTCATCACCTCCGATACCGCGAAGGTTGAAATCACCGACACCCAGAAGAAGGGCGAGGGCCTCTTCGTCCACATCGGCACTGTTGTCGAGGGCACAGTGAAGGCCGGCGAGCCGGTTGCGTTGACGGTCGACCATGCGCGCCGTTCGCGTCTGCGCGCGAACCACTCCGCCACCCACTTGCTGCACGAGGCGCTGCGCGAAGTGTTGGGCACGCATGTGGCTCAGAAGGGCTCGCTGGTTGCGCCCGAGCGCCTGCGCTTCGACGTTTCTCATCCAAAGCCGATGACGGCCGACGAGCTGAAGGTCGTCGAGGACATGGCGAACGAGATCGTGTTGCAGAATTCGCCGGTCACGACCCGCCTGATGAGCGTCGATGACGCGATCGCGGAAGGCGCAATGGCGCTGTTCGGCGAGAAATACGGTGACGAAGTTCGCGTTGTGGCCATGGGCCAGGGCGTGCGTGGCGCAAAGGCCGGCAAGGCCTATTCGATCGAACTTTGCGGCGGCACGCATGTCGGCGCGACGGGGCAGATCGGGCTGATCCGCATTCTTGGCGAAAGCGCGGTAGGCGCCGGCGTGCGTCGTATCGAGGCGGTCACCGGCGAATCTGCGCGCGAATACCTGGCGGAGCAGGACGAGCGCGTCAAATCGCTCGCAACGTCGCTGAAGGTGCAGCCGGCGGATGTTCTTGCTCGCGTTGAGGCGCTGGTGGACGAACGCCGGAAGCTCGAGCGTGAGCTGGCCGATGCCAAACGCAAGCTTGCGATGGGCGGAGGGCAGGGCGGCCCTGCCGATGCGGTTCGTGATGTTGCCGGCGTCAAGTTCCTCGGCAAGGCAATTTCCGGCGTCGATCCCAAGGAGCTCAAGGGCTTGGCCGATGATGGCACGGCGAGCCTCGGTTCCGGCGTCGTCGCGTTGATCGGCGTCGCCGAAGACGGCAAGGCGAGCGCAGTGGTTGCCGTGACCCCGGACCTGACGAGCCGGTTCAGCGCCGTCGATCTCGTGCGCGTTGCGTCGGCGGCTCTTGGGGGCAAAGGTGGCGGCGGTCGTCCCGATATGGCCCAGGCCGGTGGTCCGGATGGGACGAAGGCTGATGAAGCCATTGAGGCCGTTGCGGTCGCACTGGCAAGCTGAGCGAATTGAAGTTTGTAAAGGTCTTAGAGAGGCGGGGCTGGTCCCCGCCTTTTTCTTTGCGGATTCGCCAAAGTCCGCAGGATTTGTCAAACCGGGCTATGGTTTTCTGCAGCCGATCGATTTGCAGGAGGTTTTGACAATGAACGGCGAAACGGCATGGGCGCTCTACGAGAACCGTCTCAGACGGGTATCAGCCTATATCCACGATCATCTCGACGAAGAACTCGACATGGATAAACTTGCCGGGATCGCCTGCATGTCGAGCTACCACTGGCATCGGATCTATCGCGCGATTTTCGGCGAGACACTCGCGGCGACAGTCAAGCGATTAAGGCTGCATCGTGCAGCCGGGGACATGGTTCGCACGGATCTTTCTGTCGGGGAGATAGCAAAGCGATCAGGTTATCCCAACCTCCAGTCTTTTAACCGTATCTTCAAATCGGTCTATGGCATGCCGCCAGGTCAGTACAGGAAAGAGGGAAGCCATAAAGCCTTTGAACCCTCACCTAACGGAAAGACTGTAGCGATGTTGACGTTACCCTACGGAAGATTGAGCCAATTCAATTGCTCGGAGTGCCGCACACCGGCTCGTTCATGGAGATCGGCAAGGCGTTCGAGACCTTGTTCGGCACGCTCTATGCGCGCGGGCTTGCCAAGCCGACGATGCGGATGATCGGTGTTTATCTGGATGATCCCGAATCGTGCCGTCCGAGAAGCTGCGCTCGATCGCATGTGTGACTACGGACGGCGAGGTTGTCGCGACGGCGCCGTTCGAAGCGCGGATGCTCGACGGAGGCGAGTATGCCGTACTGCGTCACAAGGGGCCTTATGCAGACATGCACAAGGCTTACCAGTGGCTTTATGCGGAATGGTTGCCCGCCTCGGGTCGGCAGCTTCGCGACAGTGTGATGTTTGAGGAATACCTCAACAACCCACGTGAGGTGCCGCCGACCGAGCTCTTGACCGATATTTACATGCCGCTTGCCTGAGCGACCTGTTTCTACTGGGCAGCCTTCATGGCTTCGTCATCGATCGCGGTGGCACGCTTGTAGGCCGGGCGATCGGAGATGCGGCCGAGATAGTTGAGGAACGCTGGGCGCTTTTCAAGCGTACCTGTGCTCATGCCCCAGCCAATATGGGAGCCGACGTAAACATCGGCTCCCGTGAAACGATTGCCGGCAACGTAAGGTGTGGCACTGACGGCGCCTTCAAGCGCGTTCATCACGTCGGCGAAACTGCCATATCCCGCCATCCGGGCTTTGTCTGGTGGCGTTTCGAAGCCCAATGCCTTGTTGGTCGCCGCTGCCTCCAGCGGTCCGGCGGTAAAGAACATCCAGCGGTAGTAGCTGCCGCGTTCATCTGATGTTGGAGCGAGCCCGGCTTCGGGGAAGGTCTCAGCGAGGTAGGCGCAGATCGCTGCGCACTCAGTCACGATCGTTTTTCCGTGCCTGATGGCCGGGACCTTTCCCATCGGGTTGACGGCGAGATATTCAGGCGCCTTCATCGTTCCGCCGAAGGTCATGATCTCTGTTTTGTACGGTACGCCTGTCTCTTCCAGCATCCAGCGGGCGATGCGGCCGCGCGACATGGGGTTCGTATAAAATACCAGTTCGTCTGCCATGAACTCCTCCTCGTTTGCTGAATGCAGCGTATCAAGTCCGCCATCAGGGACATAGGACAGAGAGGTCCGGCGCAAAGGCCCTAACTATCTACAGCGGCTTGCGATATTGGATGAAACCGGATCGTTCGGCGATCCTGTCGTAGAGTCTTCGGGCGGTGGCGTTTGTTTCATGCGTCATCCAGTAGAGCCGGCCAGCCCCATTCGCGCGGGCAAGATCCGCCACGGCATCGATGAGAGCCGCACCTGTGCCGAGACCGCGCTGCGTGTCGTCGACATAGAGGTCTTGAAGATAGCAGGTCCATTTCGGCAGCCAGGTCGAACGGTGGAAAATCGCATGAACGATACCGACAAGGCGGCCGCTGTCGTCGAAGGCGCCAAGCGCGTGCATGTCTTCGCCTGGATCCTGAAATCGGCTCCAGGTCAGGTTCGTCGTCTCGGGCGGGACAACAACCTCGTAGAAGCGCTGGTAGCCGGCCCACAGAGGCTCCCAGGCGGCCCGGTCGGATGGTTGCAGCGGACGGATTGTTATGGTCATCCTCTTGTTCCCTTTGCTTGTCCTTGAAACGAAAACGGCGGGGAAATCCCCGCCGTCCATTCGGATATTGGTCTTGGCTTACGCCATCGCCTTCTGCAGGTTCTGATCGATCTTGTCGAGGAAGGCAGTCGTGGAGAGCCACGGCTGATCCGGACCGATGAGCAGCGCCAGGTCCTTGGTCATGAAGCCGGCTTCGACGGTGTCGACGCAAACCTTTTCGAGCGTCGCTGCGAACTTTGCGAGTTCCGCATTGTCGTCGAGCTTGGCACGATGGGCGAGGCCGCGGGTCCAGGCGAAGATCGAGGCGATTGAGTTCGTCGAGGTTTCCTGGCCCTTCTGGTGCTGGCGGTAGTGGCGGGTAACCGTGCCGTGTGCGGCTTCGGCTTCGACCGTCTTGCCATCCGGCGTAAGCAGAACGGAGGTCATCAGGCCGAGCGAACCGAAGCCCTGGGCAACCGTGTCCGACTGGACGTCGCCGTCGTAGTTCTTGCATGCCCAGACATAGCCGCCGGACCACTTCAGCGCCGAAGCGACCATGTCGTCGATCAGGCGGTGCTCGTAGGTGATGCCGATTTCCTTGAACTGGTCCTTGAACTCGGTCTCGTAGACTTCCTCGAAGATGTCCTTGAAGCGGCCGTCATAGGCCTTGAGGATGGTGTTCTTGGTCGACAGGTAGACCGGCCACTTGCGCATCAGGCCGTACATCATCGAAGCGCGGGCGAATTCGCGGATCGACTCGTCGAGGTTGTACATGGCCATGGCAACGCCGGCGCCGGGGGCGTCGAAGACTTCCTTTTCGATGACCTGCCCGTCTTCTCCGACGAACTTGATGGTCAGCTTGCCCTTGCCCGGGAATTTGAAGTCGGTCGCGCGGTATTGGTCACCGAAGGCATGACGGCCAACGACGATCGGCTGCGTCCAGCCGGGAACCAGGCGCGGAACGTTCTTGCAGATGATCGGCTCGCGGAAGATGACGCCGCCGAGGATGTTGCGGATCGTGCCGTTCGGGCTCTTCCACATCTGCTTGAGGTTGAATTCCTTGACGCGTGCCTCATCCGGCGTGATTGTCGCGCACTTGATGCCGACGCCGTGCTTCTTGATGGCGTTGGCGGCGTCGATCGTCACCTGGTCATTTGTGGCGTCGCGGTTTTCAACGGAAAGATCGAAGTAATCGATCTCGAGGTCGAGATACGGATGGATCAGCTTATCCTTGATGAGCTGCCAAATGATGCGAGTCATTTCATCGCCGTCGAGATCGGCGACGGGATTGGCGACCTTGATCTTCTTCATGTATCTGCCTCGTTAAGCTTGGAAGGGACCGACGTCCCAGGTGGGTGATATAAAAATCCCGAGCGCTATAGCATTGTGGACCGGGAGTGCAAAGCCGGAAGCAGGATGCGGCGGCGTTTTTGCGGCCATTGCCAAGCGGAGGAAAATGGCTAGTCTCCGGCGCAAAACCATTGCCCGGATATTCGCCATGAAGAAGATTCCCCTTGTCCTCGCGATCCTGCTCGGTTCGACCTCGCCGATGCTTGCCGCCGACGTTACCGCGCCTGTGAAGGAGATCATGGATGCGACGATCAAGAACTGGTCGGGCGCAGATAGCGACTGGATCGACATCTTTGATCCGGGCAAGCTATCGCGGCTTTACAGCAAGGATTTCGTGACGAAATACCAGGCAGCGATCCAGAACCCGGCTGCTGACGAAGATGGTGTCTCGCCCTTCGACTACGATGTGATCGTGAATGGTGAGGATGCGTGTCCACTCGAAGATTTGACCTATGAGCCGAAGCCGACCGCCGGTGGCGCGACGGAGGTCGTCGTCACCTTCAAGAAGGCGACCTGCATGGACGACGGATCGGACAAGGAGGCGGTGACGACCGTTCGATTCGAGATGCTTGAAGAAGCCGGCAAGCCTGTTATCGACGACATCGTCACCGAGGGCGATCCCGGGCAACCGGCGAACTCGCTCAAGAATACGATGGTGCAGATCGCCAAAGGTCAGTGAAGCGCGGACTGCATTTTTCCAACGAAGCCTGTGTGCTACGTTTTCGTTGTTGAAGGGCGGTCGCTTCGGGTGATGGGGCCGTCCTCGGTGTGTCGAGAAATTCCCTCGGCCATTGGCTGTCGGGGGCTGAATGAGAGGCCAGGGCTGCTTGCTTTCCGGTTTTGATTTCCGCGACTGGCTTCTCGCCAACGACCCGGCGCTCTCGCGCTTGCGAATGGCGTCGCGGGTGACGCTGACAATGGCGCTCTCGTTCGGGGTGCTATTGGCAATCGACAGGCTGCTGCTTCCGCTTCCGACCGCTGCGTATGGGTTGGGGCTTGTCCTGTCGATCGAGGGTGGCGTCGCGGTAAAGGACAAGGGGAGCGCACCGCAACTCGTGACACGCTTGCTCGGCTGTGCCGCAAGTGTCTGTGTCGTCGGCCTTGCCGCGGCCCTGGAATCAAATCGCATCGTTTCGGATGTGGCCTTTCTCATCATCATCTTTCTTGCTGCTGCCGGGCGAGTGTTCGGGCCACGCGGACACGCAATCGGCATGTTCGCCTTCACCTCCTATTTCATGGGTGCCTATTTCCGCCCCCCGCTTGGTGAGCTTCCGCTGATTGCAATGGGGCCCATCGTCCCGGCATTGATCGGGCATGTCGTGCGCTCTCTTGTCCTCCCCGATGATTGGCGCCCGGATCTCTTGCGCTCACTCGAAAGTGTGCGCGGCCGCATCAACCAGATCCTGTTCAAGATCGCGACGCTCGCCTCCGTTGGGCGAATGACGGCGAGGGATGCGCACAAATTAGAGCAGTTGGAAATCCGCCTGAAGGAAGTCGTTCTGATGGCCGAGGGGTTCATCCCGCGGCCGCCGTCCGGCGTGTTTGATGGTACCGAGCCTGCGGCAATCCTGGCGATCCGACTGTTCGACGTCCACCTTGCCGCGGAGAGTGCGATTGTGCTGAGCTCGCAGAGCTTGCCGCCGTTCGCTCTCGTTCATGCCGTCATCGAGGGCGATCCCGTTCTGGTGGAGGCGAAGAAATCGGATGATCTGCAGGCCAAGACGGCTCGGTCCTTGATCCGGCTGGGAGAGGCGCGAGTGCTCCTCTCGGAAACGATCGAGAAGGGCTATTCGACAGGATTTGCCGAAGTCTGGGCTGTAACCGAAGCGACTGCTGCTCCCGCGAAGATCGACTTCTCGCTGGCCAATCCCCTGATCCGCGCGGCCCTGCAGATTACGCTGGCATCGGCAATCGCAATGACCCTCGGGCTGATGCTGTCACGCGAACGTTGGTTCTGGGCAGTGCTTGCATCCTTCCTGGTGTTCACCAACACGAATTCGCGTGGTGATACGGCGATGAAGGCCCTGCAACGCTCGCTTGGGACGCTGTTCGGGATTGCGATGGGCTTGTTTCTCGCAACAGCCCTGACGGGGCATATGGCGGTTGCCCTAGTAATCACCACGATTGCCATCTTTCTGGCCTTCTATTTTCTTCAGACATCCTACGCGATAATGACCTTCTTCGTATCGATTGCGCTTTGCCTAGTCTATGGCATGACGGGATCGCTGACAGTCGACCTGCTGTTGCTGCGCGTCGAAGAAACAATGCTTGGGGCTGCGGCGGGCACGTTCATTGCCTTCGTCGTTTTTCCTGCGCGAACACGCAGCGCGCTCAATACGGCGCTGGCGACGTGGTTTTCGGCATTGGAAGAGCTGCTTTCTGCCGCAGCGGCGGGCGAAGCAACGAACGCGCTGATCGCTCTTTCGCAGAAGCTCGATGCGGCTTACCGGGACATAGCTGCAGCTGCCCGCCCACTCGGTTCGACCTGGTCGGTTGTCACCAGGCCAGGACACATACGGCAGACGCTCGCGATCTTTCTTGCGGCGACCTATTGGGCGCGAATCCTGGCGAAGGATTTCGACAGGAGCGCGTGTGACAACGATGGCATGAAACTGATCGATGCTGAACGTGAGCGTGCGACGCTTCTCGCAAAGCGCCAGTCTGACTGCTTCTTCGTCGACCAAAAGGCCAGCAGTGCACCGGAACGGCATTTGCCGCTGTCGCATGCGGGTGCGCGCCTTGGGGTCGAGATGATCGGCTCGACGCTCGATCGCCTCTACCCGAATGGTTGACCCTTGCCGTTTCGGCCCGGCTTGGCTATTCCGCCCGTAGCAAAAGGATCCAGCGTCATGGCAGGCACGAACAGCGAGCGGCAACTTCTCACGGAAGGTCCGGTAATCATTCTCGTCGAACCCCAAATGGGGGAGAACATTGGGATGGTCGCGCGGGCCATGGCGAATTTCGGCCTCTCGGTACTGAGGCTCGTCAATCCGCGTGACGGTTGGCCGAACGAGAAGGCACAGGCCGCCGCCTCGAAGGCCGACCACGTCATCGAGGGCACCAAGGTCTACGACACACTCGAGCAAGCTATCGCCGACCTGAACTTCGTTTACGCAACGACAGCGCGTGAGCGCGATGGCTTCAAGCCCGTACGGTCGCCCGTCGTGGCGGCGCAAACGCTGCGCGCCAAATTCCAGGCAGGCGAGGGCAGCGGCATCCTGTTCGGCCGCGAGCGCTGGGGACTCACGAACGAGGAGGTTGCGCTGGCCGACGAGATCGTCACCTTCCCGGTCAATCCTGCCTTTGCGTCGCTCAACATCGCCCAGGCGGTATTGCTGATGTCCTACGAGTGGATGAAGTCGGGCATGGAGGATGTCGGATCCGTTCCCTTCCAGGCGATGTCGCAGACGCAATCCACGAAGGAACAATTGTTCGGTCTCTACGACCAGTTGGAAGAAGCGCTGGATGCACGCAATTATTTCCATCCGCCCGCGAAAAAGCCGAAAATGGTAGACAACCTCAGGGCAGTCCTTTCCCGTCGCGCGTTCACGGAGCAGGAAATCAGCGTGTTGCGCGGCGTAATCTCCTCCCTCGACCGCTTCTCGCGGAAATATCCGCGCGGGAGGCGGCCGCCCGTCGACGTCAAGGAACAGTCGGAAGATGACAGCAGCGCTGAATGAGCTGAAACCGGTTCTGGTCTTCGATTCCGGTATCGGAGGGCTGACCGTATTGCGGGAAGCGCGCGTGCTGATGCCGGAGCGCGGCTTCATCTACATTGCTGACGATGCCGGCTTTCCCTATGGCGGCTGGGAAGAGCAAGCACTGAAGGAACGGATCATTGGTCTTTTCGCCAAGCTGCTTGACGAGCATGATCCCGAAGTCTGCATCATCGCCTGCAACACGGCCTTTACGCTTGTTGGCACCGATCTGCGTGCGGCGTTTCCGCAGATGACCTTCGTCGGCACGGTACCGGCGATCAAGCCGGCCGCCGAGCGGACACGCTCGGGGCTTGTCTCCGTGTTGGCAACGCCGGGTACGGTCAAGCGGGCCTATACGCGCGACCTGATCCAGTCCTTCGCGCAGCAGTGCCATGTGCGTCTGGTCGGGTCCGAAAATCTGGCCCGAATGGCCGAGGCCTATATCCGCGGTGATGTGGTGTCGGATGAGGCTGTTCTTTCCGAGATAGATCAATGCTTCGTGGAGAAAGACGGATCGAAGACCGATATCGTCGTGCTTGCCTGCACGCACTATCCCTTCATGGCGAACGTCTTCCGTCGACTTGCGCCCTGGCCGGTAGATTGGCTCGATCCCGCTGAGGCAATTGCCCGGCGTGCCCGCAGCCTCGTGCCGCATGTCGCCGATGCCGTGCATCCCGATAATTTCGACTTTGCGGTTTTCACCTCAGGCAATCCCGATTTTGCGACGAGGCGGCTGATGCAGGGTTTTGGTCTCAAGGCTTGATGGGCTGCTTGCAGGGCTGACCGGCTGGTCAGGCGGTTCCCGCGCAATCGCGTCGAACGTTGATGCGATAGGGGCTTTCGCAAGACCTGATGACTGCGCAAACTAAGGGTTGTGATTCGCATCGATCCCGCCAGGCTCCGCATGTCTTTCCAAAAACTTGTTATGGCTATCTTCTTCCTGCAACCGATTGCATTTGGCAGCTGGTTGCCGCGCATTCCCGAAATCCAGGCTCGTCTGGGGCTCGGTCCTGCTGATCTTGCGCTGGCGCTGCTCGGCATGCCGGTCGGCATCCTCACGACGCTGCCTGTCGCCGGACGAGTGGTGTCGCGCATCGGCGGCAAAACCACCGTCATCGCAGGATTTGTAGTTTTCTCGGTGATTGTCTGCCTTCCGGCCTTCTCCCGGACGCCGGTTGAATTGTTCATCGCGCTTGCCCTCCTTGGCGTTGCCATGTCGACGCTGGAGCTTGGGTTGAATGTCGAAGCCGATCGTGCTGAGAAGGATACCGGCTCTGTAATTATGAACCGGTGCCATGGCTTCTGGAGCCTAGGCATCATGGCCGGCAGCCTGCTTGGTTCGGGAATGGTGGCGATTGCCGTGCCGGCCGAATGGGCGATCATGGCGGCAGCCTTCGTCGTTTTGCCGTTTGCCATAGTGGCAAGTCTCCGCCTGCCGCCCGATCGCGAAGCTGGCGCGGCTCCGCCGCATATGCCGTTCAAGCTGCCAAGCAGCGCGCTTCTCGGCATCTGCGCCTTCGTCTTCGGGATTACGATGACCGAAGGAGCGATCGCCGACTGGTCTGCCGTCTATCTCAAGGATGTGTTTCAGACCGACGGCATGATGACCGGTATCGGATATACGATTTTCGCCATGATGGTGGCGGCGGGCCGTTTCAGCGGCGACCGTCTGAAACAGCGGCTCGGGGCGATTTCACTGGCCCGGGGCTGCGGCGCGGCTTCGCTGGTGGGCATGCTCATGGTCGTCTTTGCCTGGCATAGCCTGGTGACGCTGGCGGGCTTTGCACTGGTTGGGATCGGTGTGTCGGTCGGCTTTCCGCTGGCTGTTACCGCGGCGGCAAGCCTCAGGGATCGACCGGCGGCCGCCAATGTCGCGATCCTATCCTTCATGGCACTGACCGGCTTTCTGATTGGACCGCCTCTGATCGGTTTTATCGCGGAGGTATCAGGGCTACGGGTCGGATTGGCGGTCTTGCTGGTACCTCTCGCGGTCAGCCTGGCCTTTACGCGAATGTTGAAGGCAAGTTTCTGACGTTTTTCTTCTGTGGGTTTGCGCGGGCGTGTTGCCAAAGACACGGCCAAACCTGCTAGGACGCCGTGTTTGATTGAAAGAGGAATGTAACATTGCAGGTTGGTATCGATATGGGATCGGCGTCGGGAGGCAATCCGGCCACGCTCGATATCGAAGAGCTTCTGGCTACCCGTCTTCTGGTGCAGGGCAATTCCGGCTCCGGCAAGTCGCATCTGCTCCGCCGTCTGCTGGAGCAATCAGCGCAGTGGGTGCAGCAGGTCATCATTGATCCCGAAGGTGATTTCGTCACACTGTCGGACAAGTTCGGCCACGTCGTCGTCGACGGCGAGCGCACCGAGGCCGAATTGGCCGGTATTGCCAATCGTATCCGCCAGCATCGCGTCTCCTGCGTTCTGAGCCTCGAGGGTCTCGATATCGAGCAGCAGATGCGCGCCGCAGCCGCTTTCCTCAACGGCATGTTCGATGCCGACCGCGAATACTGGTATCCGGTTCTCGTCGTGGTCGACGAGGCGCAGATGTTTGCGCCTTCGGTCGGCGGCGACGTCTCGGAAGATGCCCGCAAGATGTCGCTTGGCGCCATGACGAACCTGATGTGCCGCGGCCGCAAGCGCGGTCTTGCCGGCGTGATCGCGACGCAGCGCCTAGCAAAGCTTGCCAAGAACGTGGCCGCGGAAGCCTCGAACTTTCTGATGGGGCGCACCTTCCTCGACATCGACATGGCGCGTGCTGCCGATCTGCTCGGGATGGATCGCAGGCAGGCGGAAATGTTCCGCGACCTGAAGCGTGGCAATTTCGTTGCGCTTGGGCCGGCCTTGTCCCGCCGCCCGCTGCCGATCCAGATCGGTAATGTCGAGACCTCGGCGCGTTCGTCGAGCCCCAAGCTCATGCCGCTGCCGGACGCACCGCAGGACGTCGAAGACCTGATCTTCACCCCGGATCCGGAAGAATTTCAGCGGCCGATCGTTCGGCGCGCCGCGCCCGCACCACGGCCGACCACCGATATTCTCGCGGAGTTGTCGCGATCAGCTCCTGCTGCCTCGGCTCCGGTTTCGGAGACGCGTGCGCCTCAGCCCGAGCTGTCGGTCGAGGAACGGGAGGAGCGGCTGACGGCGGTGCTCAACGAAATACTGGACGATCCGAGCTCCGGATTCCGAACGGATTCCGTGCTTTACCAGGAGTTCCTGGTGCGACTTCGCATGCGCCGGGTTCCAGGCGCTCCGATGTCTTTGTCGGAGTTCCGACGCCGCGTGGCGATTTCGCGTTCCGGCGTAGGTGCGGCGACCGCAGAAACCGAGGCCTGGGGAATGGCGTTGTCGCTCTCTTCTGGCGTCACCGACGATCTTCAGGGTGTTTTCCTGATGTTGGCAAAAGCGGCAATTTGTGGCGAACCATGCCCCTCGGATGCGCGGATTGCGCGCGCTTACGGCACCCACTCGGCCCGGCGTGCGAGACGTCTACTTGGCTATTTCGAGGAGCAGGGGACTGTGGTCGTGCACACGGACTTCGCCGGCAAGCGCATCGTCGCTTTCCCCGACATGAGTTGCCAGACGGCTCCCGGCGATGCCAATGCGCCTGATGTGGATGAGGTGCGCTCCGCAGCGGAATGACGGCCGAATTGACGGCAAATAGCGCGCGGACAATGTACCCGGTTTATACTCGATCCCTAATGTCACACGAAGCAGTTGCTTTTGTCACAAGAGCTTCATTCGGGTGGTGGATAAGGCGCGCGACCCGTGCGGTCGATGCGGATTATCAAAAGGAGATCTCGGTCATGAGAAACAACGTTCGTCACCAGCTGCTGCGCCTTGTCGTCGGCGGCCTGCTTGCAACCGTTGCCGTTCAGCCTGGCTATGCAGATGATGCGGCGAACAAGCTTCTGGAACGTGCGGCAAGCGCCGATCTCAGCGCTCCCGGTGGCGCACGCCGCCTTTCCGGCGACATCACCGAGGCTTATCGCGCCGCGCTCATCGATACCCGCCCGAAGAACGTCATCCTCCTGATCGGCGACGGCATGGGCGACTCCGAGATCACCATCGCACGCAACTATGCGGTCGGCGCGGGCCAGTATTTCAAGGGCATCGATGCGCTTCCGGTCACCGGGCAATACACGCATTATTCGCTCGAAAAGAAGACGGGCAAGCCGACCTATGTGACCGACTCTGCTGCCTCGGGCACCGCTTGGGCGACGGGCGTGAAGTCCTATAACGGCGCGATCGGCGTCGACATTCATGAGAAGAGCCACGAAACGCTGATCGAAAAGGCAAAGGCTGCCGGTCTTGGCACAGGCAATGTCTCGACAGCCGAACTGCAGGATGCAACGCCAGCCGTGCAGATCGCGCACGTGACCCAGCGTAAGTGCTACAGCCCGGCATCCACCACAGAGAAGTGCCCGACGAACGCGCTTGAAAACGGCGGCAAAGGTTCGATCAGCGAGCAGTTGCTGGATACGCGCCCCGACGTGACACTCGGCGGGGGCGCAAAGAGCTTCGGCGAGACCGCCAAGGCCGGCGAATGGAAGGACAAGACGCTTCGCCAGCAGGCGGAGGAACGAGGCTACAAGATCGTCTCGAACCTTGACGAGCTCCAGGCCGTTAAGCAGGCGAACGACAGTGCGCCGGTACTCGGCCTGTTTGCCGAGGGCAATATGCCGGTTCGCTGGGAAGGCCCGAAGGCCAGCCATTACGGCAATGTCGAGAAGGAGCCGGTCGTCTGCAAGCCCAACGAGAAGCGCACGTCGGCAACCCCGACGTTGGCACAGATGACGGCCAAGGCGATCGAACTGCTCAGGACGAACGAGAAGGGCTTCTTCCTGCAGATCGAGGGAGCGTCGATCGACAAGCAGGATCATGCCGCCAACCCGTGCGGCCAGATCGGCGAAACGGTTGATCTCGATGAAGCCGTTCAGGAAGCGTTGAAGTTTGCGCAAGAAGCCGGCGACACGCTCGTCATCATCACCGCCGATCATGCGCACGCAAGCCAGATAATCGATGCCGACGCCAAGGCTCCGGGCTTGACGGAAGCGTTGATGACGAAGGACGGCGCCGTGATGGCCGTGAGCTACGGCAACTCCGACGATGCGGATGACCAGGGCCATACCGGCTCGCAGCTTCGCATTGCTGCTTACGGGCCGCGCGCTGCCAATGTCACTGGCCTGACGGACCAGACGGATCTGTTCTATACGATCAGCGACGCGCTCGGCCTAAAGACCGAGACGGCCAGCGCGAAGTAGGCCGCGTCGGCGAATGCCACGGGCGAAAACGTGGAATTGTGATTGACATTCCAGCGACTTCGCCCTAAAGACCGCCCCAGCACCGGGCAGAGATGTCCGGTGTTTCATTTGACATGTCCCGTGGATTTGTCCTGTTCGCGTAATGGGATGATCCTGTCGGATCCTCGAAAGAAGATCAAAGGAGGGCGTGTTTCCTTCACGCGGTTTGGCAACAGACCGTTCTAACTTTCTGAAAGGAAATACGATGAGCAAGCGCGAATCGTCCAAGTACAAGATTGACCGCCGTATGGGCGAAAACATCTGGGGCCGTCCTAAGTCCCCGGTGAACCGCCGCGAATACGGCCCGGGCCAGCACGGTCAGCGCCGCAAGGGCAAGCTCTCTGACTTCGGTGTGCAGCTGCGCGCCAAGCAGAAGCTGAAGGGTTACTACGGTGACCTGCGCGAGAAGCAGTTCCGCGCGATCTTCGCTGAAGCCGACCGCCGCAAGGGCGATACCTCGGAAAACCTGATCGGTCTTCTGGAGTCTCGTCTTGACGCGATCGTTTATCGCGCCAAGTTCGTTCCGACCGTTTTCGCTGCTCGCCAGTTCGTCAACCACGGCCACGTGACCGTGAACGGCGTCCGCGTAAACATCGGTTCTTACCGTTGCAAGGCTGGCGACGTCATCGAAATTCGTCAGAAGTCGAAGCAGCTCGTTTCCGTTCTGGAATCTGTTGGCTTGGCTGAACGCGACGTTCCGGACTACATCGAAGCTGACCATAACAAGATGGTTGCTACCTTCGCTCGTGTTCCGGCGCTCGGCGACGTACCGTATCCGGTCGTCATGGAGCCGCATCTGGTGGTCGAATTCTATTCGCGTTAATCGCGAGGCGTTTTCGCATACGGAAAAGCCGCCTCCTGGGGCGGCTTTTTTGTTATCTGGGGAGATACGATGACGGACTTGCAGGCAGTTCTCGATAGCATCCACAAGGAGCTGACCCCCCGTATCGGCGAGGGCAAGGTTGCGGACTACATTCCGGAACTCGCCAAGGTCGACCCAAACCAGTTCGGCCTAGCGGTCGTCACCGTGGATGGCAAGGTCTACAGCGTCGGCAATGCCGATGTCCCGTTCTCCATCCAGAGCATCTCGAAGGTTTTCATGCTGACGCTTGCACTCGGCAAGGTCGGCGAGGGACTGTGGAAGCGGGTCGGCCGCGAGCCTTCGGGCTCGGCGTTCAACTCGATCGTCCAGCTCGAGCACGAGCAGGGCATTCCACGCAATCCCTTCATCAACGCGGGGGCAATTGCCGTGACCGATGTTGTCATGGCCGGCCATGCGCCACGCGAGGCTATTGGTGAGTTGCTGCGCTTCGTCCGCTACCTCGCCGATGACGAGTCGGTCACCATCGATGATCGCGTTGCAAGGTCCGAGACACAGACGGGCTACCGCAATTTCGCGCTCGCAAACTTCATGCGGGCCTATCGCAACCTCGATCACCCAGTCGAACACGTGCTTGGCGTCTATTTTCACCAGTGCGCCCTGTCGATGACCTGCGAGCAGCTGGCGAAGGCCGGGCTGTTTCTGGCCGCACGCGGCAGCAATCCGATGACTGGCCACTCCGTTGTGTCGCCGAAGCGGGCGCGACGTATCAACGCGCTGATGCTGACATGCGGCCACTATGACGGTTCCGGCGACTTTGCCTATCACGTCGGTCTCCCCGGCAAGAGTGGTGTCGGCGGTGGTATTTTTGCAGTGGCGCCCGGCATTGCCTCGATTGCGGTGTGGTCGCCGGGGCTCAACGAGGTCGGCAACTCGCAGCTCGGTGCTGTCGCGCTCGAAATGCTGGCGGCCCGCACTGGCTGGTCTGTTTTCGGCGATTGATGCTGGGTTGTCGTGACGCTTTCTGCTAAGGCGGAGGCAGAGTCTGATTGGACGAGAAAATGAACATCGCAGCCAACATTGCCGATGAGCTGGAAACGCCGAACGCGGATGGGGCGATCGCGCACGCGCTCTTTGCCGAAGCTCCTGGTTCGGTGTCGTTCAACAAGCTGCGCAAGCGGCTGTTGCGGAACGTCAGACAGGCATTCGACGATTTTGCAATGCTGAAGGGGCAGACGCGTTGGCTGATCGGTCTCTCCGGCGGCAAGGACTCTTATGGATTGCTCGCCCTTCTTCTCGACCTGCAGTGGCGCGGTCTTCTGCCGGTGGAACTGATCGCCTGCAATCTCGACCAGGGCCAGCCGAACTTCCCAAAGCATATCCTGCCTGAATATCTCACCAAGGTCGGCGTCAAGCACCGCATCGAGTATCGCGACACGTACTCCATCGTGAAGGAGAAGGTTCCTGAAGGAGCGACCTATTGCTCGCTCTGTTCGCGCCTGCGTCGCGGCAATCTTTATCGGATTGCCAAGGAGGAGGGCTGTGACGCATTGGTGCTCGGCCACCACCGCGAGGATATTCTCGAAACCTTCTTTATGAACTTTTTCCATGGCGGGCGGCTCGCTTCGATGCCGGCCAAATTGCTCAATGACGAGGGCAACCTCGTGGTGCTGCGCCCGCTCGCCTATTGCGCGGAAGACGACATGGCGAAGTTCGCGGCTGCCATGCAGTTCCCGATTATTCCATGCGATCTTTGCGGCTCCCAGGACGGGCTGCAGCGCAATGCGATGAAGGACATGCTCGCCGATATCGAGCGGCGTATGCCGGGCCGCAAGGATACGATGCTGAGAGCGCTTGCGCATGTGAACCCGTCGCATCTGCTCGATCCCAAGCTTTTCGATTTCGCTGGCCTGATGGCCGGAGAGACCGCGCCGAAGAGTGAATAGTCGGCGCCCACGGCAAAGAAGGAAAGTCCATGAGTTCCACGATAGATGTAACGACGCTTGCCGATCTCCTGAGGCGGGCGGCGAAGGCAGAGATATTGCCGCGCTTCCGTCGACTTGGAAGCGATGACGTGCGCGCCAAGAGCGAAGCGACCGATCTGGTGACGGAGGCGGACCTGCAGGCGGAGCGGATGATTAAGGCTGAAGCCGCTGCACTCTGGCCGGATGCCGTGTTCATCGGAGAGGAGTCGGTCGCGGCGGATCCTGATCTGCTCGGCAAGCTCGAGGGAGCGGACCTTGCCATCGTGGTCGATCCCGTCGATGGGACCTTCAATTTCGCATCCGGCATTCCGGCCTTCGGCGTGATGGCGTCCGTCGTGTCCAAGGGCGAAACGGTTGCCGGCATCATCTACGACCCGATGGGCGATGACTGGGTAATGGCGGAGAAGGGCGGTGGCGCGTGGCTTCGGCGTCCTGGCGGGGAGGCGGAGCGGCTCGCCGTTGCAGCGCCCGTCGCGCTGGAGGAGATGGTCGGCATGGCATCGACGGGCTTCCTGCCGAAGCCGAAGCGCAGCGAGATCCTTGCCAATCTGGCCAAGGTTCGGTTCCTTGCCAACTATCGCTGTGCTGCCCATGAGTACCGCGCCTTTGCGGGCGGTCACGTCCACTATCTGATGTATAATAAGCTCATGCCCTGGGACCATCTCGCGGGCACCCTGATCAGCATCGAGGCTGGCGCGCATGCGGCCCGTTTTGACGGTTCGCCTTACCTTCCGCATCACACCAGTGGTGGCTTGCTGATTGCGCCCGACAAGGACAGCTGGGACATTCTGCGGAGCGAAGTTTTCACGATCTGATATCGGAGCCGCGACCTCCTGCGGGTTGCGGTAGCGTTTCCTGGGGGGCCCAGATTTCGCGCTCCCAGGAAAACGCCATGCGCACAGACGTACAATACGAGCAGGCACGCCAGTCGTAAATGTTCTCCCGTTTTCGAAATGACGAGGAGAGTATGATGGATACAGGGCAGACACTAGCGTTTTTGCTGTTTGCGTTTATCGCGGCGGTTACACCGGGACCCAGTAACACTCTGGTCCTGTCCACAGGTGCTGCTGTCGGCACTTTGAGAGGCATCGGCTGTCCGCTCGGTGCATCGCTTGGCATGGGCGCAATGATTGTTCTAAGCGCCTTCGGTGTCGGAGAAATTGTCGCCGCGGCGCCGGCGATCGTAATAGCGATGAAGTTGGCAGGATCTCTGTTTCTGTTGTGGCTTGCCTGGAAGATCGCCAATGCCGGTACTGTTGAAGCGGATGGCCAGAGGCGCGTGGTTGGATTTCGGCAGGCTTTTCTATTCCAGTGGCTAAACCCGAAAGGTTGGCTGGTCGCGCTGAGCGCAGGCAGCACCTTCCTTGTGTCTTCACAGCACGCTGAAGCACGTGGCGCCTTGTGGATGGGGGCGCTGTTCGCAGCCGCCGCGTTTCCCGCCGGGTTCGTATGGCTTGTCCTCGGCGCTCTCGTGGCACAGTTTCTACGCACCCCACGTTCGGCGCGGTTCTTCAATATCGCGATGGCGTTGGCTCTGGCTCTTTCGGTCGCCCTTGTGTGGCGCTAGCTCCCGAAAGAGTTTCGCCCGCAACGGTGTGTTGCGGGCGACAAGGAACGTTATGCGTTGCAAGGCAGTCTACTAGAAATGCCCGGCGCCTTGATCGATGTGCGGGCTGTCACCCGGATGTGTGAACAGCTTGCCGCCTTCGGCCCACAGCGTTGCCGCGATGCTGATCGCCCCGAACACCGCGAAGCCGCCGAAGAGCGGCTGCACAGTCCCGTTGAATAGCTGTCCGACCGTGCCGCCGAGGATCGCGCCGAAGGTCGTCGATACGAAGCCGGTGATGGCTGTCGCGGTGCCGGCGAGGTTGCCCATGGGTTCCAGGCTGATTGCCGTAAAATTGGTGGCAATAACCGCAAACATCATCAGCAGGATCGTGAACAGGGTATAGGCAAAGGCGAAATCGGGCCGGCCACCGAGAGCTTTGACGAAACCGATTGCAGACACGATCGTGAACAGGATCATCGCAACGTGCGAGATGCGGCGCATCCCGAATTTGCGCACAAAAAACCCGTTGGCGAAGTTCGCGACAGCGATGCCGCCGGCCGTTGCCGCAAAGGCGATCGGTAACCAATCGCCAAGGCCGTAGACCTCGCCGAACACCTGCTGGACCGAAATAACGTAGGCGCTGATGACGCCCGTGAACATCGTCAGCCCGATCATGTAGCCACAGGTGATCTTGTTCGTCAGGACGGTCTTGAAACCGTCGACGACGGAGCCGACCGATAACGGGATGCGCTCTTCTTTCGGCAGAGATTCTTTCAGACGCGCGAGTGCCCAGATGAACAAGACCCCTCCGACAAGGCCGAGCAGGATAAAAATCCAGTGCCAGTTGGCGTAGGTGATGATCAACTGACCGACCGAAGGCGCCACGATCGGCACGATCATGAAGACGATCATCACGTAGGACATGACCCGCGCCATCTCACGGCCGCCGAAGCAGTCGCGAACAATCGCCATGGTCGTGATGCGGACGGCTGCGCCGCCGAGGCCCTGGACAAAGCGCATGATCAGCAGCATTTCGAAGCTGGCGGTAGCGGCAGCGGCGAACATAGCGAGGACATAAACGGCGAGGCCGCCAAGCAGGATGTTTCGACGGCCGAAGGTATCAGACAGGCTACCGAAAATGATCTGCGACACGCCGAATCCGAGGAAGAAGACGCCGATCACGAGCTGCGTATCGTTGGCGTTCGTGACACCGAGCGAATGGCCGATCGCGGGCAGGGATGGCAGCATGCTGTCGATCGCCATCGCGACACTGGCGGTCATGATGGCGATGGTAATGACAAATTCGACGAAGCCCATGCCTATGCGGCGGGAGCCCTGATTCTCAACATGGGGTTTATGTGGTGGCGTCATAATCGAAATCCTGAAATAGGGGCGGAGAGAGCCGATCAGACCGCAGGATTGTGCGGCTGGAAGAGACGTCCCTTCTCTGCGATCAAAACGAAGACCAGACCGATGATCGAGACGGTGAAATAGCCTGCGACCATTGGCAATGCTGTGCCGTTGAATGCCTGGCCGATGCCGGCGCCGATCAGCGCGCCGCCGACTGTGCTCATGAAGCCGAGGACGGACGAAGCCGTTCCCGCGACGTGGCCGAGCGGCTCCATGGCAAGCGAGTTGAAGTTGGAGCCGATCCAGCCGAACTGGAACATGGCCACACCGAAGAAGCAGATGAAAAACGCAAAGGGCATCGGTTGCGGCCCAAGAACGAGGGCTGCGAGCCAGATGGTGTTAACGGTGATAAAGCCGACCAACGCGCCATGCGACAACCGCCGCATCCCGAACCTGCCAACAAGCCGCGCGTTGAGGAATGACGAAAGCGACATGAAGACAGCGACGCCGGCAAAGGCGAAGGGGAAGTAGACCCCAAGCTCGTAGATGCCGACGTATATCTGCTGCGCGGAATTGATGAAGCCGAACAGCGAACCGAAGATGAAGGTGGTGGCAATCGTGTAGCAGAGGGCGATGCGGTTCGTGAGAACCAGCTTGAAGCCACCGATCACCGAGCGTGCGGTGAACGGGCGGACATTCGCGGGACGCAAGGTTTCGGGAAGGCGGATATAGGCCCAAACCGAGATCAAAGCGGCCAGGACGGCGATGAACACGAAGATCAGATGCCAGCTGCCGAAGAACATGATGATCTGGCCGCTGCCCGGCGCGATGACGGGAACGATCATGAAGACCATCATGATCAGGGACATGACCTCTGCCATCTGCCGGCCGCCGTAGATATCACGGACGATGGAGATGGTGATGACGCGCGTCGCTGCGGAACCAATGCCCTGAATGAAGCGAAGTGCGAGAAGGCCCGCAAAGGACGGTACCAGTGCGATCCCCAGCGCAGAACAGATATAGATGACAAGGCCGATCAACAGCGGCAGACGGCGGCCGAATCGGTCGGAGAGAGGGCCGTAGAAGAGCTGAGCCGAGCCGAAGCCCAGCAGATAGGCGGAAACGACGAACTGACGGTGATTTTCGCTTTCGACGCCAAGGCTTGCGCCGATCTGCTGCAGTGCCGGCAGCATGATGTCGATCGCGAGCGAATTGACCGCCATCAAGAAGGCGGCGAGCGCAATGAATTCCCCTTTGCCCATGGGCAATTGGCCCGCGTGCACGGTTTGTGATGAATCTGTCACAATGAAATTCCCATAAACGGGCCAAGGCGCTGTTCAGCACAGCGCCTCGGACTCAAAATGCAAGATTTGGAAACCGGGCGGACGCCCGGTGACCGAACAGGTCAGGCAGCGCCGCGAACGGTCACGCCATGTTCCTGCAGGTGCTGCTGCAACTCGCCGGCCTGGAACATTTCCCGGACGATGTCGCAACCGCCGACGAACTCGCCCTTCACGTAGAGCTGCGGGATCGTCGGCCAGTTGGAGTAATCCTTGATGCCCTGGCGGATCTCGGAGTCAGCGAGCACGTTGATGCCCTTGTAGTCGACGCCGATGTAATCGAGAATCTGCACGACCTGGCCGGAGAATCCACACTGCGGAAACTGCGGCGTGCCCTTCATGAAGAGGACGACGTCGTTGCTCTTGATTTCGTTGTCGATGAATTCGTTGATACCGCTCATAGGGACTAATCCTTTCCACAGGCGAGTTAAAGGCCCGCCGTTTCAATCGTTAAGCTTAGATAGCATGTGATCCGCGGAATTCCAGCAGGCCGAGCCAAAAAAAGAGCGCCCTATCGGTTTGCGGACGGCGCATTGTTGCGCTTGCGTTACGCCTGGTTCAGGAGCGGCTTAATCTCGCGCGCGCATTGCCGGTTATGGCAAGGAATTCACCCGGATTTTGCCACAATTCTCGCCGATTGCGGCGCAGCAATTTCCTGCCGTGCGCGGCCAGAAAGAAAATAATGACATTGATTTCGAAACGGGTCGTTCTCCATTTTCCGGGGTTCGAGCCACTTGATGGGCGTGCTCACAGGGCGCGCTATGAACGATCCGCAAAACAAAGTGCAGCGACCTGGAATTTCTCCGTGCTGACAGGCGAGCCGGACGACGGACCGGCGTCGACGGCGTTCAAGGTGAAGGCGGGTGTTGACGGATGGGAAACCAACAGCCACATCCATATCTTCGACCTCAATGCTTTGGTGGAGCAGCTTCGATCACGCAGCATACCTGCGCAAATTCTGGCGGGCTTTCGTAGTGCTCTGCAGGTCATCCTCCATGGCGGGATGGCCGGCTACTTCAGGCACGCTTGGCGATTCGGGCTGTTCTTCGTCTTTCCGTTCCTGATGATGATACTCGGCTTTTCGCTTAGCGCCACGATCGCCGTGATACCACTCGAAATGGAGTTGCCCGCTTTTCATCTCCTGTGGAGCACGGCGTTGGCATTGTGTTTTTTCGTCTTCGTGTTTCTGCCTTTCGCGGAGCGCTTCTACACGCTGCATCTCTTCGCTGACTGGCGGATGGCGGTCGCTCTTGCCCGGACGAGCGATGCGGCATTCGACCAGTGGCTAGATCGCTGTGCCACGGCCGCGCAGACCGCCCTGTCGGAACCTGCGCAGGAGTATGTGATCTCATCTCACAGTATGGGATCCAGCGTCGCCGCCCACGTCGTTGGCCTCCTGCTCGAACGGGATCCTGATGTTTTTGCCGGCAAGAAGGTGATCTTTGCAACGCTCGGCTCGGCAATCCTGCAATGCGCATTGTTGCGCCCCGCGCACGTGTTGCGGTCACGGGTCGGCCTGATCGCGCGATGCGACAGCGTCAACTGGCTTGATGTCCACTGTCTGACCGACGCCATTCATTTCTACAAGGTGCCGGTCGTAGCGGTTTGTGGACATGGAAATGCACGGCCTGCGAAGATGATCTTCATTCGCGTGAAGCAAATGCTGACTATCGAGCACTATAAGAAGATCAAGAAGGATTTCCTGCGCGTGCATCGGCAGTATGTCCTGGGGCCAGACCTGCGGGCGCCCTTCGACTTCACGCTGCTAACCGCCGGCCCACGCTCGGACATGGTCTTTGCTGCAGACGGTTATAACGAAATGCCCGGCTTCTAACCGGGCATTTGCGTTCGATATCACTCAGGTGCCGATGTCTGCAGCGCCAGGGCATGCAGTATGCCACCCATGTTGCCCTTCAGGGCCTCGTAGACCATCTGATGCTGCTGCACGCGGCTCTTGCCGCGAAAAGCTTCCGCTACCACCTCAGCCGCATAATGATCGCCGTCGCCGGCAAGATCGCGGATGGTCACCTTGGCGCCGGGGATGCCGGCCCTGATCATGTCTTCGATATCACCGGGTTTCATAGGCATGATCGTTACTCCTTGCGCATTATTCCGTGGCAGCCAGTGTGCCATGGCCTTCCATGTAATCAGGGAACCATGATTCATGGGCGTCGCGCAATTGCTGAATCGGCAGCGACAGCAGATCGTCAATCACGAGGCTTTCACCTTCGACAGTGCCGAGGCGGCGGAAAGGTACACCCGCACCTTCGGCGTTGGCGCAGACGAAATTGGCAACATCCGCTGGCACCGTCAGCACGTAGCGGGCCTGATCTTCGCCGAATAGGAGCGCGTGCGGTGCACCTTTGCTTTCACGAAGATCGATCTTGAGGCCCTTGCCTGACGCCATCGCCATTTCGGCGAGAGCCAGAACGAGGCCGCCGGAAGAGATATCGTGGCAGCTCGTTGCCTGGCCGTTTCGGATGACCGAGCGGACGAAGTTGCCGTTACGGCGCTCCGCGAGGAGATCGACCTCGGGAGCGGGGCCTTCAGTGCTGCCGACGACATCGCGCAGATAGGCCGACGAACCGAGATGGCTGCCGTCCGTACCGATCATGATTACCTTATCGCCATTCGAGGCGCTGCCGATGCGCGCCATCTTCTTCCAGTCGGGCAGAAGGCCGACGCCAGCGATCGTCGGTGTCGGCAGGATCGCAACGCCGTTGGTTTCATTGTAGAGCGAGACGTTCCCCGACACGATGGGGAAGTCGAGGACGCGGCAGGCTTCGCCGATGCCTTTCACGGCCTGAACGAACTGGCCCATGATTTCCGGCTTTTCAGGGTTGCCGAAGTTCAGGTTGTCGGTCGCCGCCAGCGGCTCTGCGCCGGTAGCCGTGATGTTGCGCCAGCATTCTGCGACTGCCTGCTTGCCGCCCTCGAACGGATCGGCCTCGACATAGCGCGGCGTCACATCGGACGAGAATGCAAGAGCCTTGGTCGGATGGTTCTCGACGCGAACGACGCCTGCATCACCTCCCGGAAGCTGGAGTGAGTTGCCCTGGATCAGGGTGTCGTACTGTTCGTAAACCCAACGGCGGCTCGATTGATTGGGAGAGCCAACGAGCTGCAACAGCGCCTGGCCGTAGTCTGCCGGTGCGGCAACGAGGTTCGCGGGCAGCGGCGCACGCTTGTCCGATTCTCGCCACGGACGATCATATTCTGGCGCCTGGTCGCCGAGATCCTTGATCGGCAGGTTGGCGACTTCTTCGCCCTGATGGACAACGCGGAAGCGCAGGTCGTCGGTGGTCTTGCCGACGATCGCAAAATCCAGGCCCCACTTGGTGAAGATCGCCTTCGCCACGGCTTCCTTTTCCGGCTCCAGAACCATGAGCATGCGCTCCTGGCTTTCGGACAGCATCATTTCGTAGGCGGTCATCTGCTCTTCGCGCACCGGCACGGTATCGAGATCGAGCAGAATGCCGAGATCGCCCTTTGCACCCATTTCGACGGCCGAGCAGGTGAGGCCGGCAGCACCCATGTCTTGGATGGCGATGACGGCGCCGGTCTGCATCAGCTCGAGGCAGGCTTCCAGCAGGCACTTTTCGGTGAAGGGATCGCCGACCTGGACGGTCGGACGCTTTTCCTCGATGGACTCATCGAATTCGGCCGAGGCCATGGTCGCACCGCCGACGCCGTCGCGGCCGGTCTTTGCGCCGAGATAGACGACCGGCAAGCCGACGCCCTTGGCTTCCGAGAGGAAGATGGCATTCGACTTGGCCAGGCCAGCCGCGAAGGCGTTGACCAGGATATTGCCGTTATAACGCGCGTCGAACTCGACTTCGCCGCCGACCGTCGGAACGCCGAAGGAGTTTCCATAACCGCCGACGCCCGAGACGACACCGGAGACTAGGTGACGGGTCTTCGGATGGTCCGGCTCGCCGAAACGCAGCGCATTCATTGCTGCGATCGGGCGTGCACCCATGGTGAAGACGTCGCGCAGAATGCCCCCGACGCCTGTGGCCGCGCCCTGATATGGCTCGATGTAGGACGGGTGGTTGTGGCTCTCCATCTTGAAGACTACGCAGTCGCCGTCATCGATATCGACAACACCGGCATTTTCACCTGGGCCCTGAATGACGCGCGCACCTTTGGTCGGCAGCGTACGCAGCCACTTCTTGGAGGATTTGTAAGAGCAGTGCTCGTTCCACATGGCCGAAAAGATGCCGAGCTCGGTGAAAGTCGGTTCGCGTCCGATCAGGCTCAAGATCCGCTGATACTCGTCTGGCTTCAGACCGTGGGCGGCAATCAGTTCGGGGGTGATCGGGCGGGTATTGGAAATGGTCATGAGCTCTCGGAAGTCCCTGCCGTTGCGCGATTGCGGTGTCTTTAGCCTAAGTGAATGAAACGCGCGATAGGAAAATGCCCGCTGTTAACAGACAGCAGGCACCAAAAGGCGACTATCGTGCCAGCTCAAAACTTGTAGCCGACCTGGATGCCGGCGCGCGTAATCCGAATTACGCACCATCGATCATCGGCGGGTAAAGCATTTTTGCCGACCGACGATGCTTTGTCGCTGGTCTGCGGCCGATCTGCCGTCGCTTCAAATCTCACCATCATAGCCGGCGCCGCCGCTTTCTAGTAGGCGTCTCAAAGTCATCAATCCTGCAACCAGATCGTCACGGTTTCTGGAGGACGAGAAGCCTATCCGCACGCGGTGATAAACTTTCTCGGCGCGAGCGGCCTTGAACTCGTCCTCGTCATCGATCAGCACGCCATCTCTATAGGCGGCGTTCTTGAAGGTTCCCGAGAGCCAGGGATCGGGCAGCTTCAGCCAGAGGAAGGGAACATGCGGATGGGACACAAAATCGTATCCCTGTAGTTGTTGCCGTGCGAGGCGCTCGCGGATGGCCAGTTCGGCCGTGCTTGCCTTGCGGATTTCGTGTGCTTGGCCGCTCTGAACGAGACGGGCGCAAGCCTCGGCCAGAATGAAAGGCAGCCCGCCCGTAATCATCTTGTGCGTTACCTTGATCCGCTGCGCAAAATGCGGCGGGCAGGCGACCCAGCCGCCGCGCACTCCGGCAGCCACGGACTTTGAAAGGCCACTGATCAGGAAGGTGCGATCGGGCGCGAGCGACGCCAGCAGGGGATTTTCGTCTCCAGTCATGCCACCGTAGAGATCGTCCTCTATCAGCCAGACGCCATGCCTGCGTGCAATCTCCGCGATCCGTACCCGCCGCTCGCAAGGCATCGTAGCCAGGGTGGGATTGTGCGCGGTCGGCATGAGGAACGCGAGCTTGGGATGCTGCTGAAGACACAAGCGCTCGAAGTCATCGGGGATTACGCCGTTCTCATCGGAGTCGACGGTGATCGTACGGCGACCAAGAATGCGGGCGCTGCGGCTGACCTGCGTATAGCTCAAATCTTCAAATACGATCTTGTCACCGGGCGACGACACGGCCGAAATCACCGAGACCGCCGCCGCGTGTGCGCCGAGGGTAGGGACGATGTTTTCGGTGTCGGGCGTCCAATCGTTCCTGGCGAGCCAGCGCCGCCCTGCCTCGTACCAATTTTGCGGGAAAACACGGGAATAGGACGAAATCTCGGAAAGCTGCTCCTCGCCGATTGCGGCGAGCACGCTGCCGATGATCTTGCCCTGGCCGAGGTCCGGAGCCGCGGTGGTGTCAAAGCGTATCTTGCCGGCCGGCGCATCAATCGGACGCGTGCCGCCGAGCGCGATGGTCAGTGGGTCCGGCTGATTGCCGGGTGCCGTCTCGGCGCGATCCAGGACATATGTGCCGCGGCCGACTTCTCCCGCGACGAGGCCGCGTTCGTGCACCAGCGCATAGGCCCGGCCGATTGTCCCGATTGTCACGCCTATGTCGTAGGCAAGGTTTCGCTGCGGAGGCAACTTGCTGCCAGCGGGCAATGTACCTGCGGCAATGGCTGATTCAATGCTGTCCGCAATCCGGAGGTAAACCGGGCCGAAACCGCGCGAAACGTCTGGGAGCCAATTTGTCATGATGACAATTCTCTATATTGTCACCCTTCGTCCGTCAAGATTATCTGAATTACAGACACAATCCACGTGGAGAATGAAATGTCCGCCGTTCCAGAGAACGAGCTCCGGATTGCACCGCTCCCTTCCAAGGTGCAATCGATACAATGCCGCATTCAGCAAGGCTCTCGCCGTGTGCCGCGCACCTTGCTGGTGTCCGCATTGCAACGACTAACATCGTGGCATCAGAAGCGAGAGAGCCGCAGGGTGTTGCGTGATCTGACGGACGCCGAACTGCTGGACATTGGCGTCACGCGCGCCGAGGCGAACAAGGAGGCCAGCAAGTCGTTCTTTTGGGACTGATCAGCCGCAAGCCTTGCCGCCGGAGGCCCAGCGGGTGACATCCTTGACGATCCGCGGTCCGGTGGCGCCTTGCATCATCGGACCGAAGGCATCGAGCTTGGAGGGGTTGCCCTCTGCCTGAACAACGAGCAATGGGCGGCTTTCGGGGCTTCCCTTGTGCACGACGAGAATGCGCGGACGACCGGAGAAGGAATTCAACTCCGGCGCCAACCTGTATGCGGCAAAGGCCGCGTCGCCCGACTTGAACCAGCAGGCGTTCGCACCGAGAGCAACGCGCTCCATGGTGGACAGCGCGCTGCGGTCAGGACCCTTCGCGGGCGTGTTCGATTGGCAGGACGCGACCAGCGCCGCCGTTGCGGCAATCGCGAGAACACGTGTCGTCGAAAGGCGAGGACGCATCAACTTGCTCCAATGGACTGGATGAATGGCCTCTTACGTGCCGAAGGTTAAGCTGCGATTACCTCGAGGGCGGATGCGAACAGACCACGGCCGTCGGAACCGCCATGCGCTGCTTCGATGAGGTTTTCGGGATGCGGCATCATGCCGAGGACGTTGCCCTTATCGTTCATGACCGCGGCAATATCGTTGATCGAGCCGTTCGGGTTGGTGCCTTCCGCATAGCGGAATACGACCTGGCCGCTGCCTTCGATCTTTGCCAGGGTCTCGGCGTCGGCGAAGTAGTTGCCGTCGTGATGGGCGACTGGGCTGCGAATGATCTGACCCTTGGAATAGGCGCGGGTGAAATCGGTGTCGGCGTTGACGACTTCGAGCTTGATCTCGCGGCAGACGAATTTGAGCGAGGCATTGCGCATCAGCGCGCCAGGAAGCAGACCTGCCTCGAGCAGGATCTGGAACCCGTTACAAACGCCGAGAACCTTGACGCCCTTGTTTGCCTTTTCGATGATCGCCTGCATGACCGGCATGCGCGCTGCGATAGCGCCGCACCGGAGGTAGTCGCCATAGGAAAAGCCGCCGGGGATGACGATCAGGTCGACGTCCGGAATATCCGTCTCCGTTTGCCAGATGGTCACCGGCGCGTGACCGGAGATTTTCGTCAGTGCTGCGATCATGTCTCGATCGCGATTGAGACCCGGAAGTTGAACGACGGCTGATTTCATGAGTGCGGCTAAAACCTTGTTTGTGCTTCTGCAAGTTCTCTGAGTACGAGACGCTTTTCAATACGCTCCAGCCGGCCTTCGTGCCGACCGAGAACACCGTAAATACTGTGTATTTCCTGCTCCATCGTGGTCATCGTGTCGCGCATGCAATGCATTTCGCTTCGGATCTCGTCAAGCGACGCGTCCAGCGTATCGATGTGCTCGTTCACCTTCGTCAACAACTCAAGCATGAGCTCTTGCGTCAATTCAGCCATCGAGTGCGCTCCACGACCAAGATTAGTCGACGGAAATATTATAGTTCTCGATCACCGTATTTGCGAGGAGTTTCTCACACATTGCCTTGAGGTCGCTCGCCGCTTTCTCCTTGTCAGCGCCTTCGAGTTCGACGTCGAAAACCTTGCCCTGACGGACATGGCCGACACCATCGAAGCCGAGAGCACCGAGGGCGCCCTCGATTGCCTTGCCCTGCGGATCGAGAACGCCGTTCTTCAGCGTGACGGTTACACGAGCCTTGATCACTTTATCTTCCCTGTCTTGCTTGGCCTGAAAGTCTTACTTCACGAGCACCGGTCCGGTGCCGCGCACAGGCTCGTTCTCGTTGATGATGCCGAGGCGGCGCGCAACTTCCGAATAGGCTTCGAGAAGTCCACCCATGTCCCGGCGGAAGCGGTCCTTGTCCATCTTTTCACGGGTATCGATATCCCAGAGACGGCAGGAGTCCGGCGAAATCTCATCGGCCAGTATGATGCGCATCATGTCGCCTTCGTACAGGCGACCGCATTCGATCTTGAAGTCGACAAGCTGGATGCCGACGCCGAGGAAAAGACCGGTCATGAAGTCGTTGACGCGAATGGCAAGCGCCATGATATCATCGAGTTCGGCGGGGTTCGCCCAGCCAAATGCCGTGATGTGCTCCTCGGAAACCATCGGATCGTCGAGCGCGTCGGACTTATAATAGAACTCGATGATCGAGCGTGGCAGCACGACGCCTTCCTCGATGCCAAGGCGCTTGGACAGCGAGCCGGCGGCAACGTTGCGTACAACGATCTCAAGCGGGATCATTTCGACTTCGCGGATCAACTGCTCGCGCATGTTGAGGCGACGAATAAAATGCGTCGGAATGCCGATCTTGTTCAGATGGCTGAAAATGTATTCCGAAATGCGGTTGTTCAGAACGCCCTTGCCATCGATGACTTCGTGCTTTTTCTTGTTGAAGGCGGTGGCATCGTCTTTGAAGAACTGGATCAGCGTGCCCGGTTCCGGGCCCTCATACAGAATCTTGGCCTTGCCCTCGTAAATACGGCGGCGACGGTTCATTGCAATTGTTCTCTATCGTTGGCGCTCTTGGGATAGCGCGAGTGGATCGATCTCGTGGCGTCCCCTTAAAGGAAAAGCGAGGGTTTCACAATCCGCCTGTCACTCCTTCCCCGGAATCCGGGATTGCCGGAGTGCCGCTAAGAGAATCGAAGACTTTCTGCGAAGTAGTTTACAGGTTTTTTGCGATCAACGGAATGTGAGCCGTCCGTCTCGGCGGAGTCATGCAGGCCTTTATCTTTGGCCGGAGCTGTTGATCGACTTGCGCAGGTCCTGTTGCAGGCCGCGGGCAGGGCCTTCCACGCCCCGCCAGGACGCAGCGCGTGCAAAGGGCGCTATCTGCAGTGCGGGCATCGGGCGGGCCAGCGCGTAGCCCTGGAGCATGTCGCAACCGAGGTCGCAGAGGATTCGGACGTGGTCCATCGTCTCCACCCCCTCAGCCGTGACGAGAATGTTCAGCGAACGACCGATGTCGATGATCGAACGGACGAGCTTCCGCTGCTCTGCCGAGTGGGGCAGCATGCGGATCAGCTCGCGGTCGATTTTCAAGGTCTTCGGGCTCAGCTTCAAAAGGCTAACAATCGACGCGTGGCCCGTGCCGAAGTCATCGATCTCGATATCGATGCCGAGGCGGCGTAGCTGCCGGAGATTGGCGGTCACGGCATCATCGCAATCGTCCAGCGAGATCGATTCAAGCAGTTCGAAGGAGATCGTGCGAGGCTCGATCTTCAGTCCGCGAAGCTTCTTCGCAAGGTTCGGATCGGCGAGGCGACGAGACGAGACGTTGACTGCGATCTTCGGGATGCGAAGCCCTTCATCCTCCCATCGCTGGCGATCCGCCAGTGCCTGCTCGAGGATAAGACCGTCGATCGTCGAGACAACATCCAGATCTTCGGCAATCGCGAGGAAGCGATCGGGGGCCAGCAAACCGTGTTCGCGGTGCTGCCAGCGCGCCAGCGTCTCGACGCCGGCAACCTCGAGCGTTCGCGCCTGGAACTGCAACTGGTAGAACGGAATAAACTCGCCGCGTTCCAGGCCAAGCAGGATTTCGTCGGCCAGTCGCTTGCTGGCGATGATGCGGCGGCGCTCATCGGTCGAGAAGAATTCGTGGCGATTGCGTCCACCGCTCTTTGCACGGTAGAGCGCGATATCGGCATTTAGCAGAAGTTGCTTGGCATCCAGCGCCGGACCGTCCCCCGTGGCGATTCCTATACTTGCGCCGAAACGGCAATCATGGCCCTCGTAGCGAATAGGCTTGCAGAGCTCGCGGATGATGCGTTCGGCCAGATTAGAGATCTTCCTTGGTGTGACGTCGAGGGTACACAGGACCACGAACTCGTCGCCACCAATACGAGCGACGAAATCAGTGGAACGGACGTTCCTTTTCAGGACCTGCGCAACGTGCTTCAGCATCGCGTCGCCGGCACGGTGGCCGAGCGTATCGTTGATCTGCTTGAAGCGATCGAGATCGATATGGAGGATCGCGAGCGTCAGGCCGGTCCGGCGACATTCGGCGGAACGCTCGTCCAGCATGCGATCCAGGTATCGGCGATTGGGTAAGTTGGTGAGGTAATCATGCAGCGCCAGGTGCTCGATGTTTTCCTTGGCGCTTTCGAGCTCCCTATTGCGGGCTTCGGCGAGATCCTTGGCGCGCTGCAACTCGTTATTGAGCCGGACTTCGGCAGTGACATCCCAATTCGCACCGATCAGCTTGCGGCGTCCGTCGCTGTCGAGAAAAAATGCCGCCTTTGCGCGGATGACGCGCTCGATGCCGTCCTGCCGGATGATGCGGAATTCGTGCTCAAAATCGGTGTTGTCAGCGATGCTCTCGCTGATGGTCGCTAGCACACGTTCCCTGTCATTGGGATGCAGCGAAGCCTCCCAGGCATCGCCCGTGGTGGCTGGCGACGTCCCAGTAATGCCGTAGATCGCCAGAAGACGGTCGTCCCAATCGACAGTGCCATTCTCGATGTCGGCCTCGAAGACGCCGATATTGGAGATATCAAGCGCGAGATCGAGGCGTCGCGACACGTGCGCCAGCCGCTCCTCCGCCTCCTTGCGCTCGGTGATGTCGGTATCGGTGCCGACGAGGCGGGCAGGGGCGCCATTTTCGTCCCATTCGACACAAGCACCACGGCATTCGATCCAGATCCAGTGGCCGTCCCTGTGGCGCTCGCGATACACGAAAATCTGATAGTCCGGATCGCCTGCATTCTGACGATCGATCGCCCTTACGACGAATTCCCGATCATCGGGGTGGATGAGTTCAATCCAAGTGTCATAATCCCCGTCGGCATCCTCATCGGGCGCCATGCCACGAATGGTCTTCCAGGTATCGGAATAGTAACGCTTGCCAAGACGAAGATCGTGGTCCCAGACGCCGAGGCCTGACCCGACAAGAGCGTAGTTCCAGCGACTCTCGCGCTCCGAGAGTTCGGCGCTATTTATTGGGGGCGCGTGGTCGTCGAGCCCGGTCGCATGAAGCTTGGTCTTCGGTTTGCCCCGGTTGCCGGGTGTCGATCGTTTCAATCTGCGTACTCGCTCTCCTGGCGCGTGTATATTTTGGATGCATTGAATTAAACAGCCCTTAATGCCATAAAAATAATATCTACGTAAAAACAATTACTTGGTTGCGCGTTCCGCCCTGCGTAGCCTGAGGGGCGCAGACAAGGTTCGACAATGCCCATTCACTTGTGCAGTGGTGCCCTATATCGCCCCAATTGGCGGAGGGAATGCGATGTCTCCAGAATGGCCGATGTTCATACTGCAATGCATCGTTCTTGTGGGCCTGGCGGGCGTTCTCTTCATTCGCGGAGAGGGTGACTAGCCGATTGCTCAGCTAAAACCGCCCGAGCGTTCCCGTGCTGGGCGCGGCGATGCAATGCCCGACTGTGAATTGCGGTTCTGCCAAAGCGTCCGGTATTACGGCTTCAAACGGCCAAGGAATTGGGCAAACACCATTGTTCCTTCCGGCCAAGGCCCGTGGCCGGACTCGGTGTTGATATGGCCGGCCTCACCAGCGTCAATGAGGAGGGATCCCCAGCTTGCAGCGATGTCATCGGCGTGCTCATAGCTGCCGAAGGGATCGTTGCGGCTGGCGATCGTGATTGTCGGGAAGGGAAGTGGATCCCGCGGGTACGGGCCGAATGTCATCAGGTGCTTCGGCCGTATTGCCGGATTGGCGACATCGGGCGGTGCAACGAAGAATGCCCCGGCTATCTTGTTGCGAAAATGGGGAATTGCATGGATCGCCGATGGAATGCCAAGGGAATGCGCAACCAGCACCACCGGTCGCGTGGCAGCGTTCACCTCCTCGGCGATCCGCTGAACCCAATCGTCGCGGACCGGCTTCGACCATTCTGCCTGTTCGACACGACGAGCCGTGCTGAGCTTGGCCTCCCAGCGGCTTTGCCAATGATCGGGGCCGGAATTCGTATAACCGGGAATGATGAGGATTTCGGCGTCTGAAGCTTTCATGATGGCGCGGATGTGAGAAAGCTCGACGGCGATGTCAAGGGAGGGTGGGACAAGGCTTCTGAAATTTGTTATGTTTTTGGCAGTGCCGGTTGCGTCTCGTATCGGCGTTGTCGCCGATCCTTTCGCTGCCGGCTATCTTGGCTGAGGAGGAGAAAGCCATGACGGCATTCCATGTTATGTCGGGTGCAAGCGATGTCTACACACGCCCGGTCGTCAACAAGATCAGCGTTTCGGATGTCTTTGATGCGCTACGGCGCGGCCTCGACGATTTTCGTGAAAAACCATCCCACTATGTATTTTTGTGCCTGATGTATCCGATTGCCGGCATTTTTCTCGCTGTCGCGACGTCAAGTGCTAACCTCCTGCCGATGATTTTTCCGCTGGTATCGGGCTTTGCACTGATCGGCCCTATCGCTGCGATCGGGCTCTATGAGATCAGCCGCAGGCGCGAAGCTGGCATGGATACCTCGTGGAGGCACGCGCTCGAGGTAACAGGATCGCCAGCGTTTCCATCGATCATTGCTGGCGGATTGTTGCTGTTTGGCTTCTTCGTCGTCTGGCTTGTCGCTGCGCAGACGCTCTATGCCAACGTGTTCGGCGACGTTTTCCCGCGATCGATCTCGCTCTTCCTCTCAGAGATCTTCGGCACGGCTGCAGGGCTGCAGTTGATCATTTGGGGACACGTGCTTGGTCTGGGCTTTGCTATTATCGTGTTGGCCACGACCGTCGTCACCTTCCCGTTGTTGCTGGATCGGGATGTCGGTCTCGTCTGCGCGATGGAGACATCGGTCAGAGCGACCGTCGCCAACCCGATCCCCGTCTTCTGCTGGGGGCTGATCATCGCCGTTTCTCTCATCGTCGGCACCATCCCGCTCTTTGTCGGGTTGGCGTTGGTGATGCCGATCCTCGGGCATGCCAGTTGGCACCTGTATAGGAAGCTCGTGGCACCGCCAGTGGTCTGACAGTCAGGGCGCCGGGAACTGCAACACCTCCCTGGGAGTTTCGCTGAGGCGAATACCGAGGGAGGTTATACATGGAAACGCCGCAGCATCTGTTTACCCGCTTTGCCAGCAGGACTTCTGAATGGGCAGGCAGGCCCGCCACGTTCGTGCTGGCGGTCGTACTCGTCGCGGTATGGGCAGGGACGGGCCCGGTCTTCGATTTCTCCGAGACTTGGCAACTGGTCATCAACACCGGAACGACCATCATTACCTTCCTGATGGTGTTCGTGCTTCAGAACGCGCAGACGCGGGATGCTCGGGCGGTGCAGGCCAAACTCAACGAAATCATACTCACCAGCCACGCGGAAAACCGCTTCATCGGCATCGAGCATCTTGACGACGAGGACCTCCAACATCTCGATCGCCTCGTTGCCAAGGCGGCGAAAGGCGTTCGCAATCAACGGTCGTCAAAAGCGTCCAACGGTCAAAATGGTGGAGGCGAGGCGAGCGCGTCGGCAAGGCTCAAGAAGACGAAGCGTAAAACGGCGCCCGTGAAGGCGCCGTCTCGGTAATCCAGCTTAGGCAGCGCCGAAGACGCGCCGGAAGATCGTATCAACGTGCTTGGTATGATAGCCAAGGTCGAATTTCTCGCGGATTTCCACTTCGGTGAGCGCGGCACGGACCTCGGAGTCGGCAAGCAGCTCCTCCAGGAAATCCTTGCCCTGTTCCCACACCTTCATGGCGTTTCGCTGGACGAGCCGGTAGGCATCCTCGCGGGAAACGCCTGCCTGTGTCAGCGCCAGAAGCACGCGCTGCGAATGCACGAGGCCACGGAACTTGTCGAGGTTCTTCATCATGTTGTCGGGATAGACCACGAGTTTCTCGATGACGCCGGCCAAACGGTTGAGGGCAAAGTCGAGCGTGATCGTCGTGTCGGGCCCGATGCCGCGCTCGACGCTCGAATGGCTGATATCGCGCTCATGCCACAGGGCGACGTTCTCCATGGCGGGAACGACCGACATGCGCACCAGGCGCGCCAGACCGGTCAGGTTTTCAGTCAGGACCGGGTTACGCTTGTGCGGCATGGCCGAAGAGCCCTTCTGGCCGGGCGAGAAGTATTCCTCAGCTTCCAGGACTTCCGTGCGCTGCATATGGCGAATCTCGATCGCGACGTTTTCGATCGAAGAGGCAATGACGCCGAGGATGGCGAAGAACATCGCATGCCGGTCGCGCGGAATGACCTGCGTCGAAACCGGCTCCGGCACCAGGCCGAGCTTGGCGCAGACATGTTCCTCGACGCGCGGGTCGATATTGGCGAAAGTGCCGACAGCGCCGGAGACCGCACCGGTGGCGATTTCGGCACGCGCGGCCAGCAGGCGGGCGCGGTTGCGGCTCATCTCGGCGTAGAAGCGCGCGAGCGTCAGGCCCATCGTGGTCGGCTCGGCATGAATGCCGTGGCTGCGACCGATGCGGACGGTGTCCTTGTGTTCGAAGGCGCGTGCCTTGAGAGCGGCGAGCAGACGATCCATGTCGGCGAGCAGGATGTCGGCTGCGCGGACGAGTTGGATGTTGAATGTGGTGTCGAGAACGTCAGAAGACGTCATGCCCTGGTGGACGAAACGCGCATCGGAACCGACGATCTCTGAAAGGTGCGTCAGGAAGGCAATGACATCGTGCTTGGTGACGGCCTCGATTTCATCGATCCGCGCAACGTCGAACGTGGCGGCGCCGCCTCGTTCCCAGATCGTCTTCGCAGCCGATTTCGGGATGACACCCAGTTCGGCGAGCGCATCGCAGGCGTGAGCCTCGATCTCGAACCAGATGCGGAATTTGGTTTCGGGCGACCAGATGGCGACCATCTCTGGCCGGGAATAGCGCGGGATCATGGCTTCCTGCTTTCGTTCATAAGGAAATGCTGGCGCCCCTGTATCAAAGACAGGCGGCAATCTCAACGCATGCGTTTAGCAAGCGCAACACTAGTGCCGAAAAGGCAGAGAAGGCCGAGCGGAAGAAACAGGCGAATTCCAAGGACGGCGAACTGATAGACTGCACTGGCACCGGTGAAGACGAATTGAAACACCCACGTCAGGGATCCAAAAGAAGCGTGCCACGCCGAGTAGAAGACCCGGTAGTCCATGGCGAATAGAAAGGCGGTCATCAGGATCGTCCCGGCAGCAAGTGTCAGGAAGAAGGCTGCAAAACGCGTCTCCGGCGAGCGTCGGTGCGCAAGGAAGCGACCCAATGGCAACATGAATGGCCAAGCCAGCAATCCGCCTGTGAAATAGAGTAGCGCGAGGTCGCGGAGATGTGCCGTCTCCATTCCGTTTCTGAAACAGAGCGCGGCCATCGCGGACGCGAGCATCTGCGTGCCCCAGAGCACTGCGCCTGCGAATAGATCGGGGAGAGGCGGGCGCGCCGCCTTGAGCCGCTCGGAGATCAAGGACGGCCTGCTTTCATCACGACTTGGACTGACCTTCGGCGGCACTGCGCAAGGCGCTGATGGCCGCCTTGTAGGCCTCGACCGAGCCGCCCTTGAAGATCGCCGAACCTGCGACGAGAACATTGGCGCCAGCTTTGCCGACGATCGGCGCCGTTTCGACTGTTACTCCACCATCGACTTCGAGATCGATCGGCCTGTCACCGATGAGTGACCGCGCGGCGGCAATCTTGTCCGCCATCGCGGGAATGAATTTCTGTCCGCCAAATCCGGGGTTTACCGACATGATAAGGATGAGGTCGACCTCGTCGAGGACATTTTCTAGTGCCGAAAGCGGCGTGGCCGGATTGAGGGTGACGCCGACCTTTTTGCCCAGGCTGCGCACAGTTTGAAGCGACCGGTGGAGATGCGGCCCGGCTTCGGCATGGACGGTAATGCGGTCGCAGCCCGCCTTGGCGAAGGCCTCCAGGTAAGGATCGGCAGGTGCAATCATCAGATGGCAATCAAAAACGGCGTCCGTATAGGAACGCAGCGATTTGATCACATCAGGGCCGAAGGAAATGTTTGGGACGAAGTGACCGTCCATGACGTCGAGGTGAATCCAATCGGCTCCAGCCGCGGTCACGTCACGGACTTCCTGGCCCAGTTTGGCAAAATCGGCGGCAAGGATGGATGGCGCGATGCGAATGGGCGTAGTCATTGACGTCTCTCCGTAAAACTCGTGCAGCGGCGGCGGCAAAGCCTATTCGATCGGAGCGCTTGGCAGCACGAACGAACCGGCGTGCCATAGCAGCAGGCGGTAGGGGTTATCGGCCAATTCATGGCCGGCGTTGAAAGCAATCTTTCCGATAATCGTCTCGAAGGAGGTGCCGCCGATATGCTGCGCGATCGGCCTATCATCAGCGCCGGCATCCTGGACAGCCTTCGTCGCGATTTCCACAGCTGCATAAGCAGGCAGTACATAGCCCTCCGGCTCGACGCCGCCGGCGCGTAACGCATCGACAACCGACTTCGCTTCCGGCCGCGCCGCATAGTCAGGCAGGGCAACGGCGTAAATGCCATCGGCAAGCGCGAGCGGTTGGTTGGCAGCCCGCATGGCGTCGCCACCGAGGATATCGAGTTGAATCTTTTCCGCCGCTGCATCACGTGCGATCACTGCAACGTCGCTGCGATCCCCGCCGACAAATACCTTTGTCGCCCCGGCCTTCTTCAGGCGGCGTACAAGAGCAACCTGCTGCTCCTGGCCCGGTCGATAGGTGTCGGTGAATACCGGCTTGAGGCCTTTTTCCTCGAGCGCGTTTCGGATCGCTTCCGTAAGCTCCCGGCCATGGATAGTGCCGTCTTCGACCAGTGCGATCGGCGAGGCCGCCCACTCCCGTACGATCACCTCGATAATCTTCTCCGCTTCCGCGCCATCGGCCGGCGCCATTCGATAGAGCGGCCAGGCATTTTTTAGCGCGTCTTCCATGAGGATGCGTGAGCGCACCGAGATGGTAATCGCCGGGATATTGGCATCCTTCAGCTTTGGCAGTGCGCCCTCGAGCGTCTCGCTGCAGAGAAAGCCTACGGCTACCTGGACCTTGGCATTGATCAACGCGTCAGCGATCGCCGCGCCGCTGTTTTCCTCGCAAGTCTCCGCGACCGTGACGATCGTGTTGCCATCCTGCTGGATCCTGGCAGTGGCACCGGCAATGATCTGGGCTCCGATTGGCGCGAGGTTGCCAGTCTGTGGCGCAACAACGCCAATCGTGAGGCCGGCGGCATGGCATTCTCCGGCCGCAAGGAGCAGCATCGGCAGAAGTGCTAGGCCACGCAAAGTATTCATAAAAGCCGCAGGTCCGTGTCGTTTGTCCTGCTCTTTTATCCGTCCGGCATCGATCGTCAAAGAAAAACGCACGGTTGGGAAGCTTTTCGCCTGGCTTTTGTAGAAAAGGTAACCGATCACCTTCATATTATAGAAAACAGCAAAACCGGTGACGCCGGATGGAGAATGCCTTTGTTGAACAAGCAACCGATCGACCCGCGCCTCTACCGGGATGCGATGAGCCGCTTTGGCGGCCATGTGCAGCTCGTAACGACGGCGATCGGCGAGGAGCGCAGAGGCGTGACGATCACTGCCGCTTGCTCGGTATCCGATAGCCCTGCGACCGTACTGGTATGCCTGAACAACAGCAATCCGAAGAACGACATCTTCTTTCGGAGCGGCATCTTTGCATTGAATACCTTGGCCGCGCATCATCAAGCGCTTGCGGATGCTTTTTCGGGGCGTGCGCTGCTCACCAACGACGAACGCTTCGCGACGGGTGTGTTCGACAAGCTGGTAACGGGCGCGCCCATCCTTCGCGACGCGCTTGCCTCCTTCGATTGCCGCGTGAGCGAAATCAAGGAAATGTCGACGCACCACATCATTTTCGGCGAGGTCGTGGCAGTCCGGTACAACGAGGCGAAGCCTGCGCTTGTCTATATGAACCGGGATTACCACACGCTATAACTCCTGAAAAAGGGAGGAGACATGCCGGATCAAACTCATCCGCCGCTGCCATCGTCGATCGATGAGACGATCGCGATGCTGGGCGATCAGGATTATCTCGCGGGGCGGGCGCTTGGAACAGTGCTTTTCCTGGCCCTGAAGATGAAGCGTCCTCTCTTTCTGGAAGGCGAGGCGGGTGTCGGCAAGACCGAGATCGCAAAGGTGCTCTCGAAAGCTCTCGGCCGGCCGCTGATCCGCCTGCAATGTTACGAAGGACTGGATATCGCTTCGGCTGTCTACGAATGGAACTATCCGGCACAGATGCTCGAAATCCGCCTGGCCGAAGCGTCCGGGCTGACCGACAGGAACAGGATAGAGTCGGACATCTTCTCCGAACGATACCTCATCCGCCGGCCGGTGTTGCAGGCTCTGTCGAGCGCAGATGGGCGGGCGCCCGTCTTCCTCATCGACGAGCTCGACCGCACCGATGAAGCGTTCGAGGCCTTTCTGTTGGAGGTTCTCTCTGATTTTCAGGTGACGATCCCCGAGCTCGGCACTATCCGTGCAGCCGAGCCACCGATCGTCATTATAACCACGAACCGGACGCGTGAGGTTCACGACGCGCTGAAGCGGCGTTGCCTATACCATTGGGTCGATTATCCCGATGCCGCGCAGGAGCTGGAGATTATTCGCCGCAAGGTGCCGGGCTGTAATGCGGCTCTGTCCGCGCAGATCGTCGCCTATGTACAGAAGCTTCGGGCACTGGATCTTTTCAAGAACCCGGGCGTAGCCGAGACGATTGATTGGGCGACAGCGCTGACCGAACTCGATCGCCTGGCGCTCGATCCGGAAACGATTTCCGATACGATCGGAACACTGCTGAAATACCAGGACGACATCGCGCGTATCCAGGGTAGCGACGGTGCGAAAGTCCTGGAGGATATCAGGGGCGAGCTGCAGGCGGCAGGATAACGGATGGAAGCTACAAGCCGACAGGATGGGATTGTCTTTCCGCCTCTTCCGGTCGGTGACGGTCGTTTTGCCGATAATATCGTCTTCTTTGCCAGGGTACTGCGGAAGGCCGGCATGAAGATCGGGCCGGCCGCGATCGTTGATGCGATCGAGGCGGTCGAGACGATCGGTATCGGGTCGCGTGAGGAATTTCACGCCGCGCTCTCATCCGTCTTCGTCAAACGGCACGAAGACAAGCCGGTCTTCGACGAGGCGTTTCGCCTTTTTTGGCGCTCGCGGGACCTTGTCGAGAAGATGATCGCAATGCTGTCGCCAAGGGCGTCGGAAACCCTCCAGAAGGAGAAGGCAAAGCCCGGCGAAAGCCGCGCCGCGTACGCCTTGCTCGGCGACCGAAGGGACAACAAGCCGCCGCGCGACGAGCCTGATATCGAGATCGATGCGCGCTTTACGATGTCGGGCAACGAAGTCTTCCGGCGGATGGACTTCGCCCAAATGTCTGCGTTGGAGATTGCCGCGGCCAAGAAGGCACTTGCGAAACTGCAGCTGCCTCTGGACAAGGTGCGGACCCGGCGCTTCCGCCCATCGCATGCTCACGCCCATGTGGATGCGCGCGCGACGATGCGGGCTGCATTGCGCAGCGGGGCCGGCCTCATTCTTCCGCGATACCGCGAGATCCGCGAGGTTCAGCCACCCTTGGTCGTTCTCGCCGATATCTCCGGCTCGATGAGCCAGTACACGCGCATCTTTCTGCACTTTCTCCATGTGCTAACGGAGAAGCGCCGGAGGGTTCATACCTTCCTGTTCGGAACGCGCCTCACGAATGTCACTCGCCAGATGCGGCACAAGGATCCCGACGAAGCAATGGATGAATGCGCGGCAGCGGTAAGGGATTGGTCCGGTGGGACGCGGATCGGTGAGACGCTGAGGGAGTTCAATCGCCTGTGGGCTCGCCGTGTGCTGGGGCAGGGCGCGGTCGTGCTGTTGATCACCGACGGGCTGGAGCGCGAGGGAACGGATCTGCTCGCGGCAGAAATGGACAGGTTGCATCGCTCGTGTCGGCGACTGATCTGGCTCAATCCGCTGCTGCGCTTCGACGGCTTCGAGCCGCGCGCGCGTGGCGTGCGCGCAATGCTGCCGCATGTTGACGAATTCCGACCGGTTCACAATCTATCATCCTTGAGCGACCTTGCGGAAGCACTCGGCGCAACGCGATCGACGGAATGTGACCCGCGCCGGTACCTCGAAAGATTGAAAGGCATCGCATGACAGGTACATCGTTTGACCTTGATCCGTTAATGACGGCGGAAGCCTGGAGAAAAAGCGGGCGAGACGTGGCGATTGCCACGGTCATCGAGACGTGGGGATCGGCGCCACGACCGGCCGGAAGCCATCTCGTGATCGACCGAGACGGCAATTTCGAAGGCTCCGTATCGGGGGGCTGCGTCGAGGGCGCCGTTATCGCCGAGGCGCTTGATGTGATCGCCGACGGTAAGGGGAAGATGCTCGAGTTTGGTGTTGCGGATGAAACGGCGTGGCGCGTCGGCCTTTCTTGCGGCGGCCGGATTCGTGTCTATGTCGAAAGGCTCAATTGATGGATGCGGCAAATCTTGCGCGGCTGAATGACGCGCGCCGGGCGCGCCGCGCCGCCATGCTGCTGACTGATCTCGAAAAGGGAGGAGATACCGTTGTCCTTGAGGGGGAGCCAGTGGAACCCTCCTTGCGAGCGGATATCGAGGCTGCCTTTCGCTCAGGGAAATCGACGGCAATCGAGGTCGATGGGCATCGCTACTTTCTTAACGTGCATCTGCCGCCGGCCCATATCGTGATTATCGGCGCCGTTCACATCAGTCAGGTCCTGGCGCAGATGGCATCGCTTGCCGGCTTCGATGTGCGGATCATCGATCCGCGCACGGCTTTCGCCACGCCGGAACGGTTCCTCGGGACCGATCTGACGGCGGATTGGCCGGTGGATGTCCTCAAGGATCGTCCGCTGGACGCCTATACGGCGCTCGTCGCCGTGACGCATGACCCGAAGATCGACGACTATCCCATTACCGAGGCGTTGCGGACCGGCTGTTTCTATGTCGGAGCGCTCGGCAGCCGGAAGACGCATGCGACTCGGCTAGAACGGTTGCGCGCAGACGGTGCGGACGAGGCCGCGCTTGCCAAAATCAGCGCGCCGATCGGGCTTAATATCGGTGCGTCGAGCCCAGCCGAAATCGCGGTCGCCATTCTCGCGGAGATCGTCCAAACGCTGCGGACGCGGACCTTGTCTCCGGTTGGTGACAGCAAATGAAGTTCGGATCATTCTCCATCGAGGCAGCCGAGGGCGTAGTCCTCGCCCATTCCGTGAAGCTTGCCGGCGGCAGCCTGTCCAAAGGACACAGGATCGGTGCCGGCGACATCGAAAGGCTGCGCGGTGAGGCTATAGGGCAGGTCATTGCTGCACTAATGGAGGAGGGCGACGTCGGGGAGGACGAGGCGGCGAGACGACTTGCGCAGGCAATCGCGCCCGACCATTTGCGCCTCTCTGAGGCTTCCACGGGACGCGTGAACGTCTATTCGACTGTTGACGGCCTGTTCGTCGCAAGCCGCAGCGCCGTCGACCGGCTGAACAGCATCGACCCTGCTATCACGCTTGCCTGTCTCAACGATCATGTGCCCGTTCGCAATGGCGACATGGTTGCGACATTCAAGATCATCCCGCTCGCCGTGTCCGGCGCCAAACTCGACCTTGCATGCGAGGTGCTGCGGTCGACATCCGCCTTCGAGGTGAAGCCCTTTGCCGGCCGCTCGGTCTCGTTGATCGCGACGGAACTGCCGTCGCTGAAGCCATCGGTCATGGACAAGACGGCACGCGTGCTTTCCCGGCGGCTTGTCGCATCAGGCAGTCATCTCGTGAGGGAGACGCGGGTTGCTCATCACGTCGAACCGGTAGCGCAGGCGCTTCTCGACGCATTGCGGCTACCCGACAGCGCCCCGAAGTTGGTCATCCTTTTCGGCGCGTCCGCCGTGATCGACGCGGAGGATGTGATTCCCGAAGCCATAAGAAGGGCCGGCGGCGAAGTCGTGCAGGTCGGCATGCCTGTCGATCCAGGGAACCTGCTTGTCCTCGGTCGGATCGGTGATATTCCCGTCATCGGCGCACCGGGATGTGCACGCAGCCCGAAGGAGAATGGCTTCGATTGGGTACTCGACCGCATTCTGGCTGGCGAACAGCCGAGCGCAGTCGACATCAGCGGCATGGGTGTGGGAGGTCTTCTGATGGAAATCCAGGCGCGGCCCAGCCTACGCGAAGCCGAGGCGCGCACTAGCCCCGCCGGCAAGCTTGTTACAGTCATTCTTGCCGCGGGCCAGGCCAGACGGATGGGAGAGGGCCGCCCGCACAAGCTGCTGGCGGAGTTTGGCGGTGTGCCGCTTATCCGGCGATCGGTGATGACCGCGATCGGCAGCCGCTCGGCGTCGGTGATCGTCGTGACGGGACATCGTAAAAGCGAGATTGAATCAGCACTGTCCGGACTTGACGTGACAATTGCTCACAATCCGGATTACGCGTCGGGCATGGCTTCGTCGCTCGCAACGGGATTCTCGGTCGAGCACGCCCGTGACGCGGATGGAATTCTCGTTATGCTTGCCGATATGCCGGGTGTGTCCAGTGATGATCTCGATAAGCTAATGGCAGCTTTCCGGCAATCTGACGGCCAGTCGATCATCCGCGCGGTGTCGCGCGGCAAGCGTGGCAATCCCGTGATATTGCCTAAATCTCTATTTGATGCAGTGCTGCGGCTGGAGGGTGATGTCGGGGCGCGGCATATCATCGAAACATCGGGCGTGCCTGTCGTGGACATCGATATTGGCGATGCGGCGCATCTGGATGTGGATACGCCGGAAGCGGTCATTGGCGCAGGAGGGGTTTTAAAGGGCTAAGGGATGGACACGGCGGCAATTGAAGAAATGTTTCAGGGGCTTGGACCCGTCACCATCAGGCGCATGTTCGGCGGCAAGGGCATCTACCATATGGGGCGGATTGTTGCTGTCGAAGTGCGCGGCGAGATGCTGTTGAAGGCCGACGAGCAAAGCGCATCGGAATTCGAGGCGGCGGGAGCGTCGCAATGGGCCTATGAAGGCAAGAAGGGAAGCCCGGTGAAGATGCCGTATTGGTCCATCCCCGACGATGCCTATGACGACCCCGATGTCATGGCGCGATGGGTTCGGCTTGCCTACGAAGCGGCTGTCCGAGCGGAATGAACCTTAGAGGAGTTCGCCCGACTTGAGCTTTTCGATTGCGGCCGCCGCAAATGCGGAAAGCGGCTGCGGGAGATCGGCGCGGCTGAACCAACCGAAGTCCGACAGCTTGTCCGGCTCCGTGAGCTGCGGTTCTCCATCGAACTCGGACGCTACATAGAGCAGAGAAATCCAGTGCTGGGCATCCGCGTCGCTGATCAGTTCCGTGGCGCCGAGAAGGTTGACGCGGCCGATCGATAGGCCGGTTTCTTCTTCCGCCTCGCGTCGAGCCGCCTGCTCGGACGGCTCCATATGATCGACCTTGCCGCCCACAATGCTCCAGTGGCCGGCTTCAGGAGCGCGCATGCGCCTGTAAAGCAGGATCTTGCGGTCGCGCAAAACCACCAGGCCAACACCAAGGCCCGGGAAATCGATGCCAGGCGTGCCCATATTCGTCAGATCTTGGCGTTGGCCGTGATCAGCATGAAGGCGGGAATTTCATCACCGAAGCCAACCGGCGTCGGACCGTCGTCGTGGTCGCGATAGCGGCGGCGGTCGCGATTGTCGTCGTTTGCCGGGTAAGGACGAGCGGCGCGCGAGCTCTGCTGCGGCTTGTTTTGTTCTGCTTTGCGCTCTTGCTTCACGCTTTCGACCTTTGCTGGTGCTGCTGTTTCCATCGTCTCGACGTCATTATCTGCGACGGCGATTTCAGATTTATGACCTCGACGGCTCTTGCCGCGGCCGGTGTCCTTGTCCCGGCCCTTGCGACGCGAGCGATCGTCGTCGCGGCTGGGTTCGGGCGGAGGCAAGGCGGAGAGGTCGCCGTTCAACCACTCGACCTTCTCGCCGATCAACTTTTCGATCGCGTCGGCATGTTTCTGGTCGTGGCGGGTGACGATGGTGAATGCAGCGCCGGAACGGCCTGCGCGGCCGGTACGGCCGATACGATGCACATAATCCTCGGAATGGATCGGAACATCGAAGTTGAAGACGTGGCTGACGTCGGGAATATCGAGACCGCGAGCGGCGACATCGGAAGCCACGAGAAGCTGGAGATTGCCGTCCTTGAAGTTCTGCAGCATGGCCATGCGCGAACGCTGATCCATGTCGCCGTGCAGAGCGCCGGCGGAAAAGCCGTGGCGGTCGAGCGAACGGAAGAGATCGGACACGTCCTTCTTGCGGTTGCAGAAGATGATTGCGTTCTTCAGATCGGTTTGAGCCTTGATAAGATCGCGCAGAACAGCACGCTTCTCATAATCCTTGCCATGCGAGGCAACGAAGCGCTGCGTTACCGTCTTTGCGGTGGATGCCGGCTTGGCAACTTCGATCCGCTCCGGATTCTGCAGGAAGCGATCCGCAAGCTTCTGGATCTCGGGCGGCATGGTTGCCGAGAAGAAAAGTGTCTGACGGGTGAACGGGATAAGCTTTGCGATGCGCTCGATATCCGGGATGAAGCCCATGTCGAGCATGCGGTCGGCTTCGTCGATGACGAAGATTTCGACAGCACTCATCAGGAGCTTGCCGCGTTCGAAATGGTCGAGCAGGCGGCCCGGGGTGCAGATCAGAACATCCGCGCCACGCTCGAGCTTGCGATCCTGATCTTCAAACGAAACGCCGCCGATCAGCAACGCGACATTCAAGCGGTGGTTCTTGCCGTACTTTTCGAAGTTCTCCGCAACCTGGGCGGCTAGTTCGCGGGTCGGCTCGAGGATCAGAGTCCGGGGCATGCGGGCGCGGGCACGGCCCTTTTCCAGCAGCGACAGCATCGGCAGAACGAAAGACGCAGTCTTGCCCGTTCCCGTCTGCGCAATCCCGCAAATATCGCGGCGCTCAAGCGCAAAGGGGATGGCACCAGCCTGAATTGGGGTTGGCGTCGTGTAACCCGCGTCGGTCACGGCGGAAAGCACTTTTTGGCTCAAGCCAAGATCAGCAAATGTCGTCAAAGGGAAAACTGTTTCCGTTCCGGTTCGGCCGTACTCTGGTTGAGTCGGCGTGATTGCGTGGCGCAATGCAGCGCGACATAAGCCGAAACTCTCCTTAAGTCAAGGAATACAGGCCTTGCAGCCAGTGCAGAGGTAAAGACGTGGTTAGCGCGCGTAGTTACTGTATGTAACTCGCAAGCTTCAAGCCCGCATTCATGAAGTAAATGGGATCAATGGCACGACCATCCTGACGGACTTCATAGTGTAAATGCGTACCGGTGGACCGGCCGGTGCTGCCGGCAAGGCCAATCACGTCCGTGCGGTCGACTTTGTCGCCAATTTTCACGAGAATTTCCGACATGTGGCCGTAACGCGTGGAAATGCCCTTGCCGTGATCCACCTCGACCATGTTGCCGTAGCCGCCAGTCCAGCCGGCCGCTATGACCTTGCCGGGTGCCGTCGGGTGAACCTTTTCGCCAGGCGCAAAACGGAAATCGATGCCGGAGTGGAGTGCGAGGCGGCCGAGGAACGGATCACGCCGGTTCCCAAACGAGCTGGTGATCTCCTTGCCGGCGGCCGGATTCTGGAATGGCAGCGATTCGGCCATGCTCCGTACAGTCTCCAGGCGGGTGAGGGCATCGTCCAACTGCGCAAGCGACGTATCGAAATCATCGTTGCTCTCAGGCTCTACGTAAGGGCCGCCGACTGCGGTGTCATCCTGCTTCAAGCGCTCGGCCGGGACCGAAATCCTGAACCGCGTCAAGACCTTCGATATGGCATTGGCGGCGCCGCCGGCATCGCTCGTCAGTTGCGCGATGCGGGTGCGTTGCTTCTGCTCAATATCCTTCAGAGACAGCGTTACCTTGGAAAAAACCCGGTCAGCTCGGTCGCCGACGGTTTCCTTTGCCGGCACATCAGCCAGCGTCGCGTTATCAGGCGTCGCCTCAGCAGGTTCTACAGCGCCGGCAAGCTGATTCTCGATAGCCTGAACTGCGCCGGAGAGCGAGGCATGCTTCTCGTTTGCGTCGGGCGCGTAGGACTGGAGTGGTGTGGCCGCCTTGTTTCCGAGCCCGGAACTTTCGGCCCGGTCAAGAAGGGAGCCCAACTTGCCGTGGCGTGAGGTGAGCGCCAGTTGTTGCTCCATCAATTTGTCGACCTTGTCTTCGACGACCTGCTGATCGAGCAACTGGCGGGAGGTAACGCGATCGACCTGAGCTCGCAGAGCGGCGATCCGGTCCTCATAGTCGTGCTGCATGCGCGCCTGTCTGGCCATTGCCGCGCCGATCAGGTCATCACGCAGCACGAGATAGGATGTGGCCAACAGATAGCCGATCGCAAAGACCCCGACAAAACATAAGACAAGCGCCGCCATCCACGGCTTGACGGTGAGGTGACGGACCCGGTCACCGCTCGCCAGGATCAGGATATGCTCTTGTTTTCGCTGACCGAATACGCGGCTATGCTGTGCATGCGTCACGGAGAATCTCCCAATCGAAGGCCGATGCCTCAATTGCCGCAATTACGCACGATTATGGTTAATATTTACTTAGGTCAGTATGGCTGTCGTGATCGGATCAGGCGTTGCTTGTCGATGTCAGCGATCGGTAGAAGGATGGCGTCAGTCCTGCTTCGGCCCGGGCGATGTCGTTGAAGGGAGGCTTCAACGGTCCGCGGAAATTGGCGCGTACCAACTCGTGGAATGTCCGTGCCGGATCCCGCTTTTCTCTGGCGCAAAGGAAGCGGAACCATTTGGCGCCTATCGCAACGTGACCTTTCTCGTCGTTGTAGATGACATCGAGCACGGCAGCGCTCTCCAAATCCCCGGTTTCGCGCATCTTGGCCTGCAGCGACGGTGTGACGTCCAACCCGCGAGCCTCGAGAATAAGCGGGACAACGGCGAGGCGCGCCGTCAGGTCATTCCTCGTCGCGTGCGCGGCCTGCCAAAGGCCGTCATGGGCGGGGAGGTCACCGTAGTCGGCGTCGAGGTCTTTCAGGCGGGCGCGCACCATGCGGAAATGTTTCGCTTCTTCGAAGGCAACCTGCATCCACCCGTCGAAGAAGGAGTTCGGGACGGGTTCGGTCGCGAATCGCGCAACGATATCAAGCGCCAGATCGACGGCGTTGAGTTCGATGTGGGCGATGGCATGCAGCAGCGCGATGCGCCCCTTGACGGTATGCAAGGACCGCCTCTCCACCTGCGTCGGCGGTATCAAGTCCGGCTTATCCGGACGGCCCGGCCTCTCAGGCAGCGGCGCGTCAAGTGGCGAACGCAGGGACAGTGTGCGAGCAAACCAACGCGTCGCAGTTTCCTGGGCGAGCGTCGTCTTCTTATCGAGATCAGTTGCTCGGATAGCGTCGATCGCTCCGCCGCGCAGGGACGTGATGCTGGAGCGAGAGGTCATCGCGACAGGTTCTGCACGGCGGCAAGAACGATTTCTGCGTGGCCGGGCACCTTCACCTTCTGCCAGATCGTTCCGATGGTCCCATCCTCACGAATGAGGAAGGTTGTGCGCTCCACGCCCATGAAATTGCGTCCATACATGCTCTTTTGTTTCCACACACCGTAGGCCGCCAGCGTCGTCTTCTCTTCATCGGACGCCAGGACAACCGAAAGACTATGCTTCTTGATGAAGCGATCATGGCATTTTGCGGAATCGGGAGACATGCCGATGACGGCAGCACCGGCCTTTTCGAACTGGTCTGCAAGCGCCGTGAAAGCCAACGATTCGGCCGTGCATCCTGTCGTGTCGTCCTTGGGATAGAAGAACAACACCAGCGGCTTACCACGGAAATCGGCAAGCGCGACGCGGCCTCCGCCATCGCGCGGGAGATTGAAGTCAGGCGCCGTCGTGCCGATGCTGACATCCGTCATGGAGAGACCTTTCTTTTGCCGAGTTTATGGATAACAGGTGATTTGCCAGATATATATTGGACGGGTAGTCGTCCAGCCAGTCTGGTCCAAACCGCAAATTAGGGAGTTAGGCGAGACGCATGTCGGCGATCCGCGGCGAGAAAATTACATTCCGCAAGAAAGACATCGTCGCACTGCATGAGCTCCCTTCGGCGCAGGCCGAAGATCCCATGATCGTCAGTTGCCCGCCGTCGCGTTCGCGCATGCGCAAGACCGCCGGCGCCACGGGTGGCTGCGTCGCCGTTATTTTCTTCGTGCTCGCTGCAATTGTCTTCACGGTAGAAAGCGGCATATTCGACGGGCCGCTGACGCGGCAGGCGCAGGCTGCACTCAATTCGGCCATCGGGCCTCGCTATAGGGCGGAGGTCGGCTCCACTGCTATCCGCTTTACCTCGAACCTGCGCCTTGCGCTCGAAGCTCGCAACGTCAACATGATTGACGAGAAGAGCGGCCAGCACCTGTCGACCACACATGCGATGCGCATGGCGCTCGACCCGCTACAACTCTTTCGCGGTCGGATTGCGATTGCGCAGATCGAGGCGGAAGATATCGCACTCGACACAGCGCTGCTGCCGTCTGGAAAGCCGCTCAAGCTCGATGACGTTCGCATCGACGAGATTCCGACGGCGATGGAAGCTGCGTTCGCTCAACTCGACATGATCGACAGTTTTGTCGAGCGGGGTGGGACGCGCTCAGTGAAACTCTCGGGCATAGATATCAAGCTGGCCGATACGGCGAATGGTCCACTCTCGATCGTCGTCGACAGCCTGGACTTCACAAGGACACGCCAAGGCGCGCTGGCGCTGGATGGTGAGGTCGCGATCAACGGCAAGGCAGCGACGCTCAGCGTCATCACCGAAAGAACCGGCGAACGTACCTCGAAGTTGACGGGACAACTGGCGGGCGTCGACCTGGGACCGTTCACACTCAAGCGGAATGTCCAGGGTCAAATCCGGCAGGGCATCGACGGCTCTGGTGATGTGACGATCTCGGCAGTTCGCACCGGCGATCAAGCCGAGCCGGCGCTCGGCGCGTCAGTCGACCTGGAGCCTGGGCAATTCTATATGGATGGCGACCAGCAGGAGTTGAGCGGAGGGCGCATCAACCTCGCCTACGACTTTGACAAGCAGAAGCTTGAGATCGCGAAATCGCGTGTTCAGTTCGGCGCGACATCCGTACCGCTTACCGGCGCTCTTATCGATCTGGACAAGATCGATGCCGCTGCAGGAAAGGGCTTCGGGATAGATCTGCTGGTCAGTGGCGGCACCGCGGCCCCCACCGCGTCAGGCGAGCAACCGCTCGCCTTCGATATCCAGGCGACCGGTCGCTACCTCGTTACCGACCGCGAACTCGAATTCCCGAACATGCGGGTTTCGAGCCCTGCTGGCGGTCTTTTTGGCTCGCTGCATTTTCGTCTGGGCGACGTGTCGCCGGAGATCAGCTTTGCCGGGCAGTCACAGCAGTTGCAGACAACGGCCGTCAAGCAATTGTGGCCATTCTGGATGGCGTCGAAGGGCCGCGAATGGGTTCAGCGCAACCTCTTCGGGGGCACCGTCACCGACGCATCAATCTCCGTCTTCATTCCGGCCGGACGCCTGGACGAGGCGGTCGGCAAAGGTCTGAAACTCGACAAGAACCAGATCCGGATTGCCTTCGACATCGCAGATACCCGAATGAACGTGGCCGGCGACATCCCGCCAATCCGCGATATGAATGCCCACTTTGATCTGAGCGGTCCGCGGGCGACAATCTCGATCAAGAGCGGGACGGCATTCTTTCCGTCCGGACGATCGGTGAGCGTCGGCGAGGGCACGTTTGTCCTGCCATCGACCTACGACAAGCCGCTCATGGCCGAACTCAATCTTCCCATTTCCGGCGCGGCTGACGCGGTCGGCGAATTGCTCACCTATAAGCCGATCCAGGTGTTACAGCGCGCGGGCTTCGTGCCCGAGGACCTGAAGGGCAAGGTGTTGGCGAAAGTGCAGGCTCGCATCGGGCTGATCTCGTCGCAGAATCCTCCTCCTGCTGAATGGAAAGCGGTCATGCAGCTACAGGATCTCGATGTCGCCAAACCGTTTTCGGGCCGCAAGATCACTGGTCTCGACGGCGTGTTGAACGCGGATCCAAAGCAGGTCAGCCTCGACGGAAAGGGGCTGATCGATGGCATTCCCGCCGGGATCAAGCTTGTCGAGCCGACGGACAAGTCGTCCAATGTCCAGCCGCAGCAGACCATTACTGCCACCTTGAACAATGATCAGCGGGAAAAGGTGCTGCCCGGTCTCAACGACATCGTCGATGGTAGCGTCGACGTGGAACTCAATCGCATCGATCAGGACCGACAGGCGGTCACTGTCGACCTTGGAAGGGCGCGGCTGTCTCTCCCATGGATCGGCTGGTCCAAGGGCGGCGGGATCGGCGCGACGGCCACATTCGAGGCCTCCGGCCCTGCAGACAACACCGAGTTGAAGAACTTCGTCCTCAAGGGGGATGGATTCGGGGCAAATGGCTCGCTTGTTATCGGAAAGGGCAATCTCGTGAAGGCGGATTTCGACAGTGTCAAACTGTCGTCGCTGGACGACTTCTCCGTTTCGGTGAAGCGCGGCAAGGGAGGGTTTGATGTCTCCGTGTCAGGCGAGAGTGCAGATGCACGTCCGATCATCGCGAGATTGAAGTCCAGCAGCGGCGATGACTCCGACCACAGCGGCAGCATATCCGTTCGAGCCAAGCTCGGCCGCGTCGTCGGTTTCAATGACGAGAAGTTGCGCAATGCCGAGATGACCTATGTGTCGTCAGGCGGGAGGCTGCAGACACTGAATTTCACCGGCGTCACCGACAGCGGCGAGGCGTTCGTAGCCCAGACGAAGGGAAATGGCGTTATCAATGTCACGAGCGGCGATGCCGGCTCTGTTTCCCGCTTCGCCGACCTCTATCAGCACATGATGGGCGGGTTGCTCAATATGCAGATCCGACTAGGGGCGGGCGACAATTGGGATGGCTCCATCGACATCAGGCGCTTCTCGCTTGTCAACGAACAGCGCTTGCACTCGATCGTTTCGACGCCGGTCGGCGAGGAGCAACGAAGCCTGAATTCAGCGGTAAAACGGAACATCGATACATCGGCGCAGCGTTTCCAGCGCGGCTTTGCGCGCATTGTTTCTCAGAACGGCGTCGTCAGTATCGAGAACGGCGTGGTGCGTGGTGACCAGGTCGGCGCGGTGTTTCAGGGAACGGTTCGTAACCAGCGCGGCAGGATGGACATGACGGGTACCTTCATGCCTGCATATGGCCTCAACCGGCTGTTTGCCGAATTGCCGTTGATCGGCATCATCCTTGGGAACGGCACGGATCGCGGCCTGATCGGCATTACCTTCAAGCTCACAGGAAAGTTGGAATCGCCGGATCTGATCGTCAATCCGTTGTCGATCATCGCGCCGGGCGTTTTCCGCAACATCTTCGAATTCCAGTAGGCACAAAAAAGCCGGCGCGAGGCCGGCTTTCTGTCTGAGACGTTGACCACGCTTAGGCAGCGCGGCGGATCAGGATGTGCTTCTTCTTGCCGAGCGATAGCTTGATCACGCCATCAGCGGTGATCTCTTCGCTGCCGATGATCTTGCGCTCGTCGCTGACGGCCTGGTCGTTGATGCGCACCGCACCGCCCTGAACGTGGCGGCGGGCCTCGCCGTTCGAGGCTGCAAGGCCGGCGCGGACGATCAGCGACAGAAGGCCGATGCCACCGTCGAGTTCGGCAGCCGGGACGTCGACAGACGGAAGGTTCTCGGCAAGGCCGCCTTCCTCGAAGGTCTTGCGGGCGGTTTCGGCAGCCTGCTCGGCGGCAACACGACCATGCAGGATCGCGGTGACCTCAGTCGCCAGGATCTTCTTGACCTCGTTGATCTCGGAACCGGCAAGCGCTGAGAGGCGTGCGATTTCGTCCATCGGCAGCGTGGTGTAGAGCTTCAGGAAGCGCGAGACGTCAGCGTCCTCTGTGTTGCGCCAGTACTGCCAGAAGTCATAGGCCGACAGCATGTCCGCGTTGAGCCAGACAGCGCCGGTCGCAGACTTGCCCATCTTGGCGCCGGAAGCGGTCGTCAGCAGCGGCGAGGTGAGGGCGTAGAGCTGCGGCGTCCCCATGCGGTGACCGAGGTCGATGCCGTTGACGATGTTGCCCCACTGATCCGACCCCCCCATCTGCAGACGGCAGTCGTAGCGCTTGGCCAATTCGACGAAGTCGTAGGCCTGCAGGATCATGTAGTTGAATTCGAGGAACGACAGCGACTGTTCGCGGTCAAGGCGCGTCTTGACGCTGTCGAAAGCCAGCATGCGATTGACCGAGAAGTGCCGGCCGACATCGCGTAGGAATTCGAGGTAGTTGAGCGATCTCAGCCACTCTGCGTTGTTGATCATCAACGCATCCTTCGGGCCTTCGCCGTAGGAGAGGTAGTTCGAGAAGACGCGCTTAATCGAAGCGATGTTGCTCTCGATCGTATCGACGGTCATCAGCTGCCGCGCTTCCTCCTTAAAGGAGGGATCACCGACCATGCCGGTGCCGCCGCCCATCAGCGAAATGGCGCGATGGCCGGTCGCCTGCATCCAGTGCAGCATCATGATCTGGATCAGCGAGCCGGCATGCAGGCTGGGAGCGGTGGGGTCAAAGCCGATATAGGCCGTTACCGTTTCCTTGGCGAAGAGTTCGTCGAGGCCCGTTTCATCGGAAATCTGATGAATGAAGCCGCGCTCTTTCAGCGTACGGAGGAAATCGGATTTGAACTCGGACATGACCTTTTGCTCTCGGGTGCGGATTTTCGGATTGGCTATTGTTGAAGTGACGCGGCGCGTTTAGCACTGTTTTGCCGAACAGTCACCATTTGGCGAGAATCTTCCAGCGAGGGGTCATGGAGAAGATCAGGACCGCGATCGGCTTGATGAGCGGAACATCAATGGACGGCATCGATGTGGCGCTGCTGCGGACCGACGGCCGAGCCTTCGTCGAGCGCGGGCCGTTTCTCGGTGTTCCGTATGAGCCAGACTTCCGCGACCGATTGAAGCTGGCGCTGGAGCAGGCGAAGTCTATTGCGAAACGTGAGCAGCGGCCGGGCGATCTGGCGTCTGTCGAGCGTGAACTGACGTTACGTCATGTAATTGCCGTAAGGGAATTTCTGGCTACGAATGCGCTCGATGCCTCGTCGATCGACGTCATCGGCTTTCACGGCCAGACAGTGTTACATCGCCCGGACGAAGCGCTGACGGTCCAGATCGGGGATGGGGCGCTTTTGGCACGGGAAACCGGCATTCCTGTTGTCTACGATCTTCGTGCCAACGACATGATGCATGGCGGCCAGGGCGCGCCATTGGTTCCGGTCTATCATGCGGCGCTCGCCGCCAACGTCCCTCATGCCACATTGCCGGTCTGCTTCGTCAATATCGGTGGGATCTCAAACCTGACCTATATTGGCGCGGATGGCGTCATAGTCGGTTTTGACAGTGGCCCGGGCAATACGCTGATCGACCAGTGGGTCGAAACCCATGCGGGCGTGCCGTTCGATCAGGGCGGCATGATAGCCTCCGAGGGACGGATCGTGGGGGAACTGGCCGATCGCTATTTGAATAGCCCGTTCTTCACCGCAGAGAAGCGGCGCTCGCTCGACCGCAACGACTTTCCGCCGCCGTCGGGTGCAGATGCGGAGCTTGTAGACGGCGCCCGCACACTTGCCTATGTCGCGGCCGCCTCGGTCATCAAGTCCGCCGGTCACTTGCCGGTCACGCCGGCCCTCTACGTCATCTGCGGTGGTGGTCGGCTCAATCGCGTGCTGATGCAAGATTTGAAAGATATCGCCCATCGCAACGGCGCCGAGGTGATAACGGCGGAGCAGGCGGGGTTCAATGGCGATTCCATGGAGGCTGAAGCCTGGGGCTATCTCGCGGTAAGGTCGTTGGACCGCTTACCATTGACATTTCCCGGCACGACCGGCGTGCGTGCGCCCGTCAGCGGCGGTGTCGTGGTGAAGCCGTGATGCAACAGGCGATTCTGGAGACGCCGCGCCTAGTCGCGGTCATGTGGGAACCTGACGACGCGGGCCTGATCCATGAGCTTCACTCCACGATTGAGACGACACGGTATCTTTCGGGCGCTGCGCCGTGGTCGCGTGAGAAAGCCGAGGAACGGCTGCGCAATTGGTTCGGCGAGCAGGAGCGGGATGGAGCCACCAAGTACAAGATCCTCAGTCGTGACGACGGCCGCTTCATTGGCCGCGCGGGCTTTTCCCTGCTTGGCGGTGAGCGGCAGGATTTCGAACTCGGCTATTCGCTTCGGTTCCAGGAATGGGGCAAGGGTTATGCGACGGAGATTGCCGGCGAGTTGGCGGAATGGTTCTTCGAACGGAACTTCGCGCAGCAGTTCATCGCATTCACGCATCCGGACAATGCCGCATCTCAGCATGTCCTAACGAAAATCGGCATGCGAAGCCGCATGCCGATGATCATTGACGGATTGGCCTGTCCGACGTTCGAACTGACCGCCGGGATGCGGACCGCTTAGCGGATCCGCTTGGCAGCCGGTTCCGGCACGAGTTCGCCGTTCAGGCGGCGATCGAGGTAATCCTCGCATTCGCTCATCAGCGTCTCGACCTGGCCGTTGAAGAAGTGGTTGGCGCCAGGCACCGTGCGGTGCGTGATCAGGATACCCTTCTGCGTCTTCAGCTTCTCAACGAGGCCGTTTACGTCCTTCTCGGGCGCAACCTTATCGGCTTCGCCGTTGATGATGAGCCCGGAAGACGGGCAGGGCGCGAGGAACGAGAAATCATACGTGTTCGGTTGCGGCGCGATCGACATGAAACCTTCGATTTCCGGGCGGCGCATTAGAAGCTGCATGCCGATCCAGGAGCCGAAGGAATAACCGGCAACCCAGCAGGTCTTCGAATCAGGATGCAAGCTCTGTACCCAGTCGAGCGCGGACGCGGCGTCCGAAAGCTCGCCAGCGCCGTGGTCGAATTCACCCTGGCTGCGACCGATTCCCCGGAAATTGAAACGCAACGTCGTGAACCCGCGCTTCTGGAACATGTAGAAGAGCTGGTAGACGATCTGGTTGTTCATCGTGCCGCCGAACTGGGGGTGCGGGTGCAGAATGAGGGCAATCGGTGCGCTTTTTTCCTTGGAGGGCTGGTAGCGGCCTTCAAGACGGCCGGCAGGGCCGTTGAAAATGACTTCGGGCATCGGTACTCCGGCTTTTATTTTTGGCGTTCGGCCCTGCGTAAGACTTGACGAATGTTGTCAGCTTTTCTAAAACGCAGTTTAGAACAATTCGAAACTTGCATGACGATCCACGCATTGTGGGATGTGTCATAAGGCAAGCCCGGCCGAAATTTCAAGGAAAATGAGCCGAGCCGCCTCGCAAGGATTTAGCGCAGGACAAAAGATCATGGCGCCGCCACGCCTTTATCTCGATTGGAACGCGACTTCGCCGCTGCATCCGAATGCGCGCGACGCGGTCCTGCGCGCGTTGGACCTGTTCGGCAATCCAAACTCGGTCCACGGCGAAGGCCGAGCCGTTCGTGCTGCGATCGAGCATGCACGACGCCAGGTGGCGGCACTTGCAGGGGCTGATCCGGCCCATGTAATCTTTACGAGCGGCGCGACAGAGGCAGCCAATATGGTGCTGACGCCCGAGTTCAGGATGGGGCGCACGCCGCTTAAAGTCAGCCAGCTTTACTATTCTGCCGTCGAGCATCCTGCGATGCGGGAAGGCGGTCGCTTCCCGAAGGAACAGACGGCGGAAATTCCGGTGACGGAGGCCGGCGTCGTCGATCTCGATGCGCTTGGTGCTTCGCTTGCCGCTCATGACAAGTCGGCCGGGCTGCCGATGGTCGCGGTCATGCTCGTTAACAACGAGACCGGCATCGTCCAACCGATTGCCGAGGTTGCGAAGCTGGTGCAGGCGCATGGCTGCCTTCTTGTTGTCGATGCCGTACAGGCAGCCGGTCGCTTGAAGCTGGATATCAACGCGCTAGGCGCCGATTTCCTAATCGTCTCGTCGCACAAGATCGGCGGCCCGAAAGGCGCCGGTGCGCTTGTCACGCGCGGTGAAGTGCTGATGCCGCGACCGCTGATCCATGGCGGCGGCCAGGAGAAGGGTCACCGCTCGGGGACTGAGAACTCGCTTGCGGTGATCGGGTTTGGTGCTGCCGCCGAAGCTGCTGCGATGGAATTTGAGGCACGCAACGAAGCGATCTCCGTGCTCCGTGACCGACTGGAAACCGGAATGCGAGGCGCGGCACCTGATGTCGTCATCTACGGCTCCGATGGCCAGCGCGTTTCGAACACGACTTTCTTCACCCTTCCGGGGCTGAAAGCCGAAACGGGCCAGATCGCCTTCGATCTCGAAGGTGTGGCGCTTTCTGCCGGGTCTGCCTGCTCGTCCGGCAAGGTCGGCGAGAGCCATGTCCTGGTTGCCATGAGGCGAGACCCCAAGCTCGGCGCTTTGCGCATTTCGTTGGGCTTTGCCACCACCGAAGAGGAGATCGACAAGGCGATTTCGGTCTTCGCGAAAATAGCCGCTCGGCGCAAGCCGGCCGGGGAGGCGGCTTGACCGCTTCATAAATTTGCGGAAACGCAATTTTCCGCTTGCCATTCGGGCTGAAAAGTCCCTTTTGGCCACCTACATACGGGGCAAACGATACTGCCCGAACGACAAGCTGCCGGACCTTTTCTCCGGCGAGATTGGAGAATGACATGCCCGCCGTCCAGGAAACGGTTGATCGCGTTCGTCAGATTGACGTCGATCAGTACAAATACGGTTTCGAGACCATTATCGAAATGGACAAGGCGCCCAAGGGCTTGTCCGAAGACATCATCCGTTTCATCTCCGCCAAGAAGCAGGAGCCGGAGTGGATGCTCGAATGGCGTCTGGAAGCCTACAAGCGCTGGCTGACCTTGGAGGAGCCCACCTGGGCTCGCGTCGATTATCCGAAGATCGATTTCAACGACATCTATTACTACGCCGCGCCGAAAAGCACGCCCGGCCCGAAGTCGCTTGACGAAGTCGATCCTGAAATCCTCAAGGTCTACGAAAAGCTTGGCATTCCGCTCAAGGAACAGGAAATCCTGGCTGGCGTCGAGAAGCCGAAGATCGCCGTCGATGCCGTCTTCGACTCTGTCTCCGTTGTCACGACCTTCAAGGAAGAGCTTAAGAAGGCCGGTGTGATCTTCATGTCGATCTCGGAAGCCATTCGCGAGCATCCGGAACTGGTGCAGAAGTACCTCGGCTCCGTCGTTCCGACCTCCGACAATTACTACGCGACCCTGAACTCGGCCGTCTTCACCGATGGTTCGTTCGTGTTCGTTCCGAAGGGCGTTCGCTGCCCGATGGAGCTGTCCACCTACTTCCGCATCAACGAAAAGAATACGGGCCAGTTCGAACGCACGCTGATCATCGCCGAGGAAGGCGCATACGTCTCCTACCTCGAAGGCTGCACCGCGCCGCAGCGCGACGAAAACCAGCTGCATGCCGCTGTCGTTGAGCTCGTTGCGCTCGATGATGCCGAGATCAAGTACTCGACGGTCCAGAACTGGTATCCGGGCGATGCGCAGGGCAAGGGCGGCATCTACAACTTCGTCACCAAGCGCGGCGATTGCCGTGGCGACCGCTCGAAGATTTCGTGGACGCAGGTCGAGACCGGTTCGGCTATCACCTGGAAGTACCCATCCTGCATCCTGCGCGGCGATGACTCCAGAGGCGAGTTCTACTCGATCGCCGTCTCCAACGGCCACCAGCAGGTCGATAGCGGCACGAAGATGATCCATCTCGGCAAGAACACGTCGAGCCGTATCATCTCCAAGGGTATCGCTGCGGGCGTGTCGCAGAACACCTATCGCGGCCAGGTCTCGGCGCACCGCAAGGCATCCAACGCCCGCAACTTCACGCAGTGCGACTCGCTGCTGATTGGCGACAAGTGCGGCGCCCACACGGTTCCTTATATCGAGGCGAAGAACTCCACGGCGCAGTTCGAGCACGAGGCGACCACCTCGAAGATCTCGGAAGACCAGCTCTTCTATTGCCTGCAGCGCGGCATTCCGGAGGAAGCGGCGATCGCCCTGATCGTCAACGGCTTCGTCAAGGAAGTCCTGCAGGAACTGCCGATGGAATTTGCTGTCGAAGCGCAGAAGCTCATCAGCATCTCGCTTGAAGGCAGCGTCGGCTGACGCGACACGACATGAATGCGCGAGGGCGCGTGGATCGCGCCTTTCTCCGATTGCTTTTTATGGGAAGATACCATGCTTGAAATTAAGAACCTGCACGCCCGCATCGCCGAAGACGGCACCGAGATCATCCGCGGCTTGAACCTCACCGTGAAGGCCGGCGAAGTGGCCGCCATCATGGGCCCGAACGGCTCCGGCAAGTCGACTCTCTCCTACATCCTGTCCGGCCGAGAAGACTACGAAGTCACCGAAGGCGACATCCTCTACAACGGCGAGAGCATTCTGGAGCTCGACGCTGCCGAGCGTGCCGCCAAGGGCATCTTCCTGGCCTTCCAGTACCCGGTCGAAATTCCGGGCGTTGCCACCATGCAGTTTCTCAAGGTTGCGATGAACGAGCAGCGCAAGGCGCGCGGCGAAGAAGAGCTGAAGACGCCTGACTTCATGCGCCTCGTCAAGGACGCAGCCGGCAAGCTGCAGATCAACACTGAAATGCTGAAGCGCCCGCTGAACGTCGGTTTCTCCGGCGGTGAGAAGAAGCGCGCCGAAATCCTGCAGATGGCCCTCCTGCAGCCACAGCTTTGCGTTCTCGACGAAACCGACTCCGGTCTCGACATCGACGCGCTGAAAATCGTTGCCGACGGCGTCAACGCGCTGCGTTCGCCGGATCGCGCTGTCGTCGTCATCACGCACTACCAGCGCCTGCTCGACTACATCGTCCCGGATACCGTTCACGTTCTCTACAAGGGGCAGGTGATCAAGTCGGGCGACAAGACGCTGGCGCACGAGCTGGAAGCCAATGGCTACGCCGACATCATCGGTGCGGCAGCCTGATTGAGGCGGAAAGGACGAGTCTCATGAACATGCAGACGACGAGCCGCCAGACCGCCGCGGAAGCGGCGCTCATCGAGGCTTTCAACAACCAGATCGGCGAACTGCCGGGCGACGGTTCGGTCATCGCCATCCGGGACAGGCTGCTTGACGACCTGAAGAAGGCCGGTTTGCCGACGCGCCGCATCGAGGCCTGGCACTATACCGACCTCAAGACCCTGCTGCGCGCCATTCCGGATCAGGCTGGCGACGCCGGCTCCGAAGCTCGCGACCCGCTGGTCGAAGAGTCCTCCGTTTTGTCGGTTATTCAGGGTGTTCCTGATCTTAAGGCTTCGGTCGATGGTCTGGACATATCAGGCTATGCGGCTCTGCTCTCCAACGGCACGGCTGCCACCAGCCTCGGCGCGCTCGGCAATGACGACGCGATCGGCCGGATCAACGGCAGCTTCGTTCGCGATGGCTACGTCATTGACGTTGCCTCGGAAACGACGTTTGACGAACCGCTTGAGATCCAGTTTGTTCACGCTGGCGGCCAGACGCATACGCGCCTGCCGGTCACCTTCGGCGCGAACGTAAAGGCGACGGTCATCGAACGTCACCTTGCAGTGACGTCGGATGCGGCTTTCGTGTCCCACATCAGTGACATCACGATTGGCGAGGGTACCGAGCTCACCTGGATCATCATCCAGCAACAGGGCGCTGATGATACGCACCTCGGCCAGATCCGTGTCGATCTCGGCACCGATGCCAAGCTGAAGCTGTTCGTCATCAATGCCGGCGGCAAGCTGGTTCGCCAGGAACTGCACATCAAGGTGACTGGCGAGGGCGCCGATCTGACGCTTCGCGGGATCAACCTGCTGGGCGCTGAAACGCATACGGACGTTACCATGGTTCTCGGCCATAACGTCCCGCATACAGGTTCCACGGAAGTGATCCGTAACGTCGTCTTCGACCGCGCCAAGGGTGTATTCCAGGGTATGATCCGCGTTGCGCCCGATGCGCAGAAGACCGACGCGAAGATGGCGTGCAACACTCTATTGATATCTGACGACGCCGAGTTCTCGGTGAAGCCGGAGCTCGAGATCTTCGCTGACGACGTTCAGTGCGGTCACGGTGCAACCGTTGCCGACATCGACGACAACCATCTCTACTACATGATGGCGCGCGGCATTCCGGAGAACAAGGCGCGCGCCATGCTCGTCAATGCCTTCGTTGCCGAAATCGTCGAGGAACTGGAAGACGAAGCTCTGGTCGAGGCGCTGGAAGGCGTCATCTCGGCCTGGCTCGAAAAGCACGCCTGATCGGATAGCGTCATGGACAAGATAGTTCCGGCAACCGCATACGACGTCGAAGCCATTCGCAAGGATTTCCCGATCCTTGCGAAGGAAGTCTATGGCAAGCCGCTGGTCTATCTCGACAACGGCGCCTCCGCCCAGAAGCCGCAGGCCGTCATCGACGCGATTTCCCACGCCTATTCGAACGAGTATGCGAACGTTCATCGTGGTCTGCATTTCCTCTCGAATGCGGCCACGGACGCCTATGAGGGCGCTCGCGAGAAGGTCCGGCGCTTCTTGAACGCGCCTGATATCAACGACATCGTGTTCACGAAGTCTTCAACGGAAGCGATCAACACCGTCGCCTATGGCTGGGGCATGCCCAAGCTCGGCGAGGGCGACGAGATCGTCATCTCGATCATGGAGCATCACTCCAACATCGTACCGTGGCATTTCATCCGTGAGCGGCAGGGTGCCAAGCTGGTCTGGGTACCCGTCGACGACGAGGGTGCTTTCCACGTCGAGGATTTCGAAAAGAGCCTGACGGAGCGGACCAAGCTCGTCGCGATCACGCATATGTCGAATGCGCTCGGCACGGTGGTTCCGGTCAAGGAAATCTGCCGGATCGCGCATGAGCGCGGCATTCCTGTACTGGTCGATGGTTCGCAGGGCGCCGTCCATATGCCTGTCGACGTGCAGGATATCGATTGCGACTGGTACGTGATGACCGGCCACAAGCTTTACGGGCCGTCGGGCATCGGCGTGCTGTATGGCAAGAAGGAGCGGCTTCGCGAGATGCGGCCCTTCCAGGGCGGCGGCGAGATGATCTTCGAGGTGACAGAGGATGCCGTGACCTACAACGATCCGCCACATCGCTTCGAAGCTGGCACGCCGCCGATCGTCCAGGCGATCGGGCTCGGCTATGCGCTCGACTACATGGAAAAGGTTGGCCGCGAGGCGATCGCGCGCCATGAGGCTGATCTCGCGGCCTACGCCGCGGAGCGGCTGCAGGCGGTCAATTCGTTGCGGGTGTTCGGCACGGCGCCGGGCAAAGGTGGTATCTTCTCCTTCGAGCTTGCCGGTCTCCATGCACATGACGTGTCGATGGTAATCGACCGTCAGGGTGTTGCGGTCCGCGCGGGCACGCATTGCGCCATGCCGCTCTTGAAACGCTTCGGCGTCACCTCCACATGCCGCGCGTCCTTCGGGATGTACAATACACGGGCCGAGGTCGATGCCTTGGCAGATGCGCTTGATTATGCGCGCAAGTTCTTTGCCTAAGGAGTGTCCATATGAGCTTGGACGAAAGCGAACAGAAGATCGACGTGCGCGAAGGCATCGTGCATTCCAGCATTCCGGCCGACGAACTGGCGCGGCTGAGCGACGACGTAATTTCGGCGCTCAAGACGGTCTATGACCCTGAAATTCCGGCTGACATTTTCGAGCTCGGGCTGGTCTACAAGATCGACATCGAAGACGATCGCATGGTGAAGATCATGATGACGCTGACTGCGCCGGGCTGCCCCGTTGCCGGTGAGATGCCGGGTTGGGTGGAGAACGCGGTCGGCGCGGTTGAGGGCGTATCCGGCGTCGAGGTCGAGATGACCTTCGATCCGCCGTGGACGCCGGACAGAATGTCGGAAGAGGCGCAGGTCGCCGTCGGCTGGTATTGATCGGTTAAGCTACTGGCACTACATTTGAATCATGAAACGCCGGACCTTGAATCCGTGCGCGGAAGGAGAAAAGGCCCATGGGCTTTGCAATCATGAGCATGACGGAGACCGCTGCGAACCGCGTGAAGGCGATCGTCGAGAACTCCGGATCAGAGGCCAAAGGCATTCGCGTCGGGATCAAGAAGGGCGGCTGTGCAGGGATGGAGTATACCATCGACCTCGTGACCGATCCGAACGCCAAGGACGATTTGATCGAGCGGGATGGCGCCAAGGTCTGGGTCGAACCATCAGCAGTGCTGTATCTCCTCGGCACCGAAATGGGCTTCGAGAGCACGACGTTGCGCTCCGGTTTTACCTTTACCAATCCAAACCAGACGTCTGCGTGCGGCTGCGGCGAATCCGTGGAACTGAAGCCTGCAGACCTTGCGGCGCTTGCTGCCCAGGGCAATGCTGTCGTGCCTGCGCACTGATTGTCACAATCATTCGAATTCTCGATGAGGCCGCCGGTTCGGCGGCCTTTTTGATTTTACCTCTTCGCAATAGCGCCTTAAGGGCTCTCTTTCGAAAGTCCGCGGGATTGTCTCCTGTGGAGGGGAAGCGACTGACCAATGCTATTGCTGTTTGCGAAGGGCGCCCTGCTGGGCGTCATCATCACGGCCCCGCTGGGGCCGATTGGAATGCTGTGTATCAATCGTACATTGGAGCGCGGCTTTACTGCTGGCTTCTCCTGTGGCCTCGGAACGGCGCTCGGTGATGCCAGTTATGCCCTGGTCGCAGTAACCGGAATCGCGGTCTTCGAGCAGGCCATGTCGGTAGCAACCCTGCCTCTGGCGATTGGCGGAGGCTTATTGCTCCTGGCGCTGGGCTATCGAGGGCTGACGCACGATCCGGTCAGGGCTGCAAATGTCAGGGCGGCGGGCCTCCTGGGCACAACAGCTGCAACGTTTTTTCTGACAATCTCCAACCCGGCCACCATTCTGTCCTTTGGCGCGCTGTTCGCCGGTTTCGGGTTGACGGAGGAAACGCGGCGTTTCAGCTCGGCCGTGATCGTGGGCGGCGTCTTCAGCGGATCGCTTGCTTGGTGGTTTCTTCTGAGCGGTACGGTCAGTGTCGCCAGGGGCAAATTGCCAATGAATTTCACAGCAAAGGTCGTGCGCGGAACAAGCTATCTGCTGATACTCTTCGGCCTCGCAGCGCTCGCCTCAGCAGCCTACTCGCTCCTCTAGTTTCAGGCCGGCTCCCTTGAAGGCAGGCAGAATCCGCGATAGGCCTGCGACGTCACAAACAAGCGCAAGCCACTATGAATAAACGCATTCTTGTTACCGGCGGCGCCGGCTTCGTCGGCACACATCTTTGCAGAAGGCTGCTCGACGGAGGGCATCGGGTTGTCTGCATGGATAATTTCTCGACGGGCTCCATGCACAATGTCGCGGAATTGCTCAATAACCCCGCCTTCAGCTTGCTTACTCAGGACGTGAACGAGGCCGTGAACCTCGAGGTTGACGAGATCTATAACCTCGCATGCCCAGCCTCACCGGTCCATTATCAGGCCGACCCGATCGCCACGTTGAAGACGAGTGTCGTCGGCGCGCTCAACATGCTCGAGCTGGCTCGAGACAGGAATATTCCGGTATTGCAGGCATCGACATCGGAGGTTTATGGCGATCCCCATGTCCATCCGCAATCGGAAAACTACTGGGGCAACGTTAATCCGATTGGCCCGCGTGCTTGCTACGACGAGGGGAAGCGGAGCGCCGAGACATTGTTTTTCGACTATCGCCGCCAGTTCGAACTACCGATCAAGGTCGTGCGCATCTTCAACACCTACGGGCCGCACATGCATCCCGCCGATGGAAGGGTTGTCGCAAATTTCATCAAGCAGGCGCTATCGGGCGACGACATCACCGTCTATGGCGACGGAACACAGACGCGGTCGTTTTGCTACGTGGACGACCTGGTCGCGGGTCTGATGGCCATGATGAGCAGTCGTCCGGATGTTACGGGTCCGATCAATCTTGGCAATCCGGAAGAGTTTACGATCCGACAGTTGGCGGACCTCATCCTCGAATTGACCAACTCCAATTCACGCATCGTCCATCGCCCTCTACCCGTAGATGATCCGCGTCAGAGGTTGCCGGATATCGAAAAGGCGAGGCGGCTTTTGGACTGGACGCCGAGCGTTCCGCTCCGCGACGGCCTGACGCGCACCATTGCCTACTTCAAGACCGTTCGTGAGGCACCGGTGCTGGCAGCCGTTTAAGCCAGTTAGTCCCGATCCCAGTGTTCTTCGATGAGGTTGGCAGCGCGCCGCGCCTGGGTTGCGAAAGTAAGCTTACGTGCCAGCGCCTGACCACGTTCCGCAATGGCCTTGGCTTCGATTTGGTGGCTGCGCACCCAATCGATCTTCTCGCGAAAGTCCGACATGTCGGCAGCGACCGGTACATAGTGTTCGAACGGCTTGAGTTCGTCATAATACCACTGGCGAAAGCCGAATTGTGACTCGACCTTCAGCACGCAGCATCCGTAGAGCATGCGCACCAGGAGGTTCGACCAGGTGTTGGTATAGCCATCGATATCAATCGCGAACTTGCGCCCAAGCCAACTTTGGGCCGCAATCGGCTGCCCCAGAAGCTTTTGCCGGTCCGCCAGCGTGCCGTAGTCGTCCGCAGTCGGATGGAGATCGACGAACTTGACGTCCAGTCCCGCCATGTCCCTGAGTTGCAAGACCATCCGGATCCTCTGAAGGACGGCGGGATTGTTGATGTCTTCCGGCGAAAAGCTCGCCCAGCCGCAGCCATTCATGCCGCCGCGCCAGACGATGTCGTTCGAGCGCTCCTCCCAGCGCGGCGCTGTCTGGCCGCGCTCCAACTCGGCGGCAAAGCCGTCGTTCTGGAAGAAGTGCGGATCTGGCAGCCCCACATGCTGAGGCAACCGCACGGACGCCGCAAATCGTGCGTTGGAGACCGCCTCTCCATCCGAGGCGTTCACGGTGATGTACCTCACCTCTGGCGGGCACAGGCTCAGCCAATAGGCATAGCTGCAGACCTTGTACCGCATGTATCCGGAAAACCACCGTGTCGCGGCGCTCTCGAGAACGAGGATGAAGTGTTGCCCATGCCGCTCGATCCGAACATCTCGAGGCGGATTCCCGGCATCGGTGTAACCAATGCGTACCTTTGGCGGCTTGGCGCCGACCCGTTTGAACTCGCGCCTGAAATAGGGTGCAACCCGTCGCGTGCTGTAGAGGCGAAGTGGGTTGAGGGTGGAAGAATACGTCATCATATTCCTGAGCTTACGCGACAATCGTCAAACGATCGCTGACGCGATCACGCGGCAATCAATATGGTGGATTGGGGCCAAAGAACAGATCGCGTGTGTGCGCATGCAGCGCGCAAGCCGGTACCGAACGAAGGCTTGGTCCAAGGGAGGTTGGACCGGTTGTCAGCTCTTGATGTCGATGCCCGCTTCGATGGCAGCTTCTATGAAGGCACGTCGTGCATCCTCGTTCGTGCGCTTGCCCTTGACGACGTCGGCGCAGATCAACAAGGCGCGGTCGAGCGCCGGACCGTCTTCGGTCGGCCAATCCTCGATCATCGTCCAGGAGGCCGCCTGCGTCGTTGCGATCGTCACGTAGTTGCCCGGCTCTTCAAGGGCAAGCAGGACCGGCTTTGGCCAGGGAGCCTGCGTCAGAGAATCGCTGTCGTCTTTTGGCATTCCGCGCGGACCTTCATTTCCAGTGTAAGTGCGGAACGGCCCTCCCTGAAAAGGGAAGGCCGTTCGGATGTTACTCAGCAGCTTCCGCGTAGCTCTCAACCGGCGGGCAGGTACAAATCAGGTTGCGGTCGCCGAAGACGTTGTCGACGCGGTTGACCGGTGACCAGTACTTGTCGACGCGGAAGGCGCCGGGTGGGAAGCAGGCCTGTTCGCGCGAATAAGGACGATCCCATTCGCCGACGAGATCCTCGACTGTGTGCGGGGCGTTCTTCAGCGGGTTATTGACCTTGTCCGAGCGACCTTCCTCGATGTCGCGGGCCTCCTGGCGGATCGCCAGCATCGCCTCGCAAAAGCGGTCGAGTTCGGCTTTGGTTTCCGACTCCGTCGGCTCGATCATGAGCGTGCCGGCGACCGGCCAGCTCATGGTCGGGGCGTGGAAGCCGCAGTCGATCAGGCGCTTTGCGACGTCGTCGACCGTCACGCCGGCGCTATCGACCAGCGGGCGCGTGTCAATGATGCACTCATGCGCCACGCGCCCGGCCTCGGACTTGTAGAGCACGTCGTAGGCGCCCTTCAGCCGTGCGGCGATGTAGTTGGCGTTGAGGATCGCCACCTTCGTCGCCTGCGTCAGGCCTTCGCCGCCCATCATCAGGCAGTAGCTCCAGGAGATCGGCAGGATCGATGCCGAGCCGAAAGCCGCAGCCGATACCGCGCCCTTACGACCGTCGGTTTCCGGATGACCCGGAAGGTAGGGTGCCAGATGCGCCTTGACGCCGATCGGACCCATGCCCGGGCCGCCGCCGCCATGCGGGATACAGAACGTCTTGTGCAAGTTGAGGTGGCTGACGTCGGAACCGATGTCACCAGGACGGGACAAACCGACCATGGCGTTCATGTTGGCACCGTCGAGATAAACCTGGCCACCATGCTTGTGCACGAGGTCGCAGATTTCCTTGACGGTTTCTTCGAAGACGCCGTGTGTCGACGGGTAGGTGATCATGCAGCAGGAGAGGTTCACCGAATACTGCTCCGCCTTGGCGCGGAAATCATCCATGTCGATGTCGCCGTTCTCACGAACCTTGACGACCACGACCTTCATGCCGACCATCTGTGCCGAGGCAGGATTGGTTCCGTGCGCCGACGTCGGGATGAGGCAAACGTCGCGATGGCCGTTGCCGTTGGCGATATGGTAGTTGCGGATCGTCAGCAGGCCAGCATATTCGCCCTGCGCGCCGGAGTTCGGCTGCATGGAGAAGGCATCATAGCCGGTTACGGCGCAGAGCTTTTCCGTCAGATCGTCGATCATCTCGCGATAACCGAGCGCCTGATCGGCTGGAACATACGGATGAATATCCGAGAACTCAGGCCAGGTGATCGGCAGCATTTCCGCTGTAGCGTTCAGCTTCATCGTGCAGGAGCCGAGCGGGATCATCGCGCGATCGAGCGCCAGATCGCGGTCCGACAGCCGGCGGATGTAACGGGTCATCTCGCTTTCGGCGCGGTTCATGTGGAAGATCGGATGCGTCAGGTACTCGCTGGTGCGGGCGAGGCCCTTCGGCAGGCGATAGCTCGGCTCGAAGTCGCCGACAGCAAAATTGCCGCCGAAGGCGCGCCAGACGGCTTCCAGCGTTGCCGGGCGCGTACGCTCGTCAAGGCTCATGCCGATCTTCGTCGCGCCGACCTTGCGCAGGTTCACACCTTCGGCGACGGCTGCCCGCATGATGAGGCCCTGCATATGGCCGACATCGACAGTAATGGTGTCGAAGAAAGTTTCGGGCTCGATGGTGTAGCCGAGCTTTTCCAGGCCCTTGGCCATCAGCACGGCCTTCTGATGAACCTGCTGTGCGATCGCCTTGATGCCCTTCGGGCCATGGAAGACGGCGTACATCGAGGCCATGACGGCAAGCAGCACCTGCGCTGTGCAGATGTTCGACGTCGCCTTTTCGCGACGAATATGCTGTTCGCGGGTCTGCAGCGACAGGCGATAGGCGCGGTTACCGCGAGCATCGACGGAAACACCGACGAGACGGCCGGGCATGGAGCGCTTGTGTGCGTCCTTGACCGACATGTAGGCCGCATGCGGGCCGCCATATCCAACAGGAACGCCGAAGCGCTGAGAATTGCCGATGGCGATGTCGGCGCCCATTTCCCCGGGCGACTTCAGAAGCGTCAGAGCGAGGATGTCGGCTGCGACGATCGCGATGGCACCGGTCTGATGCAGGCGCGAAATCAGGCCGGTGAAATCATGAACATGGCCATGCGTGCTCGGATACTGAAAGATGGCGCCGAAGACGTCGACCGGGTCCAGATCGGTGAACGGATTGCCGACGATGACGCTCCAGCCGAGCGGTTCGGCGCGGGTCTTGATCAGCTCGATCGTCTGCGGATGGCAGGCGGCATCGACGAAGAAGGCCTTCACCTTCGACTTGGAGACGCGCTCCGCCATTGCCATGCCCTCGGCAGCAGCAGTCGCTTCATCGAGCAGCGAGGCGTTGGCGACATCGAGACCGGTGAGGTCGCAGATCATGGTCTGGTAATTGAGCAGCGCCTCGAGGCGGCCCTGACTGATTTCCGGCTGGTAGGGCGTATAGGCCGTGTACCAGGCGGGGTTTTCCAGGATGGTGCGCTGGATAACCGGCGGCGTGATCGTGCCGTAATAGCCTTGGCCAATCAGCGAGACGAGCACCTTGTTCTTGTTGGCCGTCTCGCGCAGCTTGTCGAGCGCCTCGCGTTCCGTCATCGGCGCGCCCCAGACAAGCGGCGCCTTCTGACGGATGGAGGGCGGCACGGTGGCGTCGATCAGCCCGTCGAGGCTGCTGTAGCCGATGACACCAAGCATGTCAGCCATTTCAGCCGGCGAGGGGCCAATATGGCGACGGTTGGCGAAGTCATACGGCTGGTAGTCTGTAAACTGGAATTCGGTCGGCGTCGTCATTACGCGGTGAGCTCCTTGTAGGCCGCTTCATCGAGCAGGCCATCGGCATCGGTGGCGTTTGCCAGCTTCAGCTTGAAGAACCAGCCGGCGCCCTGGGGATCGGAATTGACCAGCGACGGATCGGCGACGATCGCAGGATTGACTTCGGTGATCTCACCATCGAGCGGACAATAGACGTCGGAAGCAGCCTTGACGGACTCGACGGTGGCCGCGTTGTCGTTCTTGGAGAAGGTGGCGCCAACTTCAGGCAGTTCGACGAAAACGAGGTCGCCAAGCTGATCGACGGCATAATTGGTAATACCGACCGTTGCGACAGCGCCTTCGATTTTCAGCCACTCGTGTTCTTCGGTAAATTTCAGCATGATTGTAATCTCCGGAAAATGTTTCAGCGTTTGTAGGTCGGTGTGATGAAGGGAAGGGCGCTGACCGTGACAGGCAGGTATTTGCCGCGCACTTCGGCGTAAACTTGCGTTCCAACGGCTGCGTGGGGAAGCTGCACATAACCCATCGCAACGGGACCCTCGACCGAGGGGCCGAAGCCACCCGAGGTCACTTCGCCGATTTCCGTCTTGCCTTCGGAATCCGCAAAGAGCTTGGCGTGGCCGCGAACCGGGGCCTTGCCCTCGGGCTTCAGGCCGACACGCCGGCGGGTCGCGCCGCTTTCCAACTCGCGCAGAATGCGATCAGCGCCGGGGAAACCGCCGGCGCGAGTGCCGCCGGACTTGCGGGCCTTCTGCATTCCCCATTCAAGCGCGGCTTCCACGGGCGTGGTGGTCGTGTCGATGTCGTTGCCATACAGGCAGAGGCCGGCCTCAAGGCGCAGGCTGTCACGAGCGCCAAGCCCGATCGGCGCGACGTCCGGATGTTCAAGCAACCGCTTGGCGACATCCTCCGCCTTGTCTTTGGGAATGGAGATTTCGAAGCCGTCCTCGCCGCTGTAGCCGGAGCGGGAGACCAGACAGGAAACGTCGTGCAGCCGGCAGTGGCGCACGTCCATGAATTTCATCGCGGCGACATCTGCCCACAGTTCCGCGAGCACCTCGACGGAGCGCGGTCCCTGGAGGGCGATGAGCGCGCGATCAAGGAGCGTGATGTCGCAGCTATCGCCGATATGCTTTTGGAGATGGGCAAGGTCGTCATCCTTGCAGGCCGCATTGACGACGACGAACAAGTGATCGTCGAGATGGGTGATCATAAGGTCGTCGAGAATTCCGCCGTTCTCATCGGTGAAGAAACCGTAGCGTTGGCGACCTTCCGCGAGGCCGAGGATATCGACCGGAACGAGGCTTTCCAGCGCCAGCGCGGCGTCCTCATACTTTCCGGACTTTGCCTTGATGACGACCTGGCCCATATGGGACACGTCGAAAACACCGGCGGACGTGCGGGTCTGGATGTGCTCCTTCATCACACCGGCCGGATATTGCACCGGCATGTCATAGCCTGCAAACGGCACCATACGGGCGCCAAGTGACAGATGCAGCTGATGCAGCGGGGTTTTCTTGAGGGCAGCAGTATCGTCCAACGACGCCTCCGGGGTTTGCGCCTGGAATTCCATGCGCGGGCTCAAATCTTCAGACGCAGTTGCGCCTTGTACTTCGAGCCCCCTCTGTCCCTGTGCCTGAGATTGTTATCCCTTCGGCGAGCGTTTCGAGAACGCTTCTCTCCAGAGTTCCGTCTGCCCCTTGCTGGTCCTTTGGCCTGAGAGTTTCCGGGGCGGTTGCTCCTTCGGCACTGGTCGTAGACGACCAGCTTCTCCCAACAAGGTCGAGGGCAATTATCTGGCCAGGGCTGTAGTTGGCAAGGGGGAATGTCGCCGCCGAACAAATTTTTGTCGCGCGCTTCTAATGATAGGTCGCTGCGGGTGAGAAAATCCGGCAACGCTCAGCTCTCGCTGTAGAATTCCAGGGCCTGTTTCAACCCGGCCTGCGGCTGCCTTTGCCCCATCGTCATGAGATCTAGCGCGACTTCCGTCGATTGAATGATATTGGCGGGCTCTTCGACGTCCTGGCCGCTGGCTGCCTTGGTTTGACGATCGGCGGCGCGGCGAGACTCTTTGGCAGAGGTACTTGCGGACACACGCTGTGGAATCCGAAGCGTTTCAAACGCTGCGGCGGCGGTGCTTGCGGATATGCTGCCAACCAAGACTGTCATGGTGACACGATAAGGCACGGGGGTTCTTAACTGGCTAAATCAACCGCTAGCATTTTATGCATCTTGATCTTCCCCGCAGATGATTGGAATGTCCCGCGCGTCAAAACAGAGTAGATCCATGATTCAGGCCTTCCTTGTCGCCGTCGGCGGTGCGATCGGTTCCGTGCTTAGATACTATGTCGGCCAGTTGGCACTCAGGATTGCAGGGCCGGCATTTCCGTGGGGGACACTGACCGTCAACGTTGTTGGCTGCTTCATCATCGGCGTATTCGCGGAGATGATCGTCCGGCGCTTCGATGCCTCGCCGGAATTGCGCCTGCTATTGATCACCGGCTTCCTCGGCGGTCTTACAACCTTCTCCTCGTTCTCGCTCGATGCAATTTCGCTCTGCGAGCGTGGCGCAACTGTCGCCAGCGCGGTCTATATCGCTGCCAGCGTCGGCCTCTCCTTGGCCGCGGTGATCGGCGGACTGGCACTCATGCGCGCGATCTTGTGAGATTACGGTTTCCGTTTTCGGCAAAAATGCTCTAAAGCCAGCCGCAAAGGCCGCGCCGTGCGCGGAAACCATTTTCCGAAAGATGACGTATGGCGGGTATTGAACACAAAAAGGTGGAGCCGGATGAGGCGGGCATGCGGCTCGACCGCTGGTTCAAGGTGCACTTCCCGGGCCTCGGTTTCGGCCCGCTCCAGAAGCTGCTTCGCTCCGGACAGGTTCGCGTCGACGGTGGGCGGGTGAAAAGCGACACGCGTGTGCAGCCCGGACAGATGGTGCGCGTGCCACCGCTTGATGTCGATGCCAAGGCGAAAACCGGACCGATCGCTGGCCGCGATCTCAAGCACTCCGGCGATTTCGAACTGTTGTCGCGGATGGTGCTGCACGAAGACGACAAGGTCATCGTCCTTAACAAGCCCGCGGGCCTTGCGGTGCAGGGCGGCTCAGGCGTGACACGCCATATCGACAAGATGCTCGAAGCCTGGACCAGTCCGAAAGGCGAGAAGCCGCGCCTGGTGCATCGCTTGGACAGGGACACATCGGGTGTCCTGGTCATCGCACGCACCCGCGGCGCCGCCCAAAAGCTGACAGCCGCCTTTCGGGAACGCGACACGAAGAAGACCTACTGGTCGCTCGTGAAGGGGGTACCGCGCAAGCGCGAGGACAAGATCTCGACTTGGCTTGTGAAGGAAGCAACGCCGGATGGCGACCGCATGCGGATTGCCAAGCATGGTGAGGAGGGCGCCGACCACGCCGTTTCCTACTACCGCGTGGTCGAGACGGCGGCGCAGAGGCTCGCCTGGCTTGAAATGGAGCCCTATACCGGCCGTACGCATCAGCTTCGCGTCCATGCGCTCCATATCGGTCACCCGATCATTGGGGATCCCAAATATTTCGACGATGATCCGAACTGGGATTTTCCCGGCGGCGTTCAAAAGCGACTGCACCTGCACGCACGCCACATCGACATCCCGCATCCGTCCGGAGGGCGCCTTCGCATCACCGCGCCGCTGCCTCCGCATATGGTCCAGACCTGGAACCTGCTGGGATTTGATGAGAACTCTGCCGACGGAGCCGATGACGAATGAGACTGGCGCTCTTCGATTGTGACGGCACGCTGGTCGACAGCGCAGCACTGATCCATGAGGTGATGGCGCGGACCTTCGTGCACTTCGGATACGATAGGCCGGATGTCTCGTTGACGAAGTCGATCATCGGACTGACGCTGGATATCGCCATTGCGCGGATGCAGGGAAAGCCGCACGTGGACGACGAAGCGATCGCGATGACGGCACACTACAAGACGATCTATGCCGGTGTTCGTGACGAACCTGGAATGGACGTGCCGCTGTTCAATGGCATCAGGCCGTTGATCGATGAATTGGCGCAGAACGATGACATCCTGATCGGAGCGGTAACGGGCAAGTCGCGTCGCGGTCTTGTCCACATTCTCGAAACACACGGTTTCGCACCCCATTTTATCGTTTCGCGCACGGCTGACGACTGCCCATCGAAGCCCCATCCAGCTATGGTAATGGAGTGCTGCAGCGAGATCGGCATGAATCCCGCCGATGCGATTGTTATCGGCGATGCCATCTACGATATGCAGATGGCGAAGGCCGCGGGCGCGAAAGCGGTTGGCGTGTCGTGGGGCTATGCGAGCGTGGACGATCTGGTGTCTGCAGGGGCCGACGGCATTGTTCGTCACCCGAGTGACGTTTTGAAGCATTTTTCCTGAGGTGAAGCATGCGTGATCTGTTGAACGACCTGGCGGAAGGATTGAGCCATCCGGACCCTATTCGCCGTGCCCAGATCCAGATGAAGAAGCCGTTGCCGAAGCGCTTCTACAAGGCTGTCACGATCGCGGAAGTTGACGAAGGCCATTCCATCGAGCTGGACGGCAAGGCCATTCGTACGCCAGCGCGCAAACTGCTTGTTGTCGCGACGAAGCCACTTGCGGAGCTTTTGGTACGCGAATGGGAGGCGCAGGTTGAGGTGATCGACCCCTCGACCATGCCTGTGACTCGGCTCGTCAACACCGCCATCGACGGAGTTGCAGCCGACACGCAAGCCGTCTTCGACGATATCGTGCGCTTCTCCTCGAGCGATCTGCTTTGCTATCGTGCCGAAGCGCCGCAAGCCCTCGTCGAGCGCCAGAGAGATCTTTGGGACCCGGTGCTCGATTGGGCCGGCAACTCGCTCGGTGCGCGCTTCATCCTGATCGAAGGCGTCATGCACCATGACCAGCCGCCGGAAGCAATTTCTGCGTATTCCGCAGCATTGAGGCGGCACGACGATGCGACGACCCTGGCGGCCTTGCACACCATCACGACACTGACCGGCTCCGCGCTGCTGGCGCTTGCCTTCGCCGATGGCACTCTGCCGGCGGACAAGGTTTGGTCGCTCGCGCATCTCGATGAGGATTGGACGATCGAGCATTGGGGCAGTGACGAAGAAGCCGAAGAGCGGCGCGCGAAGCGCTTTGAGGACTTCAATGCCGCTGCGGACGTTTTTTTGGCCTTGAAGGGCTGAAACATATTGCGTTGAGCCGGGTTATCGCGAAAATCTGCGAGTCTATTGGGGGCGGATGCGGATTTTCTTAATGAGCTGGGTCAAGTCGTGCTTTTTACCGGTGGCGCTGGTTTGCATCGCGCTTGCCTCGTGCTCGATTTTCGCAAAGGAGCAACCCGCCCCGGTCTATGACGTGCGAAGCGCTGTCGTTGTCAGCGCGCAGAAGATCCCGCCAGCAATCCTTGCCGGTGTCGGCGATCGGGTAAATGCCGCGATAAACGCTACGGTGCGAACAGACGTCTATCCGCGCGTTGTGCTGACAATCCGGATCCTTTTTGTCGAAAAGGGCCAGGGCTTCGACAAAAGCCGGAATGTCGCAAAGGTCAGCGTCGATGCCGCCTCCGTCGACGATGGTTCGGTCGTCGCCGTCAGTGCGTTTGAAGTGACAAGCTTCTCCAGTAGTCCAACGGCAGCCGACGAGATCCTCGCCGAGGATATCGCCGCTCGCATTCGTTCCGCTTTCTCACTGAGCGCCGGACGCGCTTGAACCAGCCGCGTGATCCGCGGCGAGGAGTATCCATGAAGGAAATTCTTGAGGAACTCGAACGCCGGCGCGGCATTGCACGGCTCGGTGGAGGCAAGGGGCGTATCGACGCGCAGCATCAGCGCGGCAAGCTGACGGCACGTGAGCGGATCGATCTTTTCCTGGACGAAGACTCCTTTGAGGAGTTCGACATGTTTGTCGAGCATCGATCCAACGATTTTGGCATGGACAAGACGCGGATCGCCGGTGACGGCGTGGTCACCGGTTGGGGAACGGTGAACGGGCGAACGGTATTCGTCTTCGCGAAGGACTTCACGGTGTTCGGCGGTTCGCTCTCGGAAGCGCATGCCGAGAAGATCATGAAGGTTCAGGATATGGCGCTCAAGAACAGAGCGCCGATCATCGGCATCTATGATGCCGGCGGCGCGCGTATCCAGGAAGGCGTGGCGGCGCTGGGCGGGTATGCGGAGGTCTTTCAGCGCAATGTGCTCGCCTCCGGCGTCATTCCGCAAATCTCGGTCATCATGGGTCCATGTGCCGGCGGTGACGTCTACTCGCCCGCCATGACCGATTTCATCTTCATGGTCCGTGATACCTCCTACATGTTCGTGACCGGCCCCGACGTGGTGAAGACGGTGACGAATGAGACCGTCACCGCGGAAGAGCTCGGTGGCGCCTCGGTGCATACGACCAAATCCTCGATTGCCGACGGCGCTTACGACAATGACGTCGAGGCGTTGCTGCAGGTTCGGCGACTCATCGACCTGCTACCGCAGTCGAACACATCACCGGTGCCCGAAATCGAATGTTACCAGTCGGTGACAGATGCCGATGCATCGCTCGACACACTGGTGCCAGCGAACGCGAACAAGCCCTACGACATCAAGGAATTGATCCTAAAGACGGTGGATGAGGGTGATTTCTTCGAGATCCAGGCGAGCTTCGCCAAAAATATCGTCTGCGGCTTCGGTCGGATCGAAGGCTCGACCGTCGGTTTCGTGGCAAACCAGCCGATGGTGCTCGCCGGCGTGCTCGACAGCGATGCGTCGCGAAAGGCAGCGCGGTTCGTCCGCTTCTGCGACTGCTTCAACATTCCGATCGTAACCTTTGTGGACGTGCCCGGCTTCCTGCCTGGAACCGCCCAGGAATATGGCGGGCTGATCAAGCATGGTGCGAAACTGCTGTTCGCCTATGCGGAGGCGACGGTGCCGAAGCTCACCGTCATCACGCGCAAGGCGTTCGGCGGGGCCTATGACGTCATGGCATCGAAGCATTTGAGGGGGGACTTGAACTATGCTTGGCCGACGGCTCAGATCGCCGTGATGGGCGCGAAGGGGGCCGTCGAAATCATCTTCCGCAAGGATATCGCCGATCCCGAAAAGATCAGCGCGCATACGAAGATGTACGAAGATCGGTTCCTTTCTCCGTTCGTCGCTGCCGAGCGCGGTTACGTGGACGAGGTCATCATGCCGCATTCCACACGCCGACGGCTGGCGCGGGGCCTAAAGATGCTTCGCAATAAAGACCTGAGCAATCCTTGGAAGAAGCACGACAATATTCCGCTTTAAGGAGAATAAAGTGGGGAAAGCCAAGGAAAATCAACAGGAAGTGATCGCCCGTCAACGATCCGTGTCTTCTTTCCTACTGGCGAAGCAGCTAACCCTCCGCTGTCTTTGTTCAAAAGGAGAGTCTACATGGAACGACTGAGCGCCTACCAGTCCTACGCGCTTGCCGCTCTGCGCATCATCACTGCGCTGCTGTTTATCGAGCATGGAACGATGAAGCTTTTCGCGTTCCCGGCCGCGCAGATGGACGGCCCGCTGCCGCCCTTGCTGCTGGTCGCCGCTCTGCTCGAAGTGGTCGGTGGCCTGCTGGTGCTGATCGGGCTGTTTACGCGGCCGGTCGCCTTCATCCTTTCGGGCCAGATGGCTGTTGCCTACTTCATGGCGCACGGATCGAAAGCGTTCTGGCCGGCTCTGAACGGTGGCGAGGCGGCAATTCTGTTCAGCTTCATCTTCCTGTTCATCTTCTTCGCTGGCCCCGGTGCTCTGTCGGTCGAGGGGCGCAAGGCCTCCGCCTGATGCAATAAAATGCCGTGGCCGGCTTTACCGGCCGCGGCTGCGGCTCGCTACCCGTTTTTTGCCGCCTCAGGCAAGACGCTCCGCGTGCCACTTCAGATGATCGTCCATGAAGGTCGAAATAAAGTAGTAGGAGTGATCGTAGCGCTCGTGCAGGCGCAGCGTAAGCTTGATGTCAGTATCCTTCACAGCCTCTTCGAACAGCCATGGACGCAGCCCGCTCTCCAGGAAGCCATCGGCCTTGCCTTGGTCAATCAGGAACTCGGGAAAACGTGCGCCGTCGCTTACCAAGGCGCAGGCATCATATTTCCGCCAGGTGGCACGGTCGGAGCCCAGATATTTCTCAAACGCTGGGGCCGACCAATCCGCGGTCGAAGGCTCCACGATGGGCGCAAAAGCCGAGCAGCTCTTGAACCGATCTGGGTTCCGGAGCGCGATGGTCATGGCACCGTGACCGCCCATCGAGTGACCGAAGATGCCCTGGCGGCTCATGTCCATGCGGAAGTGTTGGCTAACATAGGCCGGAAGTTCTTCGGTGATGTAGGTGTACGTCTGATAGTTTTCCGACCAAGGCCTTTCCGTCGCATCGAGATAGAAACCGGCGCCTTGGCCCATCTGCCAATTGGTAAGCTCATCCGGGACGTCATTGCCGCGCGGGCTCGTGTCCGGGCAGACGACGATCAGGCCGAGCTCTGCAGCCATGCGCCGATATTCGCCCTTTTCCATAACGTTTGCATGCGTGCAGGTTAGGCCTGAGAGATACCAGACAACCGGGCAGGGCTCCTTGATGGCCTTTGGTGGGACGAAAACTGCAAAAGTCATGTCGCACTTGCAGGCGTCGGATTCGTGCGTGAAAACACCCTGCATGCCGCCAAAGGCAGTCGTCTGTGAAATTATGTTCATTCTTTATCGTCCGTTTTTGGGGTAAGAGCCTTGGCCCGGCGGCACAGGCGATCGAAAGTTTCGAGGAAGCGGGAGCGATCCTTCGGGCCGAAGGCCGCATTGTAACCCTTGCTTTCGCCGGTCTCTCTCAGGTGAGCGCCGAGATCGCGCATAGCGCTCGCCATGCCGATATTGGTATCGTCGAAGACCCGACCCGTCGAACCGCTGACGAGCGCGCCAGTTGCCACGCAACGGACCGCGAGCGGGACATCGGCAGTGACGACCACGTCACCGACACTGGCATGCTCGGCAATCCAGTTGTCGGCGGCATCGAACGAGGCCGAGACGATGATATTGTGCACCATCGGATCGCGGGAAGGACGCAGACCGGAATTCGCCACGAAGGTCACTTCCATGCCGTGGCGCTCGGCGACCTTGAGGATTTCCGGCTTCACCGGGCAGGCGTCTGCATCGACATAAATCATGAATTTCAATCTGCTTTGATGGAAACGCTAGGAGGCCCCGACGGGCGCGTAGCGGCGGTTCGTTCGGGGTCTCATAATCCGACGGCTGCCATTCGTTCAAGACGTCAGGCTTCCTTCAGTGTGCCTGCCTTTTTCGCCACCCAGGTTGCGATGACATCCATCAGCGTTGGGTTCAGGCAATCATAGGGCGTGAGGCCTAGCTCGTTCAGGCGACCGCGGACACCTGCCATCGCCGAAGGCGGCGTGCCGGATTCGATGATCGACGACACGAAGGCCGCGAATGTCGGCTCCGGCCAGCCACTCTCCTGAAAGCGTTCCGGATGAATGAAATCGAGCCCTTTGAAGGCATGTTCGCGCTCCACCGGTCCGTACATATGAACGCCGCAGGCCTTGCAGGCATGGCGCTGGATCAGCGCATCCGGATCGACGACCTGCAGCTTGTCGCCATTTTCCAGCACCGTGACGTTTTCATGCGGGGTCACGGCGACCACTGAAAAAGCCGCTCCCTTCGGCTTCCAGCATTTCGTGCAGCCGCAGGCGTGATTGTGCGCGATAGTACCCTTGATAGCGACCTTCACAGGACGGTCGACGCAGGCGCAGACCAGCGTGCCGCCGTTGAAATTTGCCTGGCCCTTTTTCACACCGCCGTCGAGGGCGGGGTGCAGCGATACTTGACTTGGCATGTTCAGCTCCTCCTCCTTAGCTGCCCACGGCTCCCAAATCAGGATCAATTTGCGAAAAAGCCGCAGGCCATTTTAAAGTCGCACCGCATTCCGTCGTCCTCGCCTCAATACAGTACCACGCTTCGGATGCTTTCGCCGGAATGCATGAGTTCGAAGCCCTTGTTGATGTCTTCGAGCGGCATGGTGTGGGTGATCATCGGATCGATCTCGATCTTGCCCTGCATGTACCAATCGACGATCTTCGGCACATCGGTGCGGCCACGTGCGCCGCCAAAGGCCGTGCCCATCCAGGAGCGACCGGTAACCAGCTGGAACGGCCGGGTAGAGATCTCCTGGCCGGCACCCGCAACACCGATGACCACGGACTTGCCCCAGCCGCGATGCGAGGATTCCAGCGCCTGACGCATGACCTTGGTGTTGCCGGTGCAGTCGAAGGTATAGTCTGCGCCACCGATCTGGTCGGCGCCGCGCTTCGTCATGTTGACGAGGTAAGGCACGATGTCGTCGCCGACCTCCTTCGGGTTGACGAAATGCGTCATGCCGAAGCGCTCGCCCCAGGCCTTCTTGTCGTTGTTGAGATCAACGCCGATGATCATGTCGGCGCCGGCGAGGCGCAGGCCCTGGATGACGTTAAGGCCGATGCCGCCGAGACCGAAGACGATCGCGGTCGCGCCCATCTCCACCTTGGCGGTGTTGATGACGGCGCCGATGCCCGTGGTTACGCCGCAGCCGATATAGCAGATCTTGTCGAAGGGTGCGTCGGGATTGACTTTGGCGACGGCGATCTCCGGCAGCACCGTGTAGTTGGCGAAGGTTGAGCAGCCCATATAGTGGTGGATCTTGTCCTTGCCGATCGAGAAGCGCGAAGTGCCATCCGGCATCAGCCCCTGGCCCTGTGTCGAGCGGATGGCGGTGCACAGATTGGTCTTGCGCGACAGGCAGGACGGGCATTCGCGGCATTCCGGCGTGTAGAGCGGAATGACATGGTCACCCTTCTTCACCGAGGTCACACCTGGACCGACATCGACGACGATGCCGGCGCCCTCATGGCCAAGGATCGCCGGAAACAGACCTTCCGGATCGGCGCCCGAGAGGGTGAAATCATCCGTGTGGCAGATGCCGGTCGCTTTCACCTCGACCAGCACTTCGCCGGCTCGCGGTCCCTCCAACTGAACGGTCATCACTTCAAGCGGTTTTCCAGCCTGTACGGCAACGGCGGCGCGAACGTCCATGTCAGATGCTCCTACTGATTTGATTGGGCGGAGCTTTGCACGCACGACGCGGCCCGCTCAAGGGAAAACTGTCCGTGGGCGTGAGTTTCCGCCTCGAATAGGCTGATTGCGCCAATCCCTATACGGCCTGCGTCAAAAGAGCTTTTCAGTTGCGAAAATAATGGCATAGCCATGCACCGCGATGGCCGCGTAGAGGCCGAAGGCAACCAGCATGCGCTCGCCGTCCTTCATCTCTTCGAGCATCTGGCGCGGCTTCACGGAAGCGCCGCTGACGAGGCTAACAAGCGTGAAAACGAGCAGGCCCGCGGTTAGCACGTTCGCCGGCAAACCGATCTCGAATCCGATGCCGAGAATGCACAGGGTGACAACAAAACTGGCCGCAATCTGCGACCTTCGCCTGCGGAAAATTTGCCGGAGCACCTGGCCGCCGTCGAAACGGTGCATCGGCAGCAGGTTCAGCAGGTTGAAAGCGCCGAGGATCAACAGGAAGATGAGCAGAGGTCCACGTGACGCCAAGGGCAGCAGACCGGCATCGGCGAGCTGCGTGGCGACCGCGAGGATCGGGACAAGGAAAGCCGACATTCCTGCACCCATAAGGGCGCAGGTCGCCACCTCGAATAGCGACCGGTAGGGCCTCCCGCCGACCGCGATGCCACCCAGCAATGGCACGAAGATCATCCTGACGGACGCGTGACCGAACATGCGGTAGGCCGCCATATGCCCGAGTTCATGGAAGACAATGACAAGGGTCAGGAATGTCGAGAGCATCAGGCCACCTGCATCGAACCCAAGGAAGGGCCAGAGCAGCAGTGTCGACAACACCGCAAGACCGCCTTGGACCAGAGGTCGCTCAAAGTAGCCCTGTGGCAGCGACTCGCCTGTTTTCAACCATCCATCGAGCGCCTTCATTTCCCGGCGCAGGACGAAATAGCGGAACAAGAGGAACGCCAAGCCACGGTAGCGGTCGGTCTGTTCGATTTCCAGCAGCGCACCATCGGGTGTCGGTCGAATCATACGGCGCTCCCGGTAGTGGTCCCAGAATGTGGGATCCAGCGTGCTGTCATCGATGATGTGAGCCTGGAAGCCGTGGGCATTGCTCGCCATCCATGGCAACGGTTCCAATGCAAGTAGCCGTCGGGACGGCGCGCCGTTCTTGTCGAGATGCCGGTAGGTCTGTTCCACCACGCCGCGCCGATCGGCAAGGGCGTGACTGCTGATGACCGAGTGGTGCCAGGATGCGTCCGGACCGGCGGGGTTCATCGCGTTCCAGAGTCTATCGGGGGAGAATCCGTAGGTCCGGCTGAGGCAAATGGTTCTGCGTCCCAGCGGGATTCGCATCAGAAGCCAGAGAAAACCGAGATTTATGACCAGCAAGAGGGTCGCCGATTGCAGCGCCGTCATTTGCTACCTCCACCGGGCATCCCGCCGGTGGGGCCACGATAGGCGGCCAGCCGTTAACAAAACCTAACCAGCGAGGCAGCAAGAGGCGTTAGCGTCCGTCAGGCAAACTCGAGAATGACGGCATCAACGGCAAGGCTCTCTCCGGGCTTGGCGTTGATCTTGCTGACGACCAAATCGCGCTCGGCGCGCAGCACGTTTTCCATTTTCATGGCTTCGACCACGGCAAGCGTTTCGCCCGCTTTGACTTCCTGGCCCTCGACCACGGCAATCGAAACGACGAGACCAGGCATCGGGCAGAGCAGCAGCTTCGACGTATCCGGCGGAAGCTTCACTGGCATCAGCTTATCGAGTGCGGCATGTCGGGGCGTCAATACCTTGGCTTTCAGCGATATTCCCTGCCAGTCCAGCCGGAGGCCATTGAGAACCGGGCGGATCTGCGCAATCACGCTTTGGCCCGCGACCTTGCCGCGCCAAACGGAATCGCCAGGTCTCCAGTCGGTGACGACATTGGAAATCTTGCCGCCAATCTGGATGTCCATGTCGAACGGGATCGTCACGAGCCCATCGACCAGACGTGCATCGACGTAACTGTCACCCAGCCTGACGGTCCAGTCCTCACGGGTCGCGCCGGAGGGGCCGCGCAAGCGATCGGCGAAGCGCTCCCGACGGTTGGCTTCAACGAGAGACGCAGAAAGAGCGACGGCCGCGAGGGTGGCTTGCTGATGTGCGTCCGGTACCATCGGCGCAAATCCATCAGGGTATTCCTCCGCGATGAAACCGGTCGACAGACGCCCTTCGCGCCAGCGGGGGTGCTTCATCAGCGCGGCCAGGAAGGGGACGTTGTGTTCAATTCCGTCGACGACGAAACCGTCGAGTGCCTCGCCCATCGCCTCGATCGCTTCAAGACGTGTCGGGGCCCAGGTGCAGAGCTTCGCGATCATCGGATCGTAGTACATCGAAATCTCGGCACCTTCGAAAACGCCCGTGTCGTTGCGCACGATGGTGTTACCGGACTTGCCTTCGGCGGGTGGCCGATATCGCGTTAGGCGCCCGATCGATGGAAGAAAGTTTCGGTAGGGATCCTCGGCATATAACCGGCTCTCGATCGCCCAGCCGTTCAGCTTTATGTCGCTCTGTGTAAAGGGGAGCTTTTCACCGGCTGCAACGCGGATCATCTGTTCGACCAGGTCGATACCCGTCACCAGTTCGGTAACCGGATGCTCGACCTGCAGGCGCGTGTTCATTTCCAGAAAATAGAAATTACGGTCACGATCGACGATGAATTCCACCGTGCCGGCGCTTTGGTAGTCCACGGCGCGGGCGAGCGCGACCGACTGCTCGCCCATGGCCGCGCGAGTTTCCGCATCAAGGAAGGGCGAGGGAGCCTCTTCGACGACTTTCTGGTTGCGGCGCTGGATGGAGCATTCGCGTTCGCCGAGATAGACGACGTTGCCGTGCCCGTCCGCGAGCACCTGGATCTCGATGTGGCGGGGCTCGACAACATATTTTTCGATGAATACGCGATCGTCGCCGAAGGAACTCTTCGCCTCGGAACGCGCTCGGTCGAAGCCGTCGCGGACTTCCGCTTCGCTCCAGGCAATGCGCATGCCCTTGCCGCCGCCGCCGGCAGAGGCCTTGATCATGACGGGGTAACCGATCTCGGCTGCGATCTTTTCCGCGTGAGACGCATCCTCTATGACGCCGAGATAGCCGGGGACGGTGGAGACCTTGGCGGCGTTGGCGAACTTCTTCGACTCGATCTTGTCGCCCATCGCCATGATGGCTTTCGGCTTAGGACCGATGAAGACAATGCCTTCCTTCTCCAGAGCTTCACAAAACGACGCTCGCTCGGAGAGGAAGCCATAGCCGGGATGAACCGCTTCGGCGCCCGTCTGTTTGCAGGCAGCGATAATCTTGTTCGCCACGAGGTAGCTTTCGGCCGCCGCAGCGGGACCGATATGAACGGCCTCATCAGCCATCTCCACGTGGAGTGCATCCCGATCCGCATCCGAGTAGACGGCCACCGTCGCAATTCCCATGCGGCGCGCAGTCTTGATGACGCGGCAAGCGATCTCGCCGCGGTTCGCGATCAGGATTTTCTTGAACATGGAGACTCCACCCAAAACATGCGTTCCGAAGTTTTACGCATAAAACCCCGGAACGCACAATCAGCCGAAAGAATATCGGCGTGTCTCAGGCCACGGCGGTTTCGTTGCCGAAACTGTCATCGACGATCCTCAGCCATCGGCTGCGGCGTGGGGCTTCGGCATAATCCACGAGTTGGAGCGCCGAGAGAATGTCGGCCCAACGCGGGTGATTTCCCGCCGGCAGCGTTTCCTCCGCGATCCGCATCATAACGCCCCAAGTGAGGGGCGGCGCACTGATAACGCCGGCATCGCTTATGCCGCGGAGAACCCGCATCATGTAATCGATATCCTGTCGCGTGATGCCCTTTCGATCCACTGCGCGCGATAGCCGGTATCCGCCGACGTTTTCCGCCAGCGCAAGACGTAACTGATCGAGTGCAAAGGCGCGCAACTCATCCGGCACGTTTACCGCGATCTCCATCACGTGCAGAACCAGTTCGAGCTCGAGCTCCGAATTGACCACGCCGTCGGTCGCGACCATGCGTATGAGCCAGGCCACATTGATCTCGTCGAGAGACCCCTGAGGGTAGCTATAGTTGACGATGAAGCCAGCGAGTTGCTCCACAAAGAAGGAGTTCCACTCCGGGCATTTTGCGGGGCAGGAATTGTTCAGCGCCAACATGGCGACAACGTTGTCGGCGGTCCGGATGCCTTCCGGGAAGGTATGTTTGCGCAGCAGACCGATGTCTTCGGTGGTCAGCTGATGCTTCCCGGCAATCACACATGCCGGAAAAGCGAGACGGAATTCGCTCATCTTTTGTCTCCAGGACCTCATCATGAGGCCGAAGGGCCCTTCTACTGCGAGCGAATTGATGATCCCTCAAGAAGCAGTGTTAATGGCGCGCTCAAATAGTCACGACGTTTTTAACGATCGCGCCTGCACACGCTCCCGCCAGATGATGAAGAGACCGGACGCGACGATGATCAGGATGCCGATCCACTTCGAAACGTTGGGAAAATCGCCGAATAGCGCGTAGCCGAGTACTGTTGCTGAAATGATCTCGAAATACTGGAATGGTGCGAGCAGCGACAGCGGTGCGAGCCGGAAGGCTCGGACGATGACCATATGGGCATAGCTCGAAATCGTCCCGAGGATCAGCAGCAGAACCAGTCCCAATGCCGAGGAGGGCAGGGAGGGATGGAAATCGCCGACGCCAAGTCCATTGCCCGCGATCAACGCGACAGCCATGAACGCGGTACCGCCGATACCAGCCATCGTCTGCATGGTCAGCGGGGAGTCAGCAATGCCGATCGCCCGGTTCATGAAGAGATAAAGCGAGTACAGGAAGGCGCAGAAAACGGGTAAGAGCGCCTTCAGGCCGAAGATCTCATAGCTCGGCTGAATGACGATCATTGCGCCACCGAACCCGACGACAATCGCCATCCACCGACGCCAGCCAACCTTGTCTCCGAGGAAGATCGCCGACAGCGCCGTGAGCATGAGGGGCTCGACAAAATAGATCGCGAATACGTCCGCGAGCGGCATATATTTCACGGCAACGAAGAAGAGCAGGCTCGCCGCCCCATGGAGGGCACCGCGCAACAGATTCATCCACGGGCGCTTGGCGTGAAGCGCCTTGCGGCCGAATACCGCGAAAAGGAACGGCAGCGTGCACACGAGCTGGAAGAAGAAGCGGTAGAATGTCACCTGGCCGGGCGACATCGCCTCGACGGTCGCCATGTATTTGGCGATCGCATCCATCGTCGGCAGCACGAGCATCGCGCCTGCCATCAGGGCCATTCCCTGGAGGGGATTCTGGTATTCGGGAGGATTGCGCATCAGTGAGATTCTATATTCGGTCCAAGCGGCTATATAGAAAGTCATGGTGCGGGTGAAGGGACGGAAGGCGCTCTGCGACCCAATGAGCACTCAGCAAGACGCAAACGATGCGCCGTGGCATCGCCGTGAGGGTAAACCTTGGTGTAGTAGCCGCGCTCGCATCGTCGGCCTATGTTCGACTGTCGCGCTGAGCCGCCGCGTGACATGTGCGCCTCTAGATCGGCGCATGGGGTCAGAATTTTTCGTTGTGGGATCGTGATGGGTCAGGAAGTTCACCTGCTGCCACTGCTTATCAGTGTGATGGGGCTCGCTGGGATTGTCATTTGGCATATGCAGGGACAGGGACGCCCGACCCAGCGCCTGATCGTTCAGATCGCAGTCTTCCTGTCAATGACCGCCGTGCTTGCCTACGCTCGGATTGTGCCGTTCCGCTTCGACCCCGCGGACCTAAACGGCGCCAACGCGTTGATGGTATCGGCCAAGATTCTCTGGTGGGTCCATTTGTCGTGGGCCGTGATCGGCTTCGTTCGTATCTACATCGTCCTGGACGGGCGGCCACGAGAAGCGAGACTGATCCAGGATCTCATCGTCGCACTCGTCTATCTCGGGGTGCTGTTGTCAATCATGGCGTTTGTTTTCGGCGTGCCGATCGGAACGCTGCTGGCAACGTCTGGCGTCATCGCCATCATTCTCGGTCTTGCCCTACAGAGCACCTTGAGCGACGTATTTTCCGGCATCGCTCTCACGCTAGGCCGCCCCTATGTCATCGGAGACTTCATTTATCTGAGCGATGGCACCGAGGGACGTGTTGTCGCCACCAACTGGCGCTCGACTTACCTTTTGACAGGCGCTCATAACATCGTGGTGCTGCCCAATAGCGTCCTGGCCAAGCTGGGGCTGACGAATGTCAGCCGGCCGGACGAGAACCATCAAATCGACCTGTCGATACGGGTTGCCCCGACACACATGCCCCGAACCATTGTCGAGGTGATGCACACCGTGCTCGACAGCTGCAACCTCATCGTGAAGCAGCCACCCCCAAACGTCGTGCTTGCCGGCATTGACGGCAGCGCCGTGACTGTCGAACTGCAATTTCGCGTCACCAGCCCGGCGCAACGAGGTGCTGCGCGAACCGAAGTCATCGACCTCGTATATCGTCATTGCAAGGCGAACGGCCTGCAGTTGGCGCTCCCCCCGGAAAGCCCACTTGCAGGAGACTACCTTCGAAGCGCGCCGCGTCCCGCGACGCCCCCGGCGCAGAGCCTCATCGACGCTATTTCGATCTTCTCATTGCTGAGCCAGGAAGAGCGCGATGTCCTCGTCGCGTCTGCCAGCCGAAGAACCTTTTCCCCGGGGGCTGAAATCGTCCGGGAAGGGGGGCGTCTTGCCAGCCTCATGATCGTACGTGCGGGCATCATCGCAATGAGGAAGGGTGACGAGGAAGTGGCGCGGTTGGCCCCCGGAGACTTTTTCGGAGAACAGGGATCACTCGCCGGTATGGCAGAGCAACATGGGCTCTATGCGGTAACGCGGGTCACCGTCTATGAGATCGACCAGACTGCTTTTGCGCCGCTGATGCGTGAACGACCGGAACTCGCCGAAGACCTCGCTGCCCATCTTGCTCATCGCGAAGGGCTCGGGGTGAATTCCGGGGTACCGACAATCCACAATGAGCGGCGCAGACTGGATTTGCTCAAAGGAATTCGGTCGATCTTTCGCGCGCACCGGGAACACCTGAACCCTTGAGGCTCGATCAAGGCGACCCCATCCCAACCGAAGCCTAAACTAGTCCAAATTGGTGTGTTTTTGACGCCGCGGTCGGCACCCGCGCTGGCGTGCCCGGTCATGTTCGCTCTGCGGCAAGAGTCAGGCGGCCCATCCGATCGACCCAAACCGGCGCGGTCGGTTCGGCAAACCTTCGTATAGATTTGGCAAACCTTCGTATATCTATTGTGCCCAATGCCCGTCGCATAGGATCGGCTTCGGTCACAATCAATGACGTCAACGAAGGAGAATTGCCATGCTAAGGCTCGCAAGTGGCTTGCTTTGCGCAACGCTGATGGCTGTGCCTGCCGTAGCCGCGGATAAACCCCACAATGCCAAGGTCTCGATCGTATTCGACCACGTGCTTCCGAACGTACCCGGAAAAAGCGTGCGCGGCGTGCTCGTCGAATACGGTCCCGGCGGGTCCAATCCCTCGCACACGCACGCCAAAAGCGCCTTCATTTACGCCACCGTGATCGAAGGCAGCATCAAGAGCCAGGTCAACGATGGCCCGGTCAAGGTATACAAGACCGGTGAAAACTGGATCGAGGTCTCCGGCGATCACCATAAAGTCAGCGCGAATGCGAGCAACACGAAGCCTGCGAAGATTCTTGCCGTATTCGTCGTCGACACGGCCGAGACGGAGCTGACGACCCCCGACAAGTAAGCAGTTGCTGTGGGGCGGGAGGAGGCGACGGCAGTGCCGCCTGCTACTGCCTCAATCTCAAAACCTGAGATGTCCTCGGTGGATATCCAGTCTCAAAGGATAGAACCATGAAAATCGTCATCATCGGAGGCACGGGCCTCGTTGGAACGAAAGTTGCGGAGCGCCTGCGCAAGCAGGGACACGATGTAGTGCAGTCGTCCCCGTCGACCGGGGTCAACACACTCACAGGCGAGGGACTCGACGACGTACTTGCCGGCGCGAACGTCGTACTCGACGTCACCAACTCGCCGTCATTTGAGCCGAGCGCCGTTCTCTCGTTCTTCCAAACGTCAACAACAAACCTGCTCAAAGCAGAGCGCGCGGCAGGCGTCGACCACCACGTCGCGCTTTCCATCGTTGGCATCGAGAGATCGTCCGAGAACGGTTACTTCCGGGCCAAGGTTGCTCAGGAAGACCTCATCAAGAAGGGTGGCATCCCATACACCATCGTCCGCTCCACCCAGTTCCTCGAATTCCTGGGCGGGATTGCCGATAGCGCGACCGTCGATGGGACAGTCCACGTTTCGCACGGCGCGTTCCAGCCAATTGCTGCGGACGAGGTTGCAGGCTTCGTCGCTGAGGCCGCTGCTGGTGCTGCCGAGAACCGAACCATCGAAATCGCAGGGCCTGAGAAGAAGCCCCTGAGTGATTTCGTTAAGGGCTATCTCACCGCTATCGGCGACAAGCGAACGGTCGTCGTCGATCCCCAGGCCAGGTACTTCGGTTCGCTAGTCGATGACCAGTCCTTGGTTCCTCTCGGACCAGCCAAGCTTGGCAAGCTGGACGTCAAAACGTGGTTTGCACAACGTCCCCAGGCAGCTGCCTGACCAGATACGGCCTGGCGGCACCCCGCCGCCGGGCCTGCGTTTTTGAACGCGGGAGATTGCCAGGAGAAGGAAGATGGTCGAATTGCCTCGCCAGGATACCTTCGAGAAAGCCGCCGAGACTGACAGAGGAACCACCGATGGGACTCCTGTCGATACGTTGAAGCCGACAGTGCCCGCGAAGTCGAACAGGAGCCTCTGGAAGAGACGATCTCTCGCCTTGGTCCTGCTCGCAGGCGCGGCGTTTGGTGTTCGATACGGCCATTACTATTGGACAGCCGGGCGCTTCATCGAGTCTACCGACAACGCCTACGTGAAGGCCGACTACACGACCGTCGCCCCCAAAGTGGCCGGCTATATCAAGGACGTGCGGGTCAGCGACAATGACCCAGTCACAGCCGGTCAGGTTCTCGCAACAATCGATGATCGCGATTTCCAGATCGCTCTCAACTCGGCACGCGCAGACTTGCAAGGTGCGGAGGCCGCCATTGCCAACCTGGATGCGCAGATTGAACTTCAGGCATCCGTGATCGAGCAGGCGAGGGCCTCAGTCGATGTCTCGAAAGCATCCTATAACTTTGCAAAATCTGATGCGGCGCGAAATGCGCGGCTGACATCAAATGGGTCCGGTACTCTGTCGCGCGCCGAACAGAGCCAGTCCATATTGGATCAGGCGTCTGCAGCGGTAGAGCGCGATCAGGCCGCGTTTGTTGCCGCACAGAACAAAGTGCGAGTCCTTAGCACACAGCGCGACCAGATCGTAGCCCAGCGAGATCGAGCCGAGGCGGCCGTCCAGCAGGCCAAACTCAACCTTTCCTACACGAGCATTGTTGCAGCAGTCGACGGAACCGTTGGTGCGCGGTCGATCCGTGTTGGCCAGTTCGTCTCGTCCGGCACCCAGCTCATGGCGGTGGTTCCGCTCCATGCCGTGTATGTTGTCGCGAACTTCAAGGAAACCCAACTCACTTACGTTCGCCCCGGCCAAACCGTCGAGATCAGGGTCGACAGCTTTCCGGATCTTGCGGTGAAGGGTCACGTCGACAGCATCTCGCCCGCCAGCGGCCTGGAATTTTCGTTGCTTCCACCCGACAACGCGACTGGAAACTTCACCAAGATCGTGCAGCGCATTCCGGTCAAGATCCTCATTGATGACGAGGGTATCGCCGGCAAGCTCCGGTCCGGAATGTCGGTGGAGCCTGAAGTGGATACCAAGGCCACCCGGATGTCGGAAGGAATATGAGGATCGGTGCTTCCATGGTCGTGATCGGCAGTCAATGGAAGCCCGAAGGAGTGAGGTCTCATGGCTACTCTTCTGATCCCTGCCAACAGCAATCAGCAGTTTGCGAAATCGGTCGAGCCCGCGCTGAGTGCTTTTCGGATGTGGTGCGCGGTGGTCGGCTCAACGCTCGGCGCGTTCATGGCCGTCCTGAACATTCAGATTGTCAACGCATCACTGGCAGACATCCAGGGAGCCATAGGAGCCGGGAAGGACGATGGAGGGTGGATATCGACCTCCTATCTGATCGCCGAGATTGTCGTTATTCCCCTCACGGGCTGGCTGGCGCGCGTCTTTTCTGTCCGCACCTATCTCCTAGTCAACGCCGCCCTGTTTCTGGTCTTCTCGGTTGCCTGTGCCTTTGCCGCTAATCTGCAACAGATGATCGTGCTGCGCGCGATCCAGGGCTTTACCGGCGGCGTCCTCATCCCCATGGCATTCACCATCATCATCACGTTGTTGCCGAAACCCAAGCAACCGATGGGCCTCGCGCTGTTTGCGCTGTCGGCAACCTTTGCTCCCGCCATAGGACCGACGATCGGGGGCTACCTGACGGAGAACTACGGTTGGGAGTTCATCTTCTACGTCAATCTGGTCCCTGGATCGCTCATGATTGCGATGCTCTTCGTATCTCTGGAGCCCGCCCCGATGAATTTGGGTCTGCTTGCCAAGGGCGACTGGCCGGGCATCGTCACGATGGCCGTTGGATTAGCAGCCTTGCAGACGGTGCTCGAGGAAGGGAACAAGGAAGACTGGTTCGGGTCCGACTTCATCGTTCGGCTATCGGTCATTGCCGTGGTGTCGCTTACGCTTTTTCTCATCATCGAGATAAAGTCGGCTCACCCGCTTCTGAACCTGCGGCTTCTCCTGGTCCGCAATTTCGGTTTCGGTGTCGTTGCCAATTTTCTGCTGGGAATGGCACTCTACGGTTCGGCCTTCATTCTGCCGATCTATCTCTCACGGGTTCAAGGATACAATTCGGAGCAGATCGGGGTCGTTCTTGCCTGGACGGGCATACCTCAGCTTCTGCTCATCCCGCTTGTACCGCGGATGATGAAGGTCTTCGACGTCCGTTTGCTGATCGTCGTCGGATTCAGTCTCTTTGCGGCCTCGAACTTCATGAATGTCTATATGACCGCTGATTACGGGAGCGACCAGCTTTTCTGGCCGAATGTCGTGCGTGCGGTCGGACAGGCGCTCGTCTTCACTCCGCTGTCGGCGATTGCAACAGCGGGTATCGAAGAGCAGAACGCCGGTTCGGCGTCTGCGCTGTTCAACATGATGCGCAATCTCGGCGGCGCTGTCGGAATTGCTTCCTTGCAGACTTTCCTGACGAAGAGGGAGCAATTTCACTCCAACATTCTGACCAATGCGGTCAGCGCCTTTGAGGAGGCGACTCGTGATCGTGTCGCACAGTTGACGGCCTATTTCATGAACCACGGCGTCAGCGACCAAGCAATGGCGACACACAAGGCCGTTGTCGCGATCGCGCTCAGAATCAGGAAACAGGCCAACATCATGGCCTTCAGCGATACTTTCTTCCTGTTGGGGGTGGCGCTCATCGTGGCCTTGCTTGCCTCGCTCCTGCTGAAGAAGCCCGTCCAGCTCTCCGAGGGTGGCGCGCACTGACTGCTACAGCCGACTGTGCAAGCTTGGAGCAAGCTGAAGTTGCAACTTATCTTCCACATCACGTCGATATGGAGGAATGAAAAACGTGCGAGTAAATTCTGATAGTTCGATCTACAGCCTCATGATGCCAACGTCGCGTAAAGCACCGTCTGTTTCCGACGAAAAGCTGCAAGTTGTGTCGGCGCCCAAGGCCCCGGCCGTTCGTTCGGACGATCAACTCATCGATGATTTTTACGCGCGCCTGACCAAACAGCAACTCGATTGGGCCGACAGCAACAAGGACAGCACTGTCACTAAGAGCGAGTACATGGATTCACAGGCACGCCTTGCGAAGATCGACAATCGTGTGTTCGATCCTGCAACCGCTGAGCAGCATTGGAACAAGCTCGATCCCAGCGGCAAAGGATGGCTCAACGAAAGCGAGTTGCGCGAAGGTTACGAGAACCTCCTACCGGTCAGTGTCGGACATCTGGATGCGAACTACGCCGAGCGTCTCCGCACGAGGCAGGGGTAGCGTCCATCGAGACCGCGAATTTCCCATGATCTCTCACGCGACATCTTGCACGGACATGCTCGTGAACAGCCACTCGTGGAAGGAAAGCGTCCCTGTTGCGATCATGCGAGAGGGTAGAAGGCCGTCCTTCGAGAGGGCAACGCCGAAATAGCGGGCAGTAGGGTCGAGGACGACCGGACGGGGGTCTTCCGCGGCGGTAAGAAGCTCCTGCGCGATTTCCACCAGTTCAAAAGCTTCGGGGCCGCCGATCTCAACAATTGAGTTCGACGGCTTCGCGGTCGCCAAGTTGGTAATCGCGCCAGCCGCTTCGTCGGCAGCTATCGGTTGGACACGAACAGAAGGCACTCTCAGCGTTTCGTCCACGGCGCTTGCATCGACAATCCCATTGAAGAACTCGAACATCTGCGTCGAGCGTGCAATCGTGAATGGCAACCCGGAGGCTCGTATCAGGTTTTCCTGCACCAGCTTTGCGCGAAAATAATCGTTCTCCACCAGTCGATCGACAGCAACAACCGACAGCGCAAGGTAGTGTGTCACTCCGGAAGCTTTCGCGGCGGACAGAAGGTTGCCGCTTGTTTTCCTGAAGAAGTCGAGTGTATCGGTCTCTCCGAATGATCCGGTATTCGTCACGTCAATGACGACATCTGCTCCGGACAGTGCACGTTCCACGCCTTCACCCGTGTAGGCGTTGACGCCTGTGCTCGTAGAGGCTCTTGTGATGTCGAATCCATCGCGTTCAAGGATGCGAGCGATCTTGGATCCCATCATGCCGCTTGCGCCGATAACCGCGATCTTCATCTCATGCCCCTCGTAGTTTGCTGTCTCATTCGATCCGTCTCGATTTTTGGGGTGCTGTTAGATTCGGTTGTTGGTCGAAGAAGGTCAATGCAAACCAAGGTTTGGGGTGATCGGGCCGGCACTGTCGCCGGTCGTTGCGGCTCCCTAGGTCGCCCCCCCGGGACGTAAACCAAGGTTTACCATCCCAGGATCTCTAACCCGTGATAAGTTGGCGGTGAGCACAATTCCGCGAGCGGCGAACCCATCACGAGAGGGGCGAGCGGGAACCGGCCCTTCAACATCGGGAGTACGATTGGTGAGCGTTCGCCTTTTAGTCGAGGTGAGATCATGGAAAGCCTGACAACGAAGGCGGGTTTATCCGCCGAACCTATCGTTCACGTCATCGACGACGACAAGGAGATCCGGGAGTCTTTGCTCGATCTCTTCATGATCACGAACAGGCGCGCCTCTGCCTACTCCAGCGGTCCCGATTTCCTTAAGACTGTTGACACGACCGCGCCCGGCTGTGTCGTGGTCGACCTTCGAATGCCCGAAGGCAGCGGCTTGGATGTCCAAAGCGAACTCATCACCATGGGAAGCAGGATGCCCGTGATATTTCTGACCGGCCACGCGGACGTTCGGGCGAGCGTCAGAGCCATGAAGGCGGGAGCCACCGATTTCATCATGAAGCCATTCGTCAACCGGGATCTACTCGATGCCGTGGATCTCGCAATTCAACTGGATGGCGAAAGACGAAAGATTGAAGCCGAACAAGCTCATGTCCGGTCACTGGTCGACACGCTGACCCCGCGAGAGCATGAGGTCATGCTGGCCGTTGTCAGTGGGCTTATGAACAAACAGATCGCCTTTGAACTCGGGATCAGCGAGATGACTGTGAAGCTCCATCGGATGAGCGTGATGCGAAAGATGCAGGCTCGCTCTCTTGCCGACCTTGTTCGCAAAGTCGAGAAGCTCCAGATCCGTTGATCCGGCGGGTACGAAGCGACAACGCCGGAACACCCGCCAGCCTCCAGCGCAGAATACTAATGGCTGAGATATTCGAACTGCCGAACCAACTCCGCCAGGGACGCCGCCCGCATCTTTTTCATGGCACGCCCACGATGGAGCTTCACCATGATTTCGCTGATGCCGAGTTCAAAGGCGATCTGCTTGTTCATCGACCCGCCCACGACGAGTCCGATGATCTGGACTTCGCGTGGGGTGAGGGTGGCAGCTCGCTCCAGTATTTCTTTGCGATACGCTCGCTGGGTCTGCCGCTCCCGATCGATCGTGAAGGCGGTTGTGATCGCCTCGACAACCTCATGTCGCTGCAACGGTTTTGGCAGAAAGTCCACAGCGCCCGCCTTCATGGCACTGACGCTCGTTGTCACGTCCCCGTGTGCCGTCATGAAGACCACGGGAAGGTCGTATCCACGCGTCTTCAGTTCCTTCTGGAATTCGATGCCATTCAGATCGGGTAGCCGCACGTCGAGCAGAATGCAGCCGCCTGCATCCTGCGAAGCGTGGCTGAAGAAATCGAGGGCCGCATCGAAGCCCAAGGCGTGAATTCCAAGCGACTCGAGCTGATCTATAAGTGAAATGCGAAATTGCTCGTCGTCTTCCACCACGTGGACGGTCTGCTGAACCAGAGGTTCGCCTGTCTGCATATGAGGAGCATTGGCCATGAACGTCCCCCGGACAGCTCATTTGCTCATGGCATATTAGCGATCGCAATTTTCGCAGGCAAGTAAGCGAACGTTGCATGACGAAGATCCGAACGCTTTCTGCACCGTGGCCTTGCTGGTCGGCTATCCGCTTGGAAACGGGAGGAACCGGAAATAGCAACAGGCCTGAACCTTCTGTTATAGACCTGCATGAGGTCTTCGAGCCAACGATCAGTGCCCATCACGGTCGCCTGGTCAAGCTCATGGGCGACGGTCTGTTGGTGGAATTCCATAGTGTCGTCGATGTCGTTCGCTGCGCCGCAGACGTGCAGCACATTGAGGTTGAACGCAATGCGGACAGGCAACCCGATCGTCAACTTGAATTTCGCATGGCCATCAACCTTGGGGATGTGATTGTCGAAGGCGATGACATTCAGGGGGACGGGGTCAATATTGCCGATCGCCTGCAGGGGCTGGCGGAGCCGGGAGGAATTTGCATTGCCGCCAATGTGCACGAGCAGGCCAAGAACAAGCTCGACTTCGCTTTTCCAAGCATGTTGCGATGGCACTCGAAGCGAAGCCGGACTTTTCTGTCGCTGAACGGGGCAAGAGGCTGGCCTACAAATACGACGCCGATCGGCAACGTTTCCTTGACGGACTGCGCTGCGCCGGCCTCCCAGAATAGCATTTTGAGTAGGCGTTTCGTGCATTTAGGCGCCGCAGCCTCAGTTCTGCTCGTTCCAATATCTTTGCCAGAGGTCGAGCCTGGGCTTCAGCGGATCGGGCCCTACGATCGCGCCGTCGTTGGTGAAGTTGATGAGTTTATCGGTATTGGGGTCGTAGATGGGCCAATATGGCCGTGAGCCACCATTGGGATCGCCCTTTCTTGCAAAATCGACCCAATAGCCACTCGCAAGTGCGGCCATGGCCCAGTCGGCAGGCGTAACCTTGTCTTTCACCAATGCGGCTGGGATGTCGAACATATACGGAGTCTCAAAGCCGTGCGGAGTGCCTTTCCATTTCGGATCATCGCGCAGCGCCTCGGCGACATAGGAGAAGCGATACCACCAGGTCGGCTGACCTGCTCGGATCATCTCGTCAGCGAGATGGCGAGACGGCTCGACAATCGTCTTGTCTGCGAAAAGCTGCTGTCTGAGCTCTTCGAGCGTCTCTCGGTTCCCGGGATCATAAAGCGCGCGAGCCTCTGCCGCAGCCTTCCCGAATATCTGGAACAGGTCGTCTTTCGTCGCGGCCTGGCCGATACCAAGATCACGACTATTCGCTCCGACAATGACGGGCACTGGCGCTTGACGTCCTGCTGCGAAGGCCGCCTCGGGCGTTTCGAGCAAAAACTGTCCATCAAGGATAGGTCCTGAAATGCCGATGACCGGCTTGCTTGTCGACATTCCCGCCAGCGCCTCTGGTGCCGATGCACCCTCGGTCAGCTTTTCAGCAGGTAGCGCCCGGAGCGCTGCGAGAGCGCCGGAATCGGTGCCAGTGATTCCGAGAGAGTCGGCAAAGTCCAACGCGGCTTTCTCCCCTTGCTTCAGCGATGACAGCGGCAAGCTTTGGGCACGCGCCGTGGGAGCGCCCGGCGACTGCAAAATGGCTGCCTGGAAGAGCCCTCGCGACAAAGGCGACACCATGTGAGCCATCACCGAGCCGCCGCCTGCTGACTCTCCGAATATGGTCACCCTCTTCGGATCGCCGCCGAAGGCCTTGATGTTCTGTTGCACCCATTTCAATGCTGCAAGCTGGTCCATGTAACCATAGTTACCGACCGGTTCATCAGGAGATTCCTCTGTGAGCCCAGGATGAGCGAAGAAACCCAACCGTCCTAGGCGGTAGTTCATGCTGACGAACACAACTCTCTGCGCGGCGAGCTGGTCGCCGGGATACTGAAGGGTATTCCCGTGTACAAGAGCGCCGCCGTGTATCCAAACCATAACCGGAAGCGGTGTCCTGGAACGTTTGACTGGTGTCCAGATGTTGAGAGTCAAACAGTCTTCGGACTTTGGCAAATCATCGGCCTGCACGCATGAAGGACCGAAACTCCGCGCTTCCCTGACGCCATTCCATTTCGACACCGGCGTTGGATTGCGCCATCGCAGATTACCAACAGGCGGAGCGGCGTAGGGTATGCCTTTGAAGCTAATGACCGTGCCTATCGTCTCACCTCGCAGCATTCCGCTGTCGATTTGAACGGTATCGTCTGCAGCATCAGTTCTTGGTGCAAAGATCATCTGACACGTTGCGACCGCCAAAACGAGCACGAATTTGCTACTGCGGTCTACGGGCACCATCCCCTCCAATCACCAGATTCTGACAGTCTGCAGGTAAAAATACTCCCCTCTGGCGACATCAAAAAGCGTTCATCCGCTCACGACAAATGCTGTGCGTAACGCACCCATTCGCGTGCGTCGTGTCTGCGTGCATCTGATCGCGGACGCTTCACCTCAAACATGATGCTTGAAATATTGCACCTTGCGCTCGTGCTTCTCAGCCGCTTCGCGTGATTTGAACGTGCCGAGATTTTTGCGCTTGTGGGTCTTTGGATCGACCTTGCGTGAATAGAGCCGATACTCGCCGGATTTCAGCCTACGGATCACCACAGCCTCCTTCGTGGTAGTCCGTAAATTCCAAAAAGACTTGAAGGTTCCCGTTTGCTGCGGTGGCATGAGATGTCCCGCTTGCCGGCGTAACTCACACGTTGGGCGGGTGCGCGCGACCAGCGGCAACAGGAGATTACTCTTTTCTTCAAACACTCGTGATCGGAACGCCACTCGGTTGGACTGAACCCTAAAGCGGGCGTAAAAAGCTGTGCGAGCAACTACAGTGCCGCTCAGGGGAGAGCAAACCATGGCGCCGGGCCTTGCTACAGCTGTTAATTCGCCCATGGGAGCCGCCAAGACCGTCGAGAAACTGTCAGGCAATGGCTGGGCTATGGATGCCAGCGGGAGGTGGACCTATCTGTCCCATGATCTGCAGCTCGCGCTAGCGAAGAGCCCGGAAGACCTGAATGCGTGGTGGAGTGAGGGAGAGGGGGCCTGGAAGCAACTGGTTCACCCCGACGACTACGAACGTGTTGCCGGGGAGTGGCGGCATTGCCTTCGGTCAGGGTATCCGTTCGACAGTGAATTTCGCATCAGACGCAGGACCGGCTTTGGTTGGGTACGAAGCTCCGGTCGATCCATCCTGGACGACTCTGGCGACATCGTCGGCTGGTACGGGACCTCGCTCGATATCGATAGCGACCGAAAAACTGTCGACGCCTTGCATGACCGGGAGCTCGAACTCTCGCTGTTGGTGGATTCCGTACCGAGCCATCTTTGGCGGCTGACGCCCGAGGGAGAACCGAGCTTCTTCAACAAGAGAATGATCGACTATCTCGGCCGGGACGTCAGCGATATCCAGATACCTGGCCTCAGCCGACTGGACGCCATGATCGAGATGGCAATTCATCCGGAAGATGCGGAAGAGTTCGGTGGCGCGCTCAATCAGAGCCTGGTAACGGGCGAGAGCTTCTTCATGAGATATCGCCTGCGTCGCCATGACGGCGTTTACAGGTGGATGTCCAGCCGTGCGGAATCGGTGCGAGACCACGATGGCCGCATCGTCCAATGGTACGGCCTCTGTCACGATGTCAACGATCAGGTCGCCACTGAGGAGGCGCTCAGGCGAAGCGAATGGCACCTGCAACGCTTGATCGATGCCTTGCCGGTCCACATCTGCAGTTGGACAGCCGCGGGAGAGCTTTCCTACGTAAGCAAGCGCTTTCTCGAAGAAGCCGGATTGTCGAAGGCGAGCTTTTCGGAGTTCGCGAAGGCCGCGCTGGACTTGATCCATCCGGACGACGTCGCGCAGGTTCGAGGTCAGGCTCTCCAATGCATTCAGAAGGGCGACGCATTCTCAATGAGATATCGCCGACGACGGAAAGACGGAACTTTTCGTTGGACGGCCGACAGGTTCGAGCCCCTGCGCGGTACTAACGGCACTATTGTTGAATGGTATGGCCTTTCAGTTGATGTCGATGAGGAGATGCGGATTCAACAGTCGCTGCGGGAGAGCGAGCACTCTCTTCATCAGCTGGTGGAGACACTGCCGGCACTCATCTACTGCCTGGCCCCTGATGGCAGGCCGATCTATCGCAGCCAGAAGCTGAGCGAATATCTGGGCTTCAGGATTGAGGAAGATGCAGAAACCGGTAAGAGCCTCCACGCCACCTTGGAAGCGATCATCCATCCCGAGGACCTCCCCGCCGTTAAGAGAAAATACAGCCAGTCGCTGCCGACAGGAAAGCCGTACGCGATGAGGCACCGAATGCGGCGGTTCGACGGAGAATATCGCTGGATGGAGACCCGGGCACTGGCGATGTACAATGCGGAAGGTGAAATCGTTCAATGGAACGGCGTGTGCCTCGACATCGACGATTGGCTTCGTGCGCAGGAGGAACTGCGACTAGCCCAGAGGAACCTTGCCAGGGCCAGCCAGGCGGCGAGCCTGGCTGAGCTCACCGCATCGATCGCGCACGAGATAGGTCAACCGCTCGCGGCGATGATCTCCAGTTCCGACGCGTGCCAGCGGTGGCTGAACGCAGAACCGCCGAATATGGAGCGAGCCCAGAAAGCGCTGGATCGTGTTGTGAGAAGTGCGAATACCGCGACGGACGTCGTGAACCGCATTCGGGCGCTTTTCAAGCATTCCGACGACTCACGTCGTGTCAACGCATTTGGTAACGTGGTTACCGAAGCGCGCGACTTGATGGCAGAAGAGGCACTGAGACGAGGCGTCCGGATAAACTCGCGTATCGACAGCGATCTTCCGCCGCTGTTCTTCGATCACATTCAAATCCAGCAGGTCCTCGTCAATCTTATCCGGAATGCGATGGAAGCAATGGATGCGGCTCCAGATCGCCGCCTCCTGCAGCTGCGCGTGCGCCGTGATGAAGACTGGGTTCACACGGAGATCGCCGACAATGGTCCGGGCATCGACAATCCTGACCGCATTTTCGAGCCGTTTTTTACGACAAAGGGGCAGGGGATGGGCATGGGGCTGGCGATCTGCAGGTCGATTCTCGAATCCCATGGCGGGAGAATCTGGGTCGAGAAAAATGATCCGAATGGCGCAAAATTCGTCTTCTCGCTACCGGTGAAAGCCGAGGCGGCCCGGGCATCATAGCCTTCCCAATGGGTTCCGATCGGTCAGACCGTGACCGCGGCTTCGATGGCTGAGCGGAGTTCGCCACCGGCAAATGGTTTGAAAATACAGAGACCGGTGCGTTTTGCTTCTTTGATAAGCGCATCCTGAGCGTGACCGGTCATGAACACAACAGGTATGGTGATGTTCCGCCGTCGTAGCTCATTGCTGAGGTCGATCCCACTCATGCCAGGCATCGAAATATCGAGGACAAGACACTTCGTATCCGGGATTCGAGGGAACGCGAGGAACTCGGCGGCCGACGCGAATGTCACCACGGAATAGCCAGACACCTCCAGCAGATCGAGCAGCGATTCCCTCACTGCTTCGTCATCATCTATGATCGCAATTAGCGTCGGATGCATATTCATCGTTTTCTCATCAGCGCAAACCTGGTCATTGTTCGCCGGGGCAGTCTTCCTTGCGGCTGCCTATGTCGTTTTGTCGAAGGATGAATGAGAACGTGGCGCCCCCAATCCGGCGTGACGTAGTGCGCCCGCTCAACCGGTCTGCGGCGCGGGGTGATCCGCTCGAGAACTGGTGCTCCCTAAATGGCGGCCCGTCGGGGTTTGGTGCGACCACGAGAGCCGAAGCACCATTCACGGCGCTCGCCCGGCGGCAAACGCGTTGGCTATCTACCCGCAGCAGGTCAACGAGGACGTCAATCGATCCTAAATGCGAGCAGGCTGAATCTCTGATTCTATCCAGGTCCAGCTGAACAGGATCGTTGTTTCGGTCAGAGGTCATTTGTGTTGTGGATGACATAGCTTCTCACGCTCTCGATTAGGTCGTATCATGAGCCTGAGGATACAACTCCCGTAAGGTTATGCGGACAGCGCGAAGGCAAAGAGCCTTTTGGCAACCCTGTTTGAAAGCACGTGCTTTTTCCGGACTTAGATTACGCCGATAGGTAGGCGCTCGCATCCCCAACACAAGTATATCTTGAGGGTCTGGTGCGTTCGGCCGTGACGATCGTATCGCGCCATGAGTGCGCTCTTTTGCGCGATCTTTTGATGATCCCGCGAATCGCCGAGGACATGTCGTCAGCAGGGCGGCTGCTCGCCCGAATCAAGTAGGGGAATGCCAGAACCGGCAGTCGCTGCAAAGATGGGAGCCGAGCTTGCCACAGCAGGGGCAACAGCCGATATCGACTGACTCCGTTGGAAACAGAGCCTCGGGCCTGCCGGGAGCATCGTCGCAAATCTATGCAAAGATTGTGAGGAGTTTTAAACGCTGGGCCGCAAACGCGCCTCAGCAGGTTCAATGTTATCAATCCCATTGGATTGAATGGTGCGGTCGAGAAGACTCGAACTTCCACGGGTTGCCCCACAGCGACCTCAACGCTGCGCGTCTACCAATTCCGCCACGACCGCATCGTGGTAGGTGCCGATTTGTGCCGGCGGGGCAGCATGTAGCAAAAGCATTTCCGGTACACAAGGGCGATATGACAGATTTTTTCAAAAGAAATCACAGCATTTGAATCGTCCTCGAAACGGGACCATATAGGCCTTCGCAGCGCTGCCTCCGCAGCCGCAGCACAAGGAATGGCCATGCTACGCACAGATCTTGAATTCTCCATGATGCCCCGAGAAGGCTCGCGGCCGGTCCGATGGCGGATCGCCGACGGCCTCGTGCCCTATGAGGAGGCTGTGGAAAACATGGAGCGCGAGGTCGCGGCGATCGCAGACGGCGGCGACGAGCTCGTCTGGCTCGTGGAGCACCCGCCTCTCTACACGGCGGGAACGAGCGCAGATGCCAAAGACCTGGTCCAGCCCGACCGGTTCCCTGTCTTCGCAACAGGACGCGGCGGCGAATATACCTATCACGGGCCGGGCCAGCGTGTTGCTTACGTGATGCTGGACCTGAAGCGCAGGCGTCAGGACGTGCGTGCCTTTGTTGCCGCGCTCGAGGAAGTGGTCATTCGCACGCTTGATTCGATGAACGTCCGCGGCGAACGGCGGGAGGACCGCGTCGGTGTCTGGGTTCGCAGGCCTGACAAGGCGGCTCTACCCGACGGCACGATGGCAGAAGACAAGATTGCGGCACTGGGGATCCGGCTGCGGAAATGGGTGACCTTTCATGGACTGTCGCTGAACGTCGAACCCGATCTCGATCACTTCAGCGGAATCGTTCCATGCGGGATTTCCGCCCATGGCGTCACGAGTCTGGTCGACCTCGGCCTACCGGTCATGATGACTGATGTCGACATCCGGCTTCGACAGGCATTCGAATCGGTTTTTGGTGAAACAGTCACCGAGGGGTGACGCAATGAAGAAAGGGCCGGATGACCGGCCCTCGGCAATCGATTGCTATTTGTCGCCGATGTCGCGGCAGGCATCGGTATGTGACGCTCCGCTATCGCCGCCAGCCGTATGCACCCCGGAGTTCGTCCTCATGTAGTCGCAGTCGGGCAGGCGCCGGACGCTTCCCGTTGTCATCCTGTCGACGGGAGCCGACATCCGGGCTGGCGCAAATCCGTCGCTGTCATTCGTGTAGTCGTTGGAATATTCCGGTGCCTTGCGATTGGCGTAGTGAATTGGCTTTTTCGCCGTCATCTGGACGGGCGCAAACCCGTCGCTGTCGTTGCTGTAGTCGTTCGAGTACTGTTGGGCAAAGGCTGCACTTCCTAGGCCGAGGCTAAGGGCAAGAACGGAAGCGGCGGCCGCAAATCTGAAACGCATGGGATAACTCCTCAATTCATCGTTGCATTGACAACGACACCAAACCCTCGGCAGGAGTTAGTTCGCGCTCAAATTGCGGCAAGAATGCGGGCAAAAAATCACGCGAACGGTGCCGTTTTATCAAATGAAATCACAGATCAGCGACCGAAATTGACCGTTTCGTGATGGAACATTCTCTCTCATTCGGAAAGCGCGCGCTACCGTGTTTACACAACCAGATGAAGATTAATTGTGCACTCAGCCGGGGCTACTTTCGTAACTTCTCCCACCGTTTGACCAGCCGCTCGCGCTTGAGCCTGGAAAGGCGCTGTATCCAAAAGATGCCGTCGAGCTGGTCAATTTCGTGCTGGATGCAGACGGCGAGGAAGCCCTCCGCTTCCTCCTCGTGAACGACGCCCGTCAGATCACGGTATCGAACACGAATTGCCTTTGGCCGGACGACCTCATCAGTCATACCGGGCATGGAGACGCTCCCTTCAACATGGCGAATCGTGTCGTCTGACACTGACACAATCTCCGGATTGACGTAGTGGCGCACGCCTTCGTTTCGGCCAAGCTCAATGACGGCCACCCGCAGAAAGACGCCGATGTGCGCAGCAGTGATACCGACGCCTGGCGCCGCCCGCATCGTATCCAGCAAATCGTCCGCGAGGTCGCGCAGCCTCTGGTCAAAGATTTCGACGGGTTCGCAAACGGTTTTCAGGCCAATGTCGGGAAAGCGCAATATGGGTCGGACAGCCACTGGCAAAATTCCTGTTTTGAGATGCGCGGAAACTATCGCTGCGCACGCGCATTGTCATCCACGCGAGGCGTTTGCGGCTGGACGGACTTCAAGCTTTGAGCTAGCACGAAGCTATATAATTCGGCGCTTAGTCATTGAACTTCAAACGGGATGCGAGGGCGGCAACCATGACGAACGACGCAGAAGAGCTCGTCCGCCCGCGTCCAGACAGCGGCGACGCCGACATCTATGATGAAAATGGCAACGTCCGGGGCGATTTCCTGGCGCTGGTCGGCGCCGCGATTGCCGATCGCGACACGATCTTCTTGCGCCAGCACGTCGCCCGCCTGCATGAATCCGAAATAGGCGACCTTCTCGAATCGCTGCAGCCGGACCAGCGGCTCGCGCTTGTTCGCCTTCTCGGCGACGAATTCGACATGACGGCGCTGACCGAGGTCGATGAAACGATTCGCCGCGAGATCGTCGACCAGATGCCGAACGAGCAGATCGCCGCAGCGATTGGTGAACTCGATTCGGACGATGCCGTTTACATTCTCGAGGACCTCGACACTGAGGATCGCGAAGAAATCCTCGCGCAGCTGCCGTTTACCGAACGTGTGAGGCTGCGGCGCGCGCTCGACTATCCGGAAAGCTCGGCCGGCCGTCGTATGCAGACGGAGTTCGTCGCGGTCCCGCCGTTCTGGACGGTCGGGCAAACGATCGACTACATGCGCGACGAGGAAGACCTGCCATACTCGTTCTCGCAGATCTTTGTCATCGACCCGACATTCAAGCTATTGGGCGCCGTCGATCTGGACAAGATCCTGCGGACAAAGCGGCAAACCAAGATCGAATCCATCATGCGGGAGACGAATCATCCGATCCCTGCGGAGATGGACCAGGAAGAGGCCGCCCAGCTTTTCGAACAATACGACCTTCTCTCCGCCGCCGTCGTCGACGAGAACGACAGGCTGGTCGGTGTGCTCACGATCGACGACGTGGTCGACGTCATTCACGAGGAAGCCGACGAAGACATCAAGCGTCTGGGCGGTGTCGGCGACGAAGAGCTGTCGGACAATGTTTTCTCAACCGTCCGCTCTCGCTTTCTCTGGCTCGTGATCAACCTCGGAACGGCCTTGCTGTCTGCAAGCGTCATCGGGTTGTTCGACGAATCGATCGAGAAGATGATTGCGCTTGCGGTGCTGATGCCGATCGTGGCCTCCATGGGCGGCAATGCGGGCACGCAGACGATGACGGTTACCGTCCGCGCGTTGGCGACCGGCGACATTGATATCTACAACGCCGGGCGCATCATCCGCAGGGAGGCGGGGGTCGGCGTCGCCAATGGCGCGCTGTTCTCCGTCATCATGGGGGCCATCGCTGCCACCTGGTTTCACGACTATCAGCTGGGCTTCGTGATCGGCGCCGCGATGATCATCAATCTTTTTGCGGCAGCCCTTGCCGGAATTCTGCTACCGTTGCTCCTGCATAAGGTCGGAGCCGACCCAGCCATTGCGTCGTCAGTTTTTGTCACGACCGTAACCGATTGTACGGGCTTTTTTGCCTTTCTCGGTATCGCTACATGGTGGTTCGGAATTTAGCCGGCTCGAATTTCCGCGCAGAAATTGACTATTACGTAAAAGTCAATATTATTGGCACCCTTAATGGTGGGGAGCCTATGCCGGTCAGCAAGTACTATAGCATAACCGAATTGACGCGCGAGTTTGGAGTGTCGACGCGTACATTGAGGTTCTACGAAGACGAAGGGTTGATCCATCCCGAACGCCGTGGACGCACGCGGTTGTTCCGTCCGGCAGACCGCCGCCTAATCCAGGAAATCCTGCGAGGCCGACGTATCGGCTTCACCATTGCGGAAATCCGCGAGATCATCCAGGTCTACAAGGAGCCGCCTGGCGAGTTGGGCCAGCTGAAGCTCCTGATGAAGCGCGTCGATGAGAAGCGCGAAGACCTGCGCCAGAAGCGCAAGGACATCGACGACACCCTGGCCGAGCTCGACAATATCGAAGAGGCATGCCTCGGTCGTCTGGCCGATATCGGCGTCGGCACCTGACTATTGCGCGTTGGCGCTGCACTCGCTCGCCAACGCCATGATCCGCCCGTCATCCGGCTTGACGGCGCCAGACTGGAATTCCGTGAAGAGCTTTTGTGTCTGCAGCGCATCGAGGGTGCACTGGCAGAAGCTGCGGCATAGCGCTTCACCTTCCTGCATCATGCAGGAGGCATTGCATTGCCTCAGGTAGGTTTCGACCGGGTCCGGCTTAGCGGGCGGAATGATCACGGAAAGTCCGTAGGCAACTGCAATCAGCACCGGCTGATGAATGAGGTAAAAGGCGAGGCTATGACGCCCCGCCCTTGCCGGCAGGCTTGAGCCCGTGCCAAGCTTTGCAAGCCTCTCGGGAAGCCCCGTCCTCATGGCAAGCAGAGCTGTCGTCATGCCAAGCAGGAAGGGCACCGCCCAAGGAAAGATCGGGACATAGTCGTTCGACCGTTGCGGCATCTCTGCCAGGCCGATCCATGCGAGGTAACGCGGATTGAAGATCTGCGAGCGCAACAGGTTGGGCGCGACCCACGTATCCACGACCCATGCCGCGGTAACAGCAGCGGTTGCGGCGATGGTGACAGGCAAGGGCAGACGCAGGAAGGCAAGGCCCAGGAGGCTGAGGACCGCGATGCAATGGAGAATGCCGAAGAATATCCATTCGCCGGGGAAAACAAAGCGCGTCACCACTGAGATCGCAAGCGCCGCGGCAGTGATCATCGCAAACCGCTTCCAGAACGGGCGCCAGCGGATCTCCGGCGTGTTTGCGAGGACCAGGCTGACGCCGACAATGAAAAGGAAGGTCGATGCGATGGCGCGGGCATAGAGCTTCAGCCAGCCGGTTTCTGCCGTGCCTGGGGCGAGGTAGCCCATGAACTCCATATCCCAGGTGAAATGATAGGTCGCCATCGCCAGCAGGGCGACACCGCGCGCTGTGTCCAGCAAGCCAATGCGAGGCGGCTTAACGCTCGCATGTGTTTCCGTCGCTAGAGCGGTCATTCACAATCCCTCGGATGAGTCATTGCCATCGTTCGACGGCTTGGCGCGGGAAATAGGAGAACGGTGGAGATTTGATGGCGGTTGAGCGTCCATGATCGCCAGCCGCGCCTCGGAGAAGAACTGCCGCCTCGTCAGAACGACGATCACGATCGTCGTCGTGAGCATGAAAACATAGGGATTGATGAACCAACCGAGATAACCGATCGAGAGGAAGATGGCGCGCAGCCCCTCGTTGAAATGACCCGCGGCAATGATGTTCATGCGGATGACGCGTTCCGCCGCCCGCTCGGCGGCAATCACATCGTGTTCGCTGTCGCGCATCATCGGGATTGAGCCGAAGAGGATGGTGCAGTAGTTGAAGAGGCGATACGACCAGCCGAATTTGAAAAAGGCGTATCCGAAAAGCGCCGCGAGGCCGCCGACCTTCATTTCAAAGACGGCATGCCCGCTATGAAAGACGAAGGGCAGGTCAGCGAAGACGGCGTCGACTTTCTCCGTTGCCCCCAACAGAGCAAAGCAGCTGCCGATGGCGAAAATCGACGTCGAGGCGAAGAATGCGGTGCCATTCTGCAGGCCGGCCATGATCTGGGTGTCGATCATCTTCAAATCGCGGCGCAGCGAATTGTAGATCCACTCGCGCCGGCGTTCCCGCATGGCGTGGGTGAGGCTGGTTCGGCCGAAGAAACTCGAGCTTTGCAGCAGGCGCGCATAGCCGAACCAGATCACTGCAAAGAACACCAGTGCAATGTAATCCCCTGTCGTCATCATTATATTGAATCAGGCTCCCGTCGCCGCGTCACTCTACAGATGCGGTGGCACGCCGCAATGACTAGCAAGTCGCAGCGCTTCGTTTTACAGATGTCGCACGCGTGAAATGCCATGTCGGTCCATCGCCGGGATCGTGGGAGCCGGTAGCGTAGGTTTGCGCAGCAACTATACAGGACGCAGTCATGTTCCTTTCCGTTTTCGACGTCTTCAAGATCGGTGTCGGGCCCTCCAGTTCGCACACGATGGGTCCGATGACTGCAGCCAATCGATTCCTCGATCTGATCCTGTCAAACGACTGGCCGCGCCCGACCTCTGGCGCCCAGGTCGCGTCCATAAAGGTCAGCCTGCACGGCTCACTGGCGCATACAGGGATCGGGCACGGGACCGGCAGGGCCGTCGTCCTCGGCCTGATGGGCGAGCAGCCCGACAGCGTAGATCCAGACAAGATGGACGGGATCATCAGCCAGGTGGAGCGCTCCGGCCGTATCTCGCCGCCGGGGCATCCGAGTTATGGTTTCCAGCCGAAGACCGATCTGATCTTCGACAAGAAGCAGCCGTTGCCGGGCCACGCCAACGGTATGTCGCTTTCCGCCTTCGACAAGGACGGGCGGATGCTGGTCAAGCGCATCTACTATTCAGTCGGCGGCGGCTTCGTCGTGACCGACACCGAGCTCGAGCAGATGCGTGCAAAGAAGAAGACTCCGTCCGATTCGCTCAAGGTTCCCTATCCTTTCTCCTCGGCCAAGCAGATGCTCGACATGGCCGCGCGCTCCGGCCTCTCGATCGCGCAGATGAAGCGTGCCAATGAGGAAACGCAGCGTAGCCGCGAGGAACTGGACGCCGGTCTTGATCGCATCTGGGAAGCAATGCGCTCGTGTATCGAACGCGGGCTCAAGGTCGATGGCATCATGCCGGGCGGGCTGAATGTTCGCCGCCGCGCCCGCGCGATTCACGACAAGCTGCAGGAGGAATGGCGCAGCAACCGCATCAACCCGCTGCTCGCGAACGACTGGCTGAGCGTCTACGCCATGGCCGTCAACGAGGAAAATGCTGCTGGTGGTCGCGTCGTGACCGCTCCGACGAACGGTGCCGCGGGCGTTATCCCGGCGACGATCCGCTATTATGAGCATTTCCACGACGATTGGGACCAGAACGGCATCCGCGATTATCTTCTGACCGCTGCTGCGGTCGGTGGGATCATCAAGCACAACGCCTCGATTTCCGGCGCAGAGGTCGGCTGTCAGGGTGAGGTGGGCTCCGCAGCCGCCATGGCGGCTGCCGGCCTTGCCGCGGTCATGGGCGGGACGCCAGAGCAGATCGAGAACGCCGCCGAAATCGCGCTGGAACACCATCTTGGGATGAGCTGTGATCCAGTCGCGGGTCTCGTGCAGGTTCCCTGCATCGAACGAAATGCCCTCGGCGCGGTCAAGGCAGTTACGGCTGCCTCACTGGCCATCAAGGGCGATGGCAGACACTTCGTTCCGCTCGACGCCTGCATCGAAACCATGCGGCAGACCGGCAACGACATGAGCGAGAAGTACAAGGAGACTTCTACCGGCGGCCTTGCCGTCAACGTCGTGGAATGCTGACTTTGTGAACATGCGACTTGCCGCTTGACGCTGCCCGATAAAAGGATTTGAACGGCGGCATGGCATTGCATCTCATTAAACTGTGTGTGGGCGCGGATTCGATCGACGATCTGCGTGAGTGGGTCGCCGAGCGGTCTCTCAGGGCGATTGCGGCCGGGCTAGAGCCTCATTCCGTGCATACGACGAGGATGGTCCCGAAACGGGTCGAAGAGTTGCTTGACGGCGGTTCGCTCTACTGGGTGATCAAGGGGCAGGTGCAGGCGCGCCAGAAGCTGCTCGATATCCAGACCTTTACCGATGGCGAGGGAATCTCACGTTGCCATCTGGTGCTGGGGCCCGAGGTGATCGAAACGGCAGTCCAGCCGAAGCGTGCGTTCCAGGGCTGGCGCTACTATCCGCAAGATGATGTGCCGCGCGATCTGAATAGCCTTGGAGAAGGAATTGCGGAAATGCCCGCGGACCTTCGCCGCGAGCTTTCCGAACTCGGCCTGCTCTGACTAGCTTAGCGCAGGCGCAACGTTACCGGTGCCCGACCTTCCGGGCAGGAGACGTGAAGGTGGATACTGGTTTCCGCCTGTGAGCAACGCCAGGCCCGCGCGCCGTGGCACAGTAGCAGATTGATCAGGTCCTTGGTCTTTGCCGATTTCGGCTTCTGCCGCTGCAATCCTACCTCTGCCAGTCGCAAAGCCGCTTCATGTAGCGGGTGCAAACCGGCTCGCGGATTTTTGCCGGTCACCCGACCATGTGGCGGAAATTCCGGAACATTCTCGTTGATCGCCATTCTCATCCCCGTACGCATTACAAACCGAGTCTCAGAACTCCGTCGGATCAAACACACGATCACGACGTCTGTGACATGCCGCCCGGTCTAGTGGGCGGCATGTCAGCTGATCATTGGGCCGTAGCCCAGCACTTCACGCCGGCGCGCTTGAGGGCGTTGCAGGCGTTCACAGCAGAACGCTGGTCATCGAAACCGCTGAAGCGAGCACGGTAGCTTCCGGCATTGGCGACTGCGATAGGCTTTGCGGAACGAAGGGACTTGCCACCCTTGTTCTTGGCGCTGTCGAGCAGGTCCATCGCGCCTTCCTTGCTGGAAGAAACGCCAATCTGAACGGCCCAACCGGCCAGCTGCGGTTCCTTGGTCGATGCGGTCGTCAGTTCGTCGACAGACGTATCGCCCTGTTCCGGCGGGACATAGGCAGGAGCAGGTGTGGGCGTAGCAACAGATGCCTGCTTGATCGCCTGGGTCTTGACCTTCGTCGGTGCTGGCATTTCCTGCTGGAGGAGCGGATTGTCGGACTTCGACTTGGCAACGTCGGCATACGCAACCTGCGCGGAGGCCGCTTGATCGCGGGTATCCGGCGTTGGCGCTGTCCGAGGCAGGCTGATTTCAGGTGCAGCCGAAGCGACGCGTGTTTCGGCGACGGGCGCTACCGGTTGTGGCGCGGTCTGGGCGATCAGATCCGAGGAACCACTGCGGCTGGATGCCTTGGGCAGGTAGGCGGCGATCAGCTTGCGCATCTGATTGTCGCGGGCAGGGGTCGAAGCCCCGCCGAGAACAACGCCAACGATCGACTTTCCATCGACCTGAACGGAGCTAACCAGATTAAAACCAGCCGCCCGGGTATAACCCGTCTTGATGCCATCGACGCCGCGCACGGAGCCGACAAGACGGTTGTGGCTACGGATGATGCGATTTCCGAACTTAAAGCTCTGCGTGGAGAAATAGCCGTAATACTGCGGAAAATGCTGGCGAAGTGCGATACCCAGGCGGGCCTGGTCGCGCGCAGTCGTCATCTGGGCGGTATTCGGCAGGCCGTTGGCATTACGATAGGTCGTACGCGTCATACCAAGCGCATGCGCTTTCGCGGTCATCAGCTGGGCGAAACGATCCTCTGTGCCACCAAGCAACTCGCCGAGAGCAGTGGACGCGTCATTGGCCGACAGCGTCACGAGGCCAAGGATTGCCTGTTCGACGGAGATCGTACCACCTGCGCGAACACCGAGCTTCGTCGGCGCCTGGGCGGAAGCGTGGGCGGAAAAGGGCACCGAGGTGTCCAGGCGGATGCGCCCCTGCTCCAATGCTTCGAAGGTCAGGTAGAGCGTCATCATCTTTGTGAGAGAGGCCGGATACTGCAGGCGATCCGCGTTCTCGCTATAGAGAACGTTGCCGGTTTTCGCGTCAACGACGATACCCGCGTATTTTGAGTTGGCAGCCTCCGCATCGGCATCGATCGAGTCGGCCATAATGATACCGGCCGCCAGAGACAGCGCCGTGATCGCTCTTATAAGAATATTGCGGGATCGCGATGGTGATACGGAGGAGACTGACCTTGGCACTATTCTACTCTTCGCTTGCATTTCGGACACTGGAGAGATCGGCCGCCCTCCCGGCGCGATCGTTCTCTCAGCAAATTATCCGTCCGTGGTTACCAATCCGTTTATGATTAATCGTTTCTTTCGCCACATCGGATCATTCTAGCGACCTGGCGCAGAAGCGTCCACAAGTCGCTCTTCCACAAAATGGCGAATAGCGGCATCAATATGGTCCCAATCAGGCAGATGCGTGCTGGAGAACCGGTAAAGCACAGTTAAGTCGCGACCGAGTTTTATGTCACGCTGGCAATCCCCGCTGGTGGCCATTTGACGCGTCGCCGGCAAGGCGCAACGTACGACATAGTCCTGGCCGCCGGCGCGCGGCGCGGTCAACAGAACCTCATCGGCATAGCCCGCGTCTGCGCGCAGGTGATGCAGCGTCATGCCATTGGCAAAGGCGACGCCGTCGCCCTCGACGAGATGCGAGTAGATCGGTTCTAGTCGTCCCGACATATCCCGGGACATAGTGCTTTGGGTGACCTGAAGGAAGATCAGTCCCGACGACTGGGTAACATCGTCGAAACGCTCGTGGTGTTCCTTGCTGTAGCCCTGCATTTCCGGCCAAGTGAGATAGAGGTCCGCCCTTTCGAACAGGCCGTCCTTCCGCTGGCTAGGGAAGCGCAGCGTGTTTTCGGGAAGGCGGAGAGTATCGCGGCCAATCGTCAGGGTTATCGGCGTTATCGCATCGGTATTGCCAGCGAGGGAAATGCGAGCGCCAAACCAGCGACCACCGAAACTGATGGCCAGTGTCAAAGCCGCAAGGCAGGCGACAGCGATCGTAAAACGGACGACGAAACGCGTCGAAAGGAGTGGCGACTCCTCAATTTCGCGTGCGGTACCGGTATGGTTCATGGCGGCCTTCGGATGTCAGACCGCCGCGAAAGGAACAAGAGTCGCCGGTGCCGTTGGTTGATGCAGCAATTGTCTGGCTGATACGGTTAACGAACACTTAAGCGCCGCCTTGCGGCAAGAAAAAAACGAACCGCTCCCGGGACAGCGGGAGCGGCTCTGTGGCGCCGGTCAGGCACGGGGATGCGGGGGACGACCGGAGCCTTATGGTTACCGCCGGATATTCCCGGCGTTACGCGCTTACTTGACGCTGCCGACCGCCACCGCGCGACCATCCTGCAGCTTGACCCAGCGGCTCGGATCGTTAGCGGACTGACGCTTGAGGTAGGTGTATTCGGTATCGGCCCAAAGCATGACCTTGTTGCGCATGTTATCGAGGATGAAATCGCCGCGGTCCGTGCGGACCGTCAGCACCGCATGGCCTTCGCCATTCGGCTGCAGGACGACGGTGATCAGCAGATCGGAAGGCGAGAAGCCGGCTTCGATCAGCATCTTGCGCTTCAGCAGCGCATAGTCTTCGCAATCGCCGGCGGTGCGCGGATAGGCCCAGCGTTCTTCGACACCGTAGATTTCCTTGTCGGTCAACGGCGTGATCGACGAATTGACCTGGTAGTTCGCTTTGAGGATCGTCTTCCAGCGTTCCTCCGTCAGAAGCAACTCGCCTTGATCGCCGTCTGCATTGGCGCACTCGGTAGGCATTTCCTTGCAGAATTGGTAGGCACCGATCGGCGGGCTCGCATTTCCAAGGACCGTCATGTTGAGGGGGCTCGCTTGTCCCAAACCCGCCATCGCGATCAACATTGCACCGACGGCCAGACTGCCTTTGATGAAACTCGTTATTGTCATTTGTCGTGTCCCCGTTGTGAGGAGAACCTGACACAGACATTTTTATTCGACGCAAAATTACGCAGTTAAATTAACGGCTTAGTTGATTCAAACACGCAGAGAAATCGACTAAAAACAAAATCGAATTCGCCTAAAATTCGAAGGGCTTTCGCGCTAAACTTGATTAAAATTGCTCCTTCCTCGGAAAGAGGTTCGGCGTTTAATCGCAGCATTTTGGGACAAGTTATTAACGCAGCGTCCGGATCCGAGGCTTTGGGAGGACTTCATTTACCATCTGCACTGCCGCCGCGATGGTCCGCGCCTAGATCATAATCGCGGTGCTGGCGGTGAAATTCGCCGATTGGCACGTTTCGGCAGCAAAATTATTATCGAGAAATTTTGCGGAAAAGCAGCTGTCGGATCCACGGCCCACGATCGATGAGAACTACTTTGCGGCTAGGCTCTGAAAAATTGCCATGCGCCCGCAAGCGGCTTCTCAAGGTCCAGCTGCCTTTGAGCAGGCGCCGAGTGACCAATCGGCCGGGCTGGGCGGGTGCGGCCGCCGTTGCGTTGATCGAGAGAATGATGTGCAACAGGCCGAGGGATCAAATTCGCGATAAGCGAACATCGAACAGCAGGCACCCGGTCGGCGCGCCTGCGGCACGATTAGAGAAATTCGCGCAGTGTTTCCCGCGACTGGATCGACAGGAATTCGATCGCAACGCCTTCCACGAAATGGCGTACGACGCGGCCGCGCATATTGCCGAGGCGGAGAGGTGTGCCAATGGGCGGACGCACCTCGACATCGACTGCAGCGCCGGAAAGCGACAGGTCCATGATGCGGCAGCTGTAGCGGGCGCCGTCTTCCAGCGTGATTTCGGTTTTCGTCTCGCGCGGCGTCAGGCGGTCGTGACGGCGGTCTTCCGGAAGGCCAAGCTCATGCTTGTTTGCAAGCCAAGTTAGCTGTGCTGCGAGCTTTTCGCGCTTGCGTTCGGTCGCATGGATCGACATGACAAAGCCACGACCATCGATCGTCTGCACATAGCCTTCGACGCGCCCGAGGTGATCGATATAGGCCACCACACGCTCGTTGGCACGAGGGCGGCCCAGGCAAGTCACGTACATGTCGCCCGGCGACATATCGATGACCAGGCACTCAAATTCCTCGTAGTTCGCCAGCATAAGCCGGCCCTGCATGTTGATTGGGACACGTTGAAAGGCACCTTGTTCGAGGCGAGGCGCAGTTCGTTGCGTCTGAACTTGCTGGAACGCGTGCATCAAAGGGCTTCTTCATGAAATACAACCAACCGATCATTACCCGGAATCCCTTAACAGAAGGTTGTTCAGATTCGTCCACTATGCACGCATTCAGTTGTGCCTAACCGAGCCTGGAACGCCGAATTCAGCAAATAGATTGGACATAACGCGTCGCATTGTGTCAGCGATCGACGGGGTACGCTCGTATAGCGGGTGCTCATCTCCGAACTCGGCATCCTTGAGTTCCCTGTCGGAGCCAAGCCCTTCGTGCAGTGATCGGATGCGATCGAGAGCGAGGAACTGGAGCGGCACGACTTCCAGCCAGCTTGATGCGACCGCGGGGGCGATAGCCCCCAGAAGTTTGTCGCATTGACACTCGTCCGAGCGAAGCGGCAGGAGGACAATTTCGAAGGAGGCACAATGGCCGGCCGCGGTGAAACCCGTGGCGTTGAGCAGCTCCGGCATCGCGTTGCTCATGAGGCCCGTGGCCATCTGTTCGATGTCGTCCTTCCCATGCGCCCAAAGCTCGGAAAACGGGACCCCACGGAGATCGCGACCAAAGAGATCGCAAATACGGGTTCCGGCAAGGCGGAATGCGATGCGGCCCGAATCACCTGTTTCGAGGAGAAACACGCTCGACAGAATCTGCCGCAAATGCGTTGGCTCGACCTGCGATCTCAACGGCGCAACGTCTTTGCCGCGGATCCGAGTCCAATATTCGAATAGGTCGATCGTCGTTTTGAGACGCATTGCTGCACCGGCTGTTTCATTTTGGATCAAAACACGGCCGTCATGGCCATGCGCTATGATGCTGTGCGTATCTCGTGCCAGCTCGGAGCAGTTAAGGTTAAGGAACGGTTTCGATTGAGCCGCGCATCGCGCCGTGACAATGTCTGTCCATCGCTTCCTGTCTTCGGGAAGTTCAGCACAGACTGTCGGGCGCGGATATCCTCGACGCTCGAAGCCGTCTGGTCTTTGCCGGACGGCTTTTTTTTTGACCTTTCGTCCTGTAAGGCTGTGCCGCAATCAATTGAGGACGAAGATGAACGAGCAGTCGGAGCCGCAAACGGCGATAGAGCCCCCGCCGCCGTCACCCATCTTCAACCTTCCGGGCCCGGTGCTCGCGGCACTTGCGCTGCTGGGGCTGATATATGCGGTTCAATCGCTGCTTCTATCCGGCAGCGGCCTCGACTGGCTGTTCTTCAATTTCGGCTTCATTCCGTTGCGCTACATCACGCCGCTGTCAGAGCAGGGCCCGCAACTTTTCTGGACGCCGATTACCTATTCGCTGCTTCACGCCAGTATAGAGCATATCGTTTTCAACGGGCTGTGGCTCATGGCCTTCGGCACACCGGTGGCGCGCCGGATTGGAACGTTTCGCTTCATCGTTTTCTGGGTGCTCTCGGCAACTGCGTCCGCCGCCTTCCATGCGGCCTTAAATTGGGGAGGGGCCACGCTGCTGATCGGCGCGTCGGGCGTGGTGTCCGGCCTGATGGGCGCTGCCTGCCGCTTTGCGTTCCCGCCTGAACAGCGGATGAGCGGGCCGGCGCGTCTTAATCCGCTACTCTCGATGCTGGGAGCGTTTCGCAGCCGCACGGTCGTCGCCTTCATTCTCTTCTGGTTCGTGGGCAATCTCCTGATCGCCGTCGGCGTCCCGTTGATTGGCGACGGATCCCAGGCAATCGCCTGGGACGCCCATATCGGAGGCTTCGTTTTCGGCTTCGTTCTCTTCGGCTTTTTCGACCGGGAGCCACCCGAGCAGCCGCTCATTTCAGAGACATCGGATATATTGCAATCTTGAGCATTGGAGTGCACCATTCCTCCTGATCCGTGATGGGAGGAGAGCCGCCACGGATGCCTGTGATCAGTTGAAGTGTTTCACTTTCGACATAGGAGGTTCAAGAATGTCCAACTCAGTCAAGGCCATACTCGATGCGAAGGGCAGGGATGTCGTAACCGCCGGGCCAAACACGACCGTTGCCGAGGCGGCTGTGATTCTCAGCAAGAAGAAGATCGGCGCTATCGTTATCGTCGGGATGGAAAACAAGATTTCCGGGATTTTCACGGAGCGCGACGTCGTGCACGCGATCGCCAAGGCGGGGGCGGCCTGCCTCGATCAGCCGGTTGGCTCGCTTATGACCGCAAAGGTCTATCGGTGCCATGAAGATTCGACAGTGTATGACCTGATGGGGCTGATGACGAGCCGACGCTTCCGTCACGTTCCTGTCGAAACGAACGGCAAACTTGCCGGTATCATTTCGATTGGTGACGTCGTGAAGACGCGTATTGCTGAAGTCGAACTGGAAGCCGAACAGATCAAGGCCTACATCGCCGGCTGAATGCTTCGCCGGCGCCTAGAGAGAGCCGGCGAATAGTTCCTGCATCCGTTTCAACTCGGGAAGCCTCAGCTTGGCTTCTTCATAGCCGCGCTCGATCGCTTCTCCAGCGCGATGGAATTCCGAGAGGCCGATATCGCCGAGACGCGGCTGAAGCGATATGTCCGGCGGATCGCCCGCCAAGCGCGCACGCGCGATCCTGTCCTGGATGATGTTGAAAGCCTGCACCATCACACCGGTCATGCCGAGCTTGGTATAGGGCACCTCCTCGCGTCGCTGGACTTCGGAGCGCGAGAGGGTTGCATTGTGCCGGACGACAGCCGATCGACCGTAAAGATCGTAGTTCAGATTGACGGCAACCACGAGCGGTTGCTCGTAGGCGCGACATACGGAAACGGGAACCGGATTGACCAGCGCGCCATCGACGAGTGTCCGTTGATTGCTGCGGATGGGTTCGAAAATGCCGGGGAGGGCATAGGAGGCGCGAAGAGCCGTAATTAGCGATCCGTTTGCGATCCAGACTTCGTGCCCGGTGTTTACTTCGGCGGCGACAGCCACGAATGGCCGGTCCAGATCTTCGACGCTGAGCCCCTCAAGATGCTCCTGCATGCGCTTCGTCAACCGCATGCCGCCGAACAGACCACTGCCGCCGATCGTCAGATCAAGCAGGCTCGCTATACGCCGCATCGTCAGCGAACGAGCGAATCCTTCCAGTTCGTCGAGCTTGCCCGCCAGATAGCAGCCGCCGACCAGCGCACCGATCGAGGTTCCGGCAACCATGCCGATCTCGATACCTTCTTCGTCCAGGGCGCGCAGAACCCCTATATGCGCCCAGCCGCGTGCGGCGCCGCCGCCCAGCGCAAGGGCAAGCTTGGTTCTCTTGGGGGCAGGCGGAGGAGATGCGGGAGCGTTCATGTCTGGCGCGGTCGGGGTGCTGGCATTGGACGCGCCCGCCTCGGAGCTTTGGCGGTACAATCCCCAATTCAGCATGGCTCGTATCCCTCCCGGCAAACAATTAAAAACGAACTATATTAGTGTCCCGCGTCCCTTTCCAATTCGTATATAGGCGTAGATTTTGGCCCAATAAGAGGCAACTGCCTGCTTTTATGACTCTTTACCGTAGACTTCGTCCGGATCGAACTGGAGCTCGTCATCGACGATTTCGAGCATCGGCTTGCCGTCTTCGAGGTTCACGGTCCTATAGAAGCAGGATCGGCGACCGGTGTGACAGGTGGCATCATGGCCTGCGACCTCGACCTTCAGCCAGATGGCATCCTGGTCGCAGTCCGTCCGGATTTCCTTGACCATCTGGGTGTTGCCCGAGGTTTCGCCCTTGATCCAGAGCTTGCCCCGCGAGCGGCTGAAGTAATGAGCCTTCCCGGTCTGAATGGTCAGTGCGAGGGCCTGGGCGTTCATATGCGCCACCATCAGCAACTCGCCATCGGCGGAATCGGTGACAATCGCGGTGATCAGGCCGCGATCGTCAAAGCGTGGCGTGAAGTCGCCCGCGTCCTCAAGTTCTGATTTATCATCGGACGGCGCATTGAACGCAAAGGGCATCATCGCGGCTTTCTTAACTGAAGCCGTATTCAGCGGCTCCGGACCATGGACATGAATCGGGCTTGATCAGCCGGCTCAGTTTTGAACGTTCCGGTAAATGTTGTCGTCAATGTGGTCGAGCCCTGCTTTTGCACACCGCGCATCGCCATGCACATGTGTTCGGCCTCAATCATGACGGCTACACCGCGCGGAGTGAGCGTGTCGTCAATGGCCTTAGCGATCTGGGCGGTCATGGTTTCCTGCGTTTGCAGGCGACGACCGTAGATCTCAACGACGCGTGCGATCTTCGAAAGGCCCAGCACCTTGCCATCCGGCATGTAGGCAACATGGGCCTTGCCGATGATTGGAACCATGTGGTGTTCGCAATGAGAGAAGAACGGAATATCCCTCACCAGGACCATGTCGTCGTAGCCGGCAACCTCTTCAAAGGTACGGCCCAGCACATCTTCCGGGTCCATATCATAGCCGGCAAAGAGTTCACGATAGGCTTTGGCCACGCGTGCTGGCGTATCGAGCAGGCCTTCGCGCGTCGGATCGTCACCTGCCCAACGCAACAGCGTGCGGACGGCATCCTCTGCTTCTTTCTGGCTGGGCCGATCCGCATCGAGATCGGCGGGGGTCTGCGGAAAATTCTTGATGATGGCGTCCATATGTAACAGTCTCCTGATCCGCTTTGGCGGACCGTCTTTCGGACTAGCCACTGGCAATTCCACTCAAGGGAATTCATGCACCTTTGGCAGGCTCCGGGGCTTTCAGGGCTTGGTTTGCTGCCCTTCCGGCACGGTTTCCCAATCAAACTTAGCCGAGGCCATTGCATTTTTCTGGCCTTCGAACGACATACATATAGGAAAACGGCATCCTTATGTAAGTCTCCCGGCACGACACGCTGTGTTTTTCTTTTGTGCTACAATGAGTTTTGAGGCGCCGATCCGCATGAATTCTGGAGCGGAATCCACGATGGACGATATCTACAACAGCAAAATCCTGGAATTCGCGGGCAATATTCCGCTGATCGGCAGCTTGCCGGATGCGGACGCCAGCGCCCAGGCGCACTCCAAACTTTGCGGCTCCAAGGTCAAGATCTGGCTGAAGATGGACGGCGATACGGTCACCGCCTTCGCGCACGACGTCAAAGCCTGCGCGCTCGGACAGGCATCGTCTTCGATCATGGCCCGCCATGTGATCGGCGCCAGCGCGACTGAGTTGCGCAAGGCGCGAGAGGACATGCTGGCAATGCTGAAGGCGGACGGCGAGGGGCCGGAAGGCCGCTTCGAGGACATGCGTTATCTCCGCCCCGTGAAGGACTACAAGGCACGACATGCCTCGACGATGCTGACCTTCGACGCCGTCGTCGATGCGGTTAGCCAGGTCGAGGCCAAGCGCGGCGAAACCATCGAGGCCTGAGCGGCATAGCCGATGTGCAAATTCTGTTCGATCAATCGCGATGAGGACGAAGACGAGGGTGGCGCCGCCGCACCGCGTCGATCCACGCGCTCCTACTCCCGAAATTACTCCGGCCCGTTTCGGAAGACGCCCGGCAGGGTGCTGGGGATGGGTTTCATTCGCGCCTACCAGTTGACCCTCTCCGGTTTCATCGGCAATTCCTGCCGCCACATCCCGACCTGCTCGGAATACGGCTATGAGGCAGTCGCCCGTTACGGGCTGTGGAACGGCGGATGGATGACGCTCTTTCGCGTCGCGCGCTGCGGCCCGGGCGGCACCAGCGGGCTCGACCCGGTTCCCGAGCAGCTCGGCGAACGCTTTCACTGGTGGACGCCCTGGCGCTACCTCGCGCTTGGTCGCAAGGCGGGCTGAACGATGACGCAAGGCGCATTTCGGGTGTTTCGCCGTCGCCTCGACGTCCCCAATGCCTCGCTCAAGTATGTGGATGCGGCCGCGTCCAAGCACGAACTCGAAGATTTTGGCGAGGGCGCGGCAGAGTTCTGCAAAGCATGATCTACGTCGCGCTCCTGCACAGCATTGTGCTTGCGCCCGGTCGCCGCGTGGTGATGTCCGACCTTCGCGACATGGCCAAGGACATCGGGTACAAGAATCCGAGGACACTTGTCTCGACGGGGAACATCGTTTTCGAGGCCGATGCCGCCCTGCTCGCAGAGATCGAGGCGAAGCTGGAAGCGGCCTTCAAGGCTCGTTTCGGCAAACCGGTCGATATCATCGTGCGCAAAGGTATCGACTGGTTGACCCTTGCGAAGTCCAATCCTTTTGCAGACGGCGAGGGCAGTCAGGTGATCGTGCGCGTCATGCGCAGGCCGCTTCCACCTACTGCCATGGAGGCGCTTCGCCCTTATGCCGATCCTAAGCAGCGAATGGCACTCACCGCCGGCGACCTTTGGATCGATTTTGCCGGCAAGCCGAGCGAGTGGAAGTTGCTCTCGGCACTGACGACCAAGCGAATGGGCGTCGGAACATTGCGGAACTGGAACACGGTGCGTGGCCTTGCCGAAATGATCGGCTAAGCTGGCTTTTTCTTTACTCAAGCAGCAAATCTCGGTATCAGGCGGCGGCGCATTCGTGCGGACGAAGCGCTTCATTGCAACCACCCGCATTCGTTGGCGGGACTGGACAAGGAGAATTCTAGATGTCCCAATCCGTTTCCCTGACATTTCCCGATGGTTCCGTGCGCAGCTACGATGCTGGCGCAACCGGCAAGGATGTCGCAGAATCCATTTCCAAGTCGCTTGCCAAGAAGGCAGTAGCGATCGCTATCGACGGTCAGGTCCGTGACCTTTCCGATCCGGTGACGGCAGGCGCAATTGAAATCATCACCCGCACCGACGGCCGCGCGCTGGAGTTGATCCGGCATGACGCAGCCCACGTGATGGCGGAAGCCGTGCAGGAGCTCTGGCCCGGCACGCAGGTCACGATCGGCCCTGTTATCGAGAACGGCTTCTACTACGACTTTGCCAAGAACGAGCCCTTCACACCCGACGATCTGCCGAAAATCGAAAAGAAGATGAAGGAGATCATTGCTCGCAACGCGCCGTTCACCAAGGAAGTCTGGGCGCGCGAGAAGGCCAAGGAAGTGTTCGCCGCGAAGGGCGAAAGCTACAAGGTTGAACTCGTCGATGCGATTCCGGCAGGCCAGGATCTGAAGATCTATTATCAGGGCGACTGGTTCGACCTCTGCCGCGGCCCCCATATGGCATCGACCGGCCAGATCGGGACGGCGTTCAAGTTGATGAAGGTGGCCGGCGCCTATTGGCGTGGCGACAGCAACAATCCGATGCTGACCCGCATCTACGGCACGGCATTTGCCGAACAGGCCGAACTCGACAACTACCTGCACGTGCTCGCGGAAGCCGAGAAGCGCGATCACCGCCGCCTCGGCCGCGAAATGGACCTCTTCCATTTCCAGGAAGAGGGTCCGGGCGTTGTCTTCTGGCACGGCAAGGGATGGCGCATGTTCCAGACGCTCGTCGCCTATATGCGCCGTCGTCTCGCCGAAGACTACCAGGAGGTCAATGCGCCGCAGGTGCTCGACAAGTCGCTCTGGGAAACCTCCGGTCACTGGGGCTGGTACCGCGACAACATGTTCAAGGTCACCGTCGCCGGCGACGATACGGATGATGACCGCGTGTTCGCGCTGAAGCCGATGAACTGCCCCGGCCATGTGCAGATCTTCAAGCATGGCTTGAAGTCTTATCGCGAACTGCCGATCCGTCTTGCGGAATTCGGCACAGTTCACCGCTACGAGCCGTCCGGTGCTCTGCATGGGTTGATGCGTGTGCGCGGCTTCACGCAGGACGATGCGCACATCTTCTGCACCGACGAGCAGATGGCAGCCGAGTGCCTGAAGATCAACGATCTGATCCTGTCGGTCTACAAGGACTTCGGCTTCGACGAGATCACCATCAAGCTCTCAACGCGCCCGGAAAAGCGTGTTGGTTCGGATGATCTTTGGGATCGCGCCGAAAGCGTGATGACCGACGTGCTGGACACGATCCAACACCAGTCGAACAACATCAAGACCGGCATTCTGCCGGGCGAGGGCGCGTTCTATGGTCCGAAGTTCGAATATACGCTAAAGGACGCGATCGGCCGTGAATGGCAGTGCGGCACGACGCAGGTCGACTTCAACCTGCCGGAACGCTTCGGTGCCTTCTACATCGACAGCAATTCGGAAAAGACGCAGCCGGTGATGATCCACCGCGCGATCTGCGGTTCGATGGAGCGCTTCCTCGGCATCCTGATCGAGAACTTCGCAGGACATCTGCCGCTGTGGGTATCGCCGCAGCAGGTCGTCGTCGCGACGATCACGTCCGAGGCCGACGGCTATGGCGCCGAAGTCGCGGCAGCGCTGCGGGACGCCGGCCTGACCGTTGAGACCGACTTCCGTAACGAGAAGATCAACTACAAGATCCGCGAGCATTCCGTTACGAAAGTTCCCGTCATCATCGTCTGCGGGAAGAAGGAAGCGGAAGAGCGCACGGTCAACATCCGCCGTCTTGGCAGCCAGGAGCAAACCTCGATGTCGCTTGACGAGGCAATCGCAAGCCTCGGGCTCGAAGCCACGCCGCCGGACGTGCGCCGGAAGGCGGAAGCGAGGAAGGCAAAGGCAGCCTGAGCTGCCTCCAGCACGTGAATACAACACCGCCCGGTTTCTAAAAGAACCGGGCGGTTTTTCTTTGTCTGTGGACCCCTAGGAGGCCGATCAGTCCGCGTCGGCGCCGGTGCCGCCCTGGAGCTGATCGTAGGTAGGTAGCGGTGCCTGCGTATTCGGCGAGCCGTCACTCGCTGGCGGTTGCTGATCCGGCTGAACCTGAACGGTTTTAGCGGCCTCTGTCGGTTCTTCGGGTTGCACGTCCTTCATAAGAACTTCGACGTCTGTGTTCTTGCCGGCTTCGACCTTGAAATCCCGCTGGTAGATCTTGTCCTTGTTTCGAGCGACGGCGGAGTATTCGCCTTCGGCGAGCACCATGGTCGGGAAAGCGCTGACGCTCTCGCCGACACTGTCGCCAGCGGCCGTCAGGATCGACCAGGCCGTATCGGCGATCGCTTCCCCACCGGCGTCGGACACGAGCTTGAACGTGATCTGTGCTGCCTTGTGCTGGATCGTTGCTTCCGTGAGCTTGCCTGCCTCCACCTGGATATCGGCGCGGATCGAGGCATTGGTGTCGCCGTATTCGGAGACGATGTGGTAGGTTCCGGCATTCAAGCGAACCACGGTGTTTGGCGGCACGTCAGCCATGACAAGACCGCGCTCGCCGTCCTCACGCACGTCGGCGGAGTAAATCGAGAAGCTGAGCTGATCCGGGCGAATGCGAACGTCCGTTCCCGAGACCGCGTTCAGCAGTAAGCCACCGGCTTCCAGCACCATCGTCTGCTTGTCGACCTGACCCTCTTCAGGAACCGTCAGCTTGCGCGTGACACCGGCGCGACCGAAAGAAACGTTGACGAAATAGTCTCCCGGCGCGAGCTGAAAATCCGCGGAGCCGCCTTGCGAGGACGCGATCAGCGGAAGCTTTCCGTCGGTGCCCGCTGCCGGGCTGAACACATACCAGGAGAGACCATCCTGAACAGGATCGCCGTTGGCGGTCAGTTTCGCCTCGAGCGCGATCTCGCGCAGCTTCGAGCCCTGCGGGGCGGTGCCCGGCGCGATGAAGGCATTCAGCTTCGGCATTTTCGCAGTCGTATCCAACTGCTTGAAGGTCTGGAAGGCGTCCTGCGCCTGGCTACTTAAAGGCAGTAGGGCGGTCAAAACCAAGGCCAGGCTTATGCGTGCATATGGCGAAATGCCAACCATCTGTCGTGCGAACCAATTGACATCTGAAATCACAGAGGCCACTTCAAGACCAACGCGATGGCAAATTCAAGACCCATCCCAAATGCTGTCATGAAAATGGAAGTCTCTCCCGCATGAAATCCGATATCAAGCTGATCGACTATCTCGGTGTCCGTCGCTCTATTCCCGCTTTCCAGATGTGCGAGCCGGGCCCCGACAAAGCCGAGATCGAAGAGATTTTGCGCCTGGCCTCCCGCGTGCCCGACCACGGCAAGCTCGCGCCATGGCGCTTCATCGTCTATCGCGGCGAAGAGCGTGCCCGGATTGGCCAAGAGCTCCTCAAGCTCGCGCTCGAGGCCAAGCCAGAACTGTCTGAGGAAATGGTCCAGGTGGAGCGTACGCGCTTTACCCGCGCTCCTGTTGTCGTTGCCGTCGTCAGCAAGTCCGGCCCGCACATCAAGATTCCCGAGTGGGAGCAGCTGATGTCTGCTGGTGCTGTCTGCCTCAACATCATCTTCGCCGCCAATGCCCACGGCTGGGTCGCCAACTGGCTGACGGAGTGGTTCGCCTATGACGAGCGCGCCTACGAACTCCTGGGCGTCAAGTCGGGTGAAAAGATCGCTGGTTTCATTCACATGGGCTCAACGACGTTTCCGCCCGTCGAGCGCCCGCGCCCGGAACTGACCGAGACTGTGACCTGGGTTGGCGGAGGGGACTGATGTTCTATACCACCGATACGAACCGGCATGGCCTGTCGCACGATCCCTTCAAGGCCATTGTCTCGCCGCGTCCGATTGGCTGGATCGGCAGCAGGGGAAGCGACGGCTCGATCAACCTTGCACCGTACTCTTTCTTCAATGCGATTTCCGACCGCCCGAAACTCGTGATGTTTTCCTCCGCCGGTCTAAAGCACAGCCAGAGGAATGCGATCGAGACCGGCGAGTTCACCTGTAACTTTGTCAGCCGGAACCTGGTCGAGAAGATGAATATCTCATCTGCGGCCGTCGACTATGGCGTTGACGAGTTTGCTCTTTCCGGCCTCGCCGCCAGGAAGGGTGAGCTTGTCGACGCGCCCTACGTCGCCGAGGCCTTTGCCGTGCTCGAATGCATAGTAACGGAGACCCTTGTGCCGAAGTCACTCACCGGTGAAAATTCCGAGAACATCATGATCCTCGGTCAGGTTGTCGGCATCCACATCGACGAGACGATCATTCGCGATGGGCGACTCGATATGGCGATCGCCAGGCCAGTCGCCCGCATGGGTTACATGGACTACAGCGAAGGCAGCGACGTGTTCGAAATGTTCCGGCCGCAGGTTTGACGTTGGCCGTCAGCGCTTAAGGAACATGGTGAACCAATCATAAACTTTTCCAAGATACCGTGATCTCACTGATTGGAATGCGAGAGAATCGCATTCGGGCATGGGGCACACGGGTGATCGTAGAAGCATTTCTTCGTTGGGCGGAAACCGCCAAGGCCGGAGACAGGGCCCGTGCGGCCAGTGCCCTCGGCAGAGCCTATCTGCAGTCCGAAATGGCAGCAGAAGAACGCGCCGCGGCCGAGATGGCCATGACTTTCCTGCTCGACGACCCATCCCCCAAGGTGAGGCTGGCGCTTGCCGAAGCAATCTCTTGGTCACCGGAGGCGCCGCGAGCGGTTATTCTCTCGCTGGCCGCGGATCAGCCGGAGATCGCCTGCCATGCGGTCACATGCTCACCCTTACTGTCGGACGCAGACCTCGTGGATCTCGCGGCCAGCGGCAGCGACGTCACGCGAATGCTGATTGCCGCGCGCGGCACGATTTCACGGCCGGTTTCAGCCGCGCTCGCCGAGATCGGTGAAGAAGAGGCCGTCCTCTGCCTTCTCGAGAACGGCGGGGCGGCCATCGCGCCTTACTCTCTTAAAAGAATTGCCGAGCGGCTCGGCCATCACTGCGAAATCCGCAATCTGCTGCTGGAGCGCGGGGATCTTGCGGCGGACGCGCGTCAGTTGTTGACGCAGCATGTCAGCGCCGCCCTCGTTGGTCTGCCATTGGCGCTAGCGACGATCGATCCCGGCCGACTGCACAGGATCAGCAGAGAGGCCAATGAAACTGCCATCGTGTCGATTGCTGGCGAGATTACGCCGCGCGAGATTTCAGACCTTGTCGAGCATTTACGGGTTAGTGGCCACCTAACGCCGTCGTGCCTGATCCACGCTCTTTGCTCCGGAAAGGTCGAGTTCTTCGCAGGCGCCATCGTCAACCTGACTGGCTGCGAAGAGCGACGCGTTCGCTCCATTCTCGCAACCGGTCGCATGCACGCGGTGCGCGCCCTCTATGAGACGGCCGGCCTTTCCCGCGAGATCAGCACGATCTTCGTCGAAGCGACGCTGTTGTGGCGGGACGCATCGAAAGATCTGGCAGCGACGATGCTCGGCGACGTCTGCGGCAAGCTGCTTGAGAAGTTCCGCCGGCATGCAACGCATGGGGCCGTGCAGGAACTCCTGGAGATGATCGAAAGGCTGCACATCGCTGAACAGCGGCAGCATGCACGCGCTTATGCTCAATTTACGTCGCTCGCCGCAGCCTAGCGGTGCAGCCGCTTCGCCACCCAGGAATAGCTGCCCGAGACGAAGTGGACGGGTGAAGCCGGCGCTGTTTTCATTTCGCTACCGGACGGCAGGTACGCGCGCACCTCACTCGCCACCCGGTCAGCGAGGGCCGACAATCGACCCTGCGTTTCGGCTGGAACGGGCGGCGTCGGCGCGCTTTCCACGACCGCCTTTGGCGCTTCTGGGGAAGCAGGCTTCGGTGGCTCACAGACAGCAATTACCGTTGGGTAGCTGACATTCGTATAGCGCTTCAGCTGCCTTTCCGAATCGGCGTCGCACATGGCGACGGTCTGCCATTTCTGCTCAACCGTGGTGAGATAGTTGCATTGTGTGACCGAGTCGTTGCAGCCTAGGATCGTCATTGCAACCAGCAACACTTGCATAATATCGCCTTTTGAATATTGAACCTTCGCCTCTTAGATGCTGAAATTCCAACAGAATGAAGGCGCCCCAACATTTTTTACGCGGGCGCCACAAGACAGGAAAAACCCGTGTCCATTACGATTGCATTGGAAACACCGCGCCAAGACGGCGTGCTCCGCTTGCTCGACATGTCCGACGCCTATGCCCAGTCTCTGTATCCGCCAGAAAGCAATCACCTCGTCGATGTATCGACCCTGGAGAAGCCGGCCGTCAGCTTCTTCGTCGCCCGCAACGAGGGTGCGATCGTTGGCTGCTGTGCACTGGTCGAGGCTGGCGACGGAACGGCGGAGATCAAGCGGATGTTCGTCGATCCCGGCGCCCGCGGCTTGAAAGTGGCAAGCAAGCTGATGGACGCACTCGAAACGACGGCCGCTGAAAAGAAGCTCCAAGCCGTCCGTCTTGAAACCGGCATTTACCAGCCAGAAGCGATCGCTCTCTACCGAAAGTACGGCTATGGCGAAATCGAAGCGTTTGGCAGCTACCTGCCAGACCCACTTAGCCTGTTCATGGAAAAGCGGCTGCCCTGATCATTCGGCCGCGCGAGACGCCGGCGGGGCCTGCTCGTCGATCATGACGTTCGGGCCGGTTTCGGCACTCCGGACCTCGTGCATCCATTCGCGCCAGATCGCCACAATGAGGGCCATCAGCACCGGCCCGATGAAGAGGCCGAGAAAGCCCATGGTTTTCACGCCGCCGACAAGGCCGAAGAAGGTCGGCAGGAATGGCAGCTTGATGGGACCGCCAACAAGCTTCGGACGAAGTGTCTTGTCGACAATGAACAGCTCGACCGTTCCCCAAACGAAAAGGCCGATGCCTGCGATATGTGAGCCACTGGCGAGCAGGTAGACAGACACCAGGGTAAAGGACAGCGGGGCACCACCGGGTATCAGGGCCATGATACCGGTCAGGACGCCGAGCGTGACGGGCGAGGGGACACCGGCGATCCAATAAGCGACGCCGAGCACGATGCCTTCGCCGATCGCGATCAGCGTCATGCCCATGACAGTCGAGCTGATGGTTGCCGGAACGACGCGGGAAATTCGCTCCCAGCGGTTCGGAAGAATGCGTTCGCCGAGCATATCGATCTGCTGCGAGAAGGAGGAACCATCGCGGTAGACGAAGAACAGCGCGATCAACATGAAGAGCAGCGTGAGGAGCAGGTGGAAGGCGCCACCGCCAGCTGCCAGAATCGCCCGATAGATGTTGCCGATATGGGCGCCGCTCACAGCCTGGATTAGCTCACCCATGGCACCGGGGCTGCCGATATATCTGGTCCACAGTTCATCGAGATACGGACCGGCAAAAGGCAGGGCGATGATCCACTGCGGGGTTGGCGCACCGGACCTGTTTGCGTGCACGGCCCAGGCCACCCATTCGCGCACCTCACCTGTCGTATAGGTGACGGCGAAAAAGATCGGCAACACGAGAAACGTCACGATCATCAGAATGGCGATGGTGGCGGCGACCGTTGTGTTTCCACCGACACGGCTGAGAAGCCGGCGATACAGCGGCCAGCTTGCAAAGCCGATGACAAGGGCGGCGAGAACCGGGACAGCAAAGCCGTAGAAGAAGTAGACGCCAGCCGCGACAACAAGCACGAGCAGCCAGCGCGCCGCGGAGATGGAGGGAATTAACGGCGTGCGGGCTGGGCCTGAGGGGCCGAGCCATCGCGGCTCTCGCTGGATGTTGTTGTTCGGAAGGCTCACGTCGTTCTTTTCCCCTGTTTTGGCTATGGATATGGGCCATGCGTCCCTCGGGCGCAAGCACAATGACCGATTCATGTCATCGACTGGCGCCCGTGAGACCACCGGCGATCCATACTACGCTCCCTAACGCTATTCTTCGCAATCAATATGACAGAAATCCTGCCACAGCGTTGCCAAAATACACTTGCGCGTTTACTTTGGATCCATGGATACAAACCTGATTGCAACAGCGCTGCGGCGCGAAATAGAAGGCGGGAGCCTGCCGCCAGGGACCGTCCTGAAACAAGAGCTCCTGGCAGAGCGGTTTGGCGTGAGCCGCCAGCCGGTACGCCAGGCGCTAGATCGGTTGCTAGCGTCAGGCCTGCTCGACCGGCGGCCTGACCGAAGCCTGGCCGTCGCCGGTTTGACGGAAGAGCAAGCACGTGAACTCGCCGAGATCCGCGCAGCCTTGGAGAGCATGGCGCTGCGCGCTGCGCTGCCGCTGCTCGGCGACAGCGACCTGCGCAAGGCGCGCCGTCTCAATGAAGATCTGATCGAAGAGGATGATCCGGCCACGCTGGAGGAGCTGGATGTCGCCTTTCATCGAACGCTCTACGGGCGATGTGGCAATCGCCGCCTTCTGTCCATGATCGACGAACTGCGGCGTGAATCGTGTCGTGCCTATCTGAGGCAGCCAAAAGGCTCCAACGAGCGTGTGATCCTCCACGCCGAGCATCGCGCCATCATAGACGCGTGCGCGCATCGCGACGAGGCTGCGGCACTGAAGTCCTTGTCGGAACATTTGCAGATGACAACAGCACGTCTGACGCACGAGGGAGAATGAAAGATGACGACGTTTTCCGCGGAGGTCGCATGGGAGCGGGGCGCAGCAAGTTTTATCGACGGACGCTATAGCCGCGGGCACAGATGGAGCTTTGATGGCGGCGCCACCGTCGCTGCCTCCGCTTCGCCGCACAATGTGCCGTTGCCGTATGCGCTTGCCGAGAATGTTGATCCGGAAGAGGCATACGTTGCAGCACTGTCGAGCTGCCACATGCTCTTCTATCTCTGGCTGGCCTCAAAGAAGCGCATCCTGGTCGATAGCTATGTCGATGCGGCAACAGGCTTTATGGAAACTGTGCAGGGCAGGACAATGGTGAGCCGCGTGGAGCTTCGACCGCAGGTTACCTATGCCGGCGACCGGCCGAACCGAGAGATCGAACAGAAACTCCACCACGAAGCGCACGAGTTGTGCTTTCTTGCCAACTCCGTGAAGACGGAAATTACGGTGCGCCTCGACTGGCCGGTTCAGATATCGAGGTTTTCCGCAAAGGCGGCGCGATCCTGAATGAACCGGAAGCGCGCTTCCGGCTTCGTTCCCATCAGGTCGTCGACCGCCGTGCGCGTACCCTCGAAATCCACCTCGTCGATAATCACGCGCAACAGCGTGCGCTTGCCTGGGTCCATGGTGGTTTCTTTGAGCTGCGCCGGCAGCATTTCGCCGAGGCCTTTGAAACGGCTGATTTCGACTTTCGCCTTGCCCTTGAACTCGGTCTCCATCAGCTCGGCGCGGTGCGCATCGTCGCGGGCGTAAGCGGACTTCGCGCCCTGGGTGATCTTGTAGAGCGGCGGTACGGCCAGGAAGAGGTGACCGCCACGGACCAGCTCCGGCATTTCCTGATAGAAGAACGTGATCAGTAGCGAGGCAATGTGGGCACCGTCGACGTCGGCATCGGTCATGACGATGATGCGTTCGTAGCGAAGGTCTTCCTCACGATACTTCGAGCGCGTACCGCAACCGAGCGCCTGAACGAGATCGGCGAGCTGCTGGTTGGCGCCAAGCTTTTCGCGACCGGCACTGGCGACGTTGAGGATTTTGCCGCGCAGTGGGAGGATCGCCTGGTTGGCACGATTGCGAGCCTGCTTGGCCGAGCCACCTGCCGAGTCACCTTCGACGATGAAGAGTTCGGCACCCTGGGCGGTGTTCTGTGCGCAATCGGCTAGCTTGCCGGGCAGGCGCAACTTGCGCACGGCGGTCTTGCGGTTGACTTCCTTTTCCTTGCGACGGCGCAGGCGTTCTTCCGCACGCTCTATAACCCAGTCGAGCAGCTTGGCTGCCTCGTTCGGATTGTCGGCAAGGTAGTGGTCAAAGGGGTCGCGGAGTGCGTTTTCAACGATCCGCTGGGCTTCGACCGTGGCGAGCTTGTCCTTCGTCTGGCCGACGAATTCCGGCTCGCGGATGAAGACCGAGAGCATGCCGACGGCGGAGATCATCACGTCATCGGTGGTGATCTGGGCAGCGCGCTTGTTCTGCGTCAGTTCGGCGTAATTCTTCAGGCCCTTGGTCAGCGCGATGCGCAGGCCCGCCTCGTGCGTGCCGCCTTCGGGCGTCGGGATCGTGTTGCAGTAGGAGTGGACCTGGGGATCGCCGCCGTACCAGGTGATCGCCCACTCCAGGGAGCCATGACCACTGGTCTTCTCGGTTTTCCCTGCGAATATCTCGCGGGTAACGGTGAATTCCTTGCCCATCGTCGCCTGCAGGTAATCCTTCAGGCCGCCGGGGAAGTGGAAGACCGCCTTGTCAGGTATCTCCGAGCCTTGCGGCAGAACGCCTTCCTCGCAACTCCAGCGGATTTCGACGCCGCCAAAGAGGTAAGCCTTGGAGCGTGCCATACGGAACACACGCCCGGCATCGAACTTCGCGTGCTCGCCAAAGATCTGCGGATCGGGGTGAAAGCGGACTCGCGTGCCACGACGATTGTGGACGTCGCCGAGTTCTTCCAGTTCGCCCTGGGGCAAACCGCGGGAAAAGCGCTGACGATATAGCTTCCGATTGCGCGCAACCTCGACTTCCAGCACGTCGGAAAGCGCATTGACGACGGAAACGCCGACGCCGTGCAGACCACCTGACGTCTCATATGCCTTGCCGTCGAACTTGCCGCCCGCGTGCAGCTTCGTCATGATGACTTCAAGGGTCGACTTCCCGGGAACTTGCGGGTGATTCTCGACGGGGATACCGCGGCCATTGTCGCTGACCGTCAAGTAGCCCTGCAGGTCAAGGTGAACCTCAATGAAGTTGGCGTGGCCGGCGACAGCTTCGTCCATCGAATTGTCGATGACTTCGGCGAAGAGATGGTGAAGAGCCTTTTCGTCGGTGCCGCCGATATACATGCCCGGCCGCATGCGGACGGGTTCAAGACCCTCGAGAACGCGGATCGAGGACGCGCCGTAGTCTTCCGAGGTCGAGTTCACGGGCGCCGGACGCAGGGCGGGGACAGCAGCCTTAGCGGGTGCGGCCTTTTGTGGCTCGGCAGACTTTGGAGCTTCCTCCTGCTTCGGTGTCAGGGGCAGTCCGGAAAAGAGGTCGTTGCTATCGTCCATGGGGCCGTTCAGATCTTTATCCTGTCGGGCAGGGGCCTTACGCCAAGCCTGACCCAAAATCACCGCATTTGATGTCACGTTTGCGAATCAGGCAGATTCTGCCAGAAAGCGCCTCGTTACGCGACGCCGCCCGATCAGGCGGACTTCCTTAGGAAGTGGTTTGCGTTGGCGGGCGTGGAATGGCAAGCGGCCAGAAGGCTCAGGGAACCATGCTCATGCGAATGTCCACAAGTCATTGCACCATTATTACCGCAATTGCGGCCTTTTTCCTGACGACGACGGCAAGCGGCCGAGCGGCCGAGAGCCTGCCGCCCTTTAAGGACGAGCTCTTCTCCACACAAAATGTGCTGCGGACGAGCGATAATGGCGCCCTTGACGTCATCGAATACGACGAGATGCGGGACATCAACGGCCGCGATCAGATACCCCAAAAGCGCGCCCAACAAAAATACGTGTCTCTCGGCGTCAAAAGGCAGCAGTCGGACGAGACCTTGCAGCTTGGTTCGCAAAGACTCGACGTCACCAGGGTGGGACAAAGCTCGGGAGCGGCATTTACGGTCATTTTCATTCACGGTCGTAACGGCGACCGGCGCCTGGGCGTGAACGACTACAGTTTCGGGGGCAACTTCAATCGCCTGAAAAACCTGGTCGCCGGCAATGGCGGTGTCTATTATTCCCCGACGGTCAAGAGCTTCGACAGCGATGGCGTCGCCGCGATCAAAGGGCTGATCCGCTACGCTTCCCAGCAGTCGCCCGGCAAGCCGGTCATTCTGGCGTGTGCGTCGATGGGCAGCCAGGTCTGCTGGGGCTTGAGCCGTGACCCCGCGAGCGTGAAAGCCCTCAAGGGAATGGTGATCCTCAGCGGTGTTACCGATCCGGACTTCAGCAAGAGCCCGTCCTTCAAGGCCAAACTGCCGCTTTGGTTCGCGCATGGCAGCCGGGATCCGGTCTATGCAGCGACAGACCAGCAGGCACTCTTCGAAAAACTGCTGAAGGGGGATTACCCTGCACATTTCACGCTCTATCAGACGGGAAATCACGGAACACCGATCCGGATGATCGACTGGCGCCGCACGCTGAACTGGATATTGGGTTCGTGACGACAGCCTAAGTCGCCTGACCGCCGGGCGAGCGTCATGGCGGCCGCCTGGTCTATGATTTTCAGCAACATGGGCTCCGAATTTTAAGCATTTGCGCGACAAAAGGCCGTTATTTCCGTTAGGGAAGGTGCCCAAACCTTTTCATTGATCCCCGCTTTTGCTAAGGCCCCACGATACGTGGAAGATGGGAAGGCTGGCATGACACCTGACGTGCGTCCGCTTGTGGCGGGAAACTGGAAAATGAACGGCACGCGTGCCTCCCTCGACCAAATCAAGGCAATCGCCGAAGGTGTTCAGGGGCCACTTTCCGATAAGGTGGAGGCGCTGATCTGCCCTCCGGCAACGTTGCTTTATGTCGCCACTGCGCTCTGCACCGACAGCCCGCTGGCGATCGGCGCACAGGACTGCCACCAGAAGCCCTCGGGCGCCCACACCGGCGATATTTCGGCCGAAATGATCGCAGACTGCTTCGGCACTTACGTGATCGTCGGACATTCGGAGCGTCGCACCGACCATGCCGAGACCGACCATCTTGTTCGCGCCAAAGCGGAGGCTGCGTTCGCGGCCGACCTGACGGCAATCGTGTGCATCGGCGAAACGGCGGACGAACGCAAGGCAGGCCAGACCCTCGACATCATCAAGCGTCAGCTTTCCGCCTCGGTGCCGGATAGCGCGACGCCGGAGAATGCCGTCATTGCCTACGAGCCCGTCTGGGCGATCGGCACCGGCGTTACCCCAACCGTGGAAGACGTAGAGAAGGCGCACGCCTTCATGCGTTCCGAGCTCGTCGCCCGCTTCGGGGCGGCTGGCAAGAAGATCCGCATCCTCTATGGCGGCTCGGTCAAGCCAAGCAATGCAAGGGAGTTGATGGGCGTCGCGAATGTCGATGGCGCACTGATCGGCGGTGCAAGCTTGAAAGCGGCCGATTTCCTCGCCATCTACGGCGCATACGGAGCGCTGGTTGCTTAGAGCCGTGTATATTCCGAGCCTAAGGGCTTGGAATAGCGGATCACCTCATGTAAAGAGCGCCAGAATTTTACTTTATGCCCGCCGCGCGCGTGGGCAGGACTGGACCCATGCAGACCGTTTTGATTGTCATCCATCTCATGATCGTGCTGGCGCTTGTCGGCGTCGTGCTCATTCAGCGCTCGGAAGGCGGCGGCCTCGGCATCGGCGGCGGCTCGGGCTTCATGTCTGCCCGTGGCACGGCCAATGCGCTGACGCGCACGACCGCGATCCTGGCGACGCTGTTCTTCATCACGTCGCTCGGCCTCGGCATTCTCAACCGCTATGAAAGCCGTCCGACGGATATTCTGAACCGTATTCCGGCGACGAGCGGTGAGGGCAAGGGTATTCTCGACTCGCTCGGCGGCCAGAACGGCAATGCCGCTCCGGCTGCACCGGCCGCGCAGAACAACAACGGCGTTCCGACCGGCGGTGAGACCGCTCCGGCTCCGGCAGCAACCGCGCCGGCGGCTCCGGCAGCAACTGCTCCGGCCGCACCGGCACCTGCCGAAACGGCTCCGTCTACTCAAACTGCTCCGGCAGCACCGCAGGCGGCTACGCCTTCCGCTCCGGCGCCCGCCACCGTCCCAAGCGGACAGTAAGCGGCACACAGCATCAACCGCCGGCAGGCCCTCGGGTCTGCCGGTTTTCTTTTGTTCAGATTCCGCGCTGGCACCAAAAGTTCTGGAAAAGAATTTTTGGGCTGGTGGAATCGTTTTTGAAAAGGTATCCGGTGACTCCCATGGCGCGATACGTATTTATCACTGGCGGCGTGGTTTCCTCTCTCGGTAAAGGAATTGCGGCCGCGGCTCTCGGAGCGTTGCTGCAGGCCCGTGGTTATCGGGTGCGGCTTCGCAAACTCGACCCCTATCTGAACGTGGACCCGGGCACCATGAGCCCGACCCAGCACGGCGAAGTCTTCGTCACCGATGACGGTGCCGAAACGGATCTCGATCTCGGCCACTACGAGCGCTTTACCGGGCGTTCGGCGACCAAGACCGACAACATCACCACCGGACGCATCTACAAGAACATCATCGACAAGGAACGCCGCGGCGACTATCTCGGCGCGACCGTTCAGGTCATTCCGCACGTCACCAACGAGATCAAGGACTTCGTCACCGAAGGCAACGGCGACTACGACTTCGTCATCTGCGAGATCGGCGGCACGGTCGGCGATATCGAGGCGATGCCGTTCATGGAAGCGATCCGCCAGCTCGGCAACGACCTGCCGCGCGGCACTGCGATCTACGTCCACCTGACGCTGATGCCGTATATTCCGGCTGCCGGCGAACTGAAGACCAAGCCAACCCAGCACTCCGTCAAGGAACTGCAGGCGCTCGGCATTCATCCGGACATCCTGCTGGTGCGCGCCGACCGCGAAATTCCGGAAGCGGAACGCCGCAAGCTGTCGCTCTTCTGCAACGTCCGTCCGTCCGCGGTGATCCAGGCGCTCGACGTCGCCAACATCTACGACGTCCCGATGGCCTACCACAAGGAAGGGCTCGACAACGAAGTGCTGGCAGCCTTCGGCATCGAGCCGGCACCTAAGCCCCGCCTTGACCAATGGGAAGAGGTCTGCAACCGCATCCGCACGCCTGAGGGCGAGGTCACGATTGCCATCGTCGGCAAGTACACCGGCCTCAAGGATGCCTACAAGTCGCTGATCGAAGCGCTGCATCACGGCGGCATTGCCAATCGCGTCAAGGTCAACCTGGAATGGATCGAATCTGAGGTCTTCGAAAAGGAAGACCCGGCGCCGTATCTCGAGAAGGTCCATGGCATCCTCGTTCCCGGCGGGTTCGGCGAGCGCGGCTCGGAAGGCAAGATCCATGCGGCCCGCTTCGCACGCGAACGGAAGGTACCGTATTTCGGGATCTGCTTTGGCATGCAGATGGCCGTCATTGAAGCCGCCCGCAACCTTGCCGGCGTGGAAAGCGCCTCGTCGACCGAGTTCGGCCCGACGAAGGAGCCCGTTGTCGGCCTGATGACCGAATGGGTGAAGGGCAATGAGCTGCAGAAGCGCACGGAAGCGGGCGATCTCGGCGGCACGATGCGCCTCGGCGCCTACAAGGCTGCGTTGAAGAAGGATACGAAGATCTCGGAGATCTACGGTTCGACCGATATTTCCGAGCGCCATCGCCATCGCTACGAAGTCAACATCGACTACAAGGACCGTTTGGAAGACTGCGGTCTCGTCTTTTCGGGAATGTCACCGGACGGTGTACTGCCCGAGACGATCGAGTATGCTGAGCATCCCTGGTTCATCGGCGTTCAGTACCATCCGGAACTGAAGAGCCGTCCTCTCGACCCGCATCCGCTCTTCGCAAGCTTCATCGAAGCCGCAACCGAACAGAGCCGCCTGGTCTGACCTTCAAGAGGCCGCCTCAACGAGGCGGTCGCCTCAACGAGGCGGCCTTTTTAATTGCCGAGAGACACTTAGCAATTTGCGGCCTATCTCAGCGGTTAGAGGCTTCCCCGCACCGAGACCCACTATAAACGATATGCCGGCGGCTGGGACCGCCGGTTCTTCTTATTGTCGATGCTCACGCCGCCTGCGGCACCGGCCCGACATAGATCGACCGAGGACGGATCAATCTGCCTTCCAGCGCCTGCTCGCGCGCATGCGCGATCCACCCCACGGTCCGGCCGATCGCGAATACGCCGGTGAATGATTCGCGCGGAAAGCCCAGTGCATCGAGCAATAAGGCGGTGTAGAACTCGACGTTGACGTCCAGCGGCCGGTCTGGCTTGCGCTCCCTCAGGACAGCAAGCGCCGCACGTTCGACGGCTTCCGAGAGCTCCACGCGCTGGCGATCGACCTGCCCAGCCAAGACGAGCGGTCGCAGCGCCTTCTTCAATGCATCGGCGCGCGGATCACGCACCCGGTAAATGCGGTGACCGAAGCCCATCAGGCGTTCGCCGCGATCCAATGCTCGACCGAGCCACCCGCGCGCATTCTCGCTGACTCCGATCTCATCGAACATATCGAGCACAGGCCCCGGCGCGCCGCCATGCAAAGGTCCTTTAAGCGCACTTATCGCCGCGAGCACTGATGAAGTGAGGCCGGCCCGCGTCGAGGCGATGACGCGCGAAGCGAAGGTCGAGGCGTTCAAGCCATGGTCGGAAATGGTCACAAGATAGGCGTCGAGAGCAGCCTTCTGCTCCGCACTCGGCATCCTGCCTGTGAGCATGCGCAGGATGTCGGCTGCCTGGGGTAGCGAAGCGTCCGGGGCCACGGGTTCGTTGCCGGCCTGCAGACGGAGTATCGCCGGCAGGAAAACTGCGGGCGCTGCCAGCAATCGAAGCGCCGCTTCGAAGTCCTCGCCATCTGGCAGGCGAGCGATGAGAACGCGCATCGCGTCCACTGGCGGCAAGGCCAGCAGGTCCGATTGGAGGGCCGCCACATGGGCAAATATGCGCACCCGCATTTCACCCAACCAATCGCCGAGTTCTGCAGGACCAAAATGCCGTTCCGTCAGGCCGTCGAGCAACAGCGCGGCAACACTTTCATAGGTTGCTGTCGATACGAGATGATCGAGCGACACGCCACGGATGATCAGGCGGCCCGCTTCGCCGTCGACATCGGAGAGGCGCGTTTCCGCTGCGATAACATCTTCCAAACCGTTTTTCATGGTGTTTTCTCCTTTACGTGCAACAGGATCAAGCTTAGATTGATTGACGTCAATCTTGATGCAATTGATCAATGTAAAGAGGACGAAATGTCTTGGCTGACAGCCGAGCAGGCGCTCGAAAAACTCGGAACCAAGCCACAAACGCTGTACGCCAATGTGAGTCGCGGCCGTATCCGGGCCAAAGCAGATGCCAGCGATCCACGGCGAAGTCTTTACAATGCCGCCGACGTCATGCGGCTTGCCGAACGTCACGCTGGCCGGCGAAAGACCGAGACAGTTGCGGCAGACGCTATCCAATGGGGCGATCCCGTGTTGCCATCTGCCATTTCCACCATCCTGGAGGGCCGACTCTACTATCGCGGCCGTGATGCGGCGACTTGGGCGGAACATGCGACGCTCGAGGAGACCGCGGCACTTCTGTGGAAGTCCGGACCGATTGCAGCCGCAACAGGCGAGGCTTCTGAAACGACACCGTCGTTAGAGCGGGCATTTGTTTTGCTCGCACAGCGCGTGACCCACGACTTACCGACTCTCGGAAGGGCGCCCAAGGTACTGCAAGCCGAAGCAAACAGCATTCTTTCGACCGTGGCCAGTGCCCTTGCTCCAGATGCGGCGGCTTCCCCATTGCATCTGCGCCTCGCCACCAGCTGGTCCAGGCCAGAAGCCGCCGATTGCATCAGGCGCGCACTTGCGCTCCTTGCCGATCACGAACTCAACGCGTCGACCTTTGCCTCGCGAGTGGCTGCTTCTTCAGGCGCAACGCTATCGGCCGCGGTCCTGTCGGGCCTATCGACCTTGAGCGGACCGCTCCACGGTGGCGCCTGGCAGGGCGTCGCCTCGTTGATCGCAGAGGTCGAAGCGCTCGATGCCAGTCAAGCAATACGGCAGGCGTTGACACAGGGAAGACCGCTGCCGGCGTTCGGCCATCCTCTGTATCCGGATGGAGACACCAGGGCAAAGGCGCTGATGGCTCAGTTCGCCTTGCCACCGAGCTACGCCGAACTGGCGACCGCGGGACAAGAGATCATCGGGGAAGGCGTCAACATCGATTTCGCGCTGACAGCCATGAGCGCCGCCTTCGATCTTCCCGATAATGCGCCCCTCGTGATTTTCGCGCTCGCGCGAACCGTCGGGTGGCTCGCTCATGCCATGGAGCAGATCGAGAGCGGCCACCTTATTCGCCCGAGGGCGCGCTATACTGGACCGGCAATCGAAAGACCGCTTAAGACATAGACAATGTCGGATAGGCGTTGACGTTTTGACATGCGTGCTGCAGCTATCAGCGTATGATGCCGTCGCACGCCCGGGCTGTCCGGCCATGCATTCAGGTAGGGGACGAATATGCTTGTGAACTCCAGAATGCTCCTGGCGCTGGCCGCGTGGGCAAGCGCTGCCTGTCTATTCAGCTCAGATCCGGCACTTGCGCAAGCGAACGGATGCACGATGGCGCGCGTGGCGGGAACGGCGCGACAGATCATGCGGTGCGCGGATGGCGTGACAATCACCGCCGAGGCTGGGGCTCGCTTCAACGTCGTCGACCGCAATCACGACGGGCGACCGGACACGGTCTCGTTGCGCAACAAGGCCGTGCTCGTCGATGTCGACCGGGCGCGGCACCCGGACGGATTCGAGGTCGTCACACCACAGGCAATTGCCGCCGTCCGCGGCACACGTTGGGCTGTCGATGTCAAGAACAGCACGACCTCTGTCTTAGTCGTACGCGGACGCGTAGCGGTCGGCCGTCCTTCGGCAGGAGCAGCAGCACGCGTCGTGCTGAATGTAGGCGAGGGTGTTGATGTCGCGCCAGGAAGCGCGCCACTCGCCGTCCGCCGATGGCCGCCGGCCCGCAGTGCGGCCCTGCTCGCGCGGCTCGGCCAATAACGCCGATGCAGGGCAGACGGCTCCTGGTCACGATTGCACTGCTGCTCTCCGCGCTCTGGGGCGGCCTCCTCGGCTATATGCATCTTTCGGGAAGCATGAGTTTCCTCGACCGCCTCGAAGCTTCCCTTACTGACGTGCGAAGCACGGTAATCGGCGCAAAGGAGCCTCCGCCGATTACCAGCATTGTTGCGATTGACGACCAGACTGCCGTCGACAACGGCTATCCTCTCAATCGGGCAACACTTGCCCGCGTGGTTGCCGCCGTCGGCGCCTTGAAACCGAAGGTCATCGCACTTGATCTTTTGCTGGTTGATCCCGGACCAGAAGAGGGAGATGCGGCGCTTGCCTTGGCTCTCCATCAGAGCCCCAGCGTGATCGCCGCCGCCGGCGTCTTCCCGAAAGACACACAGGCGGTCGATCGTGACGCCAATGATCCGCTGGCAGCGATACCGGCAGCCAGCCAGATGCTGTTGCCTCTAAGTCGCTTTTCCGACGTTGCTGCCATTGGCGTCGTCAACGTCGCCACCGACGAGTCGGGCACACCGCGTTTCATTCCGCTGATCTCGCGTGGCGGCGCACGAGTCGATGCCTCATTTCCGTTGCGGGTGGCGTCACTTGCACTGGGTATCAATCCGGCATTCTCGCCTGGCGGACTTGCACTCGGCGACCGGCATCTGCCGACCGACGACGGGCAGCGCCTGCCGATCACCTTCTATGGTCCACGCGGCGCCATTCCAACTTTCAGCGCGGCGGATGTGCTGGCCGGCAAACTCCCCGCCAAGGCAATAGAGGACAAGATCGTCGTGATCGGCTCCACGGTGACGGGCGGTGGCGACGTCTTCCCAACCCCATTCGATCCGGTATTGCCGGGCGTCGAGGTGATGGCGACGGCAGCGACGCATCTGATTGCCGGCGACGGCATCATCAGGGACCGCAATGTGCGCCTGCTCGATTCGCTGATCGCGGTGGGTCTGCCGGTGCTATTGATCAGCCTGCTTGCGTGGCGACGCAGCGCCATCGGCTACGCTATCATTGCGTCGGCGGCCCTCGCATGGGCCGCCCTGAACGTTGTCGCCTTCGCGCACGGCTATTGGTTCAGTGCGGCCTTGCCAATCGCAGCGGCGCTGCCACCCGTGCTGCTTTTCGGCGCCGCCGAGATCTGGATGGATCGTCGCCAGGCCGCACACTTTGCGGCGCAAAGCGATCTCCTGCAGCGCATCGAGGCCCCGGGCCTGGGAGAGTGGCTCGCCCGCGATCCCAACTTTCTCGCAAAGCCGGTCCGGCAAGACGCCGCAGTCGTCTTCATCGACCTCTCCGGCTTCACGGGCTTGAGCGAAGCAATCGGCGCGACGAATGTCCGCGAAGTTCTCAGCGACTTTTTTGAACTGGTCGACGAAGAGGCGCGCTCGCACGGCGGCGCGGTCACCAGCTTCATGGGTGATGGAGCGATGATTCTTTTCGGCTTGCCGCAACCGGCCGATGACGATGCCGCGCGAGCCGCCGCGTGCGCCGTTCGCCTGTGCGGGCGAATGCGTCCCTGGCTTGCAATACATCCCGCGCTGAGCGGCCGAAAGACTGGTTTCAAGGTTGGAGCTCATTGCGGTCCGGTCGTTGCCTCGCGCCTAGGAACCGGCAGCCGCCAGCAGATTACCGCAACCGGTGACACCGTGAATGTCGCCAGCCGCCTGATGGAGGTCGCGGCAGAGCGTGGTGTCGAACTGGCGTTGAGCGCCGCACTGATGAAGGCGGCAGGCGCCGATAGCGCGCCGCTTCGCGCCGGCCGGCTCGAGGGCCCTGCAAAAGCACGCATTCGTGGCAGAAGCGAAGGCATCGACGTGTGGCTATGGCAGGGACATCCGCTTTGACATTTGCCGCCTGACCAAGTAGGAACGGCCAACTTCTCCACCGGCAATTGCCGGCCAGGGCGCAACATGCGCGTGAGACTTCCGAAAGATAGACAACATGACAGATTTTAACGGCGTCGTTCCGGCGATCGCCAAGGCGTTGGTGAAGCGCGGTTACACCGAGCTGACGCCGGTTCAAAAGTCCATGCTCGACCCGGCGCTCGCCGCGTCGGACGCCCTCGTTTCGGCCCAGACCGGCTCCGGCAAGACCGTAGCCTTCGGCCTCGCGCTGGCGCCGACGCTGCTCGAGGACGCGGAACGCTTTGGCCCTGCAGCCGAACCGCTGGCTCTTGTGATCGCACCGACCCGCGAACTCGCGCTGCAGGTCAAGCGCGAACTCGAATGGCTTTATGAAGCGACGGGCGCGCTGATTGTCAGCTGCGTCGGCGGCATGGACATCCGCAGCGAGCGCCGTGCGCTGGAGCGTGGCTCCCATATCGTTGTCGGCACTCCCGGTCGCCTCTGCGATCATATCAGGCGCAATGCGCTCGACATTTCCGGCCTCAAGGCTGTTGTACTTGATGAAGCCGATGAAATGCTCGATCTCGGCTTCCGCGAAGATCTGGAGTTCATTCTGGATTCCTCCCCCGATGACCGTCGCACGCTGATGTTCTCGGCGACGGTTCCGGCAGCCATCGCGAAACTCGCGAAGAGCTATCAGAAGAACGCTGTCCGGATCGCAACGGCCACCGAGGAAAAGCAGCACGGCGACATCGAATACCGGGCTCTTGTCGTGTCGCCGAGCGACCGCGAGAACGCGATCATCAATGTCCTGCGCTACTACGAAGCGACCAACGCCATCGTATTCTGTTCGACGCGCGCGGCGGTGAACCATCTGACGGCCCGCTTTCACAATCGCAACTTCAACGTCGTCGCCTTGTCGGGCGAGCTGACGCAGAACGAGCGCAGCCATGCGCTGCAGGCAATGCGGGATGGACGCGCCCGGGTCTGCATCGCAACGGATGTCGCCGCCCGCGGTATCGACCTGCCGGGTCTTGACCTTGTTATTCATGCCGACCTGCCGACCAATCCCGAAACCCTGCTTCATCGCAGCGGCCGCACCGGTCGCGCCGGCCGCAAGGGCGTCAGCGCGCTGATCGTGCCGCTGAACCTCCGCCGCAAGGCAGAGCGTCTTCTCGACAACGCCGGCATCTCGGCCGCCTGGGCTCGTCCACCGTCAGCGGAGGAGGTCACAGCACGTGACGAAGTCCGTCTGCTTGCCGACCCCATCTTTGATGAAGCCTCGAGCGAGGAAGCCCAGGACCTGGTCAAGCGGCTTCTCGATACGCATGGCGCCGAAAAGCTCGCTGCTGCCTTCGTCAACCTCTATCGTTCGAACCAGTCCGCGCCGGAGGATCTCATCGAGGTCTCGGTCCAGGACAGCCGTGGCGGCAAGCGCCGCGAGCATGCCGAGAGTTTACGGGAGCCTTATCAGAAAGGTCCGCGCGACGACTTCGGCGCGAGCGTCTGGTTTTCGATTTCGGTCGGTCGCAAGCAGAATGCAGAGCCGCGATGGTTGATCCCGATGCTTTGTCGGAACGGCAATCTGACCAAGCGCGAGATCGGCGCGATCAAGATGCAGCCCGAGGAAACCTACGTCGAGATTTCCGCGGCCAGCGCCGACAGCTTCCTGCAGTCGATCGGTCCAAACAAGACGATGGAGCGCGGCATCCGCGTGACGCCGCTGAACGGCACGCCTGAATTCAGCAAACCTGCCGCCGCAAAACCCTATGCCGGCAAGAAGGCCTTTGGCGAGCGTCGTGAATTCACGGATGAGCGCCCCAAAGGCAATTTCCGCAAGGAAGCCCGCGGCGAGGGCGGGAGCGACGAGCGACGCGACTCGAAGCCTTGGGGCAAGAAGCCGGGCAAGCCGAAGTTCGAGGGCAAGGGCGGCAGCGGCCCTAAGCCCAAGTTCTCGAAAAAGAAGGCATAATGATCCCACCGGCGGCGCAGCCTTGCGTCGCCGCTTGAACCCGCGGAGAGGACAATGGCAGATACCATCGTTTTAACGGTTCCTGTTTTCAGTACCCTTTGCAATGAGGCGTTCAAGCTCCGGCGCACGGTCTTTGTCGCCGAACAGAATGTACCCGCCGATGAAGAATTCGATGCGCTTGATCTTACTGCGCATCATGTCGTCGCGGTTGCAGGCGGTGAGGTCTGCGGGACGCTCCGGATCATCCATGCGAACGAGCATGTGAAGATAGGCCGCGTCGCCGTCGGCAAGGCATGGCGCGGACATGGTGTCGCAAGCGCGATGTTGACCTATGCGATGAACGAGCACCGATCTGCCCGTGAGAACCGGTTTTATCTGACGGCACAAAGCGATAAAATAGCACTCTACGAACGCTTCGGATTTGCCGCCTTCGGCGACGAATTCCCTGATGGCGGCATACCGCATCTGGCGATGAAGAATTATTGATCCGGCCGAGCGGAATGAGCGGACACCGCCATCCTGAGGCTGAACCAAATCGCGATGCTTTCTTTCCGCGGGATGTCCGCGCCTTTATCGTCGAAAACCTTCACCTGAAACCCGCACCCGGCCTGCAGGAGATAGTTCTCTACACGGCTCATCCCGGCAGTGGGCTGTCGCGCCTCAGAACCAGCGACGCGGAGGATGCGCCGCCGTACTGGGCCTACAACTGGGCTGGTGGAACGCTGCTCGCTCGGCATATTCTGAATTATCCGGACATCGTTAGTGGCCGCCGCGTCCTCGATCTCGGCGCAGGGTCCGGCATCGTCGGGATCGTGGCCCGAAAATGCGGAGCATCCCTCGTGATCGCAGCCGAGATCGACACGAACGCTATCGCGGCGATCGGCCTCAACGCGGCAGCGAACGGCGTCGCGATCGAAGTGACGAGCGCTGACGTGCTTGCCGGCCCACCGCCGGATGTCGATGTCATCCTCGCTGGGGACGTCTTCTACAATCCCCAGCTTGCCGGGAGGGTTTTGCCGTTCCTTGCGGCCAGTCGCAAGGCAGGCGTCGATGTGCTCATCGGAGATCCACGCAGGCAGTCGCTGCCACTCGCAGCCCTAAACCTAGTCGCTGAATACGCTGTCCCCGATTTCGGCGACGGTTCGACCGGGCAGGGGGCGATCGGCGGGGTGTTCACTCTGGCGGACGCCCGCTGATCAAAGACGGCGTTTAGGCCGACGACGTTTCTTGTAGTTTAAGCAAGATCTCGAGCGCCAAATCCGCCATGGCGACTGGAACGAAGACATGATCGTGATGGTAGGCCGCTACCATGTTGCACGGGATTGAGCGGGCTGCCAACGCAGAAGCAACCGCGGCCGTCAGGCCGACACCTTCCAGCGACGAAAAGACTTCAAGAACGATACGCCGCATCGGCGCATCGCAATTAAAGCCGAGTTCCGCAGCTCGGCCTCTCGAGAGGATCAGGGAGGTCCCTTCGTGCTCGCGAAACCATGCAAGAGCATCGGGAACAGCAAGCTGTGCCACATCCTCGTCTGAGGTCACGCAGAATACGAACTCGCCATCCATGAGCGCAGGCGTCATGCGCGAAAGCATGGCCTGTGTGTCTTTGACAGCCTCCTTCGTCATCTCAATCCTGCTTTCTGTTCCCAGGAAACAATCAGGGCAGGCTCGACGACTCAGCCCAGAAGATCAGGCCTCAGCATTATCACCGGGCAGGGACTTCCGGCGGGCAGTTCCGGTGCATGCGGTGGACGAACGATCAAGCAGTCGGACTCGGCGAAGATCTTCATCATGGACGAGTCCTGCTTGGTGAACGGCTTTGTCGCCAGCGCGCCGGATGACGATCGCGACAGCGTGGCTCGGACGTAGTCCTGCCGCTGGTCGTTGGCACGAAGCGTCGCAGCCGCTTCTACGGTCGCCTCGCGTCTGACTGGTGGCAGCGAGGCCAGTTTCCGGATCAACGGTTCAAGGAACAGGATCCCGCAGACTAGGCTCGACACCGGATTACCAGGCAGGCCAATGACATGGGTTTCGCCGAGGCTGCCGACCATCAAGGGTTTGCCCGGGCGCATGGCAATCCGCCAGAAATCGAGCTTCATGCCCGATGCGAGCAGCGTTGCCTGCACCAGATCATGGTCGCCCACCGACGCTCCGCCGAGCGTCACGATGACATCGACCTCGGCCCGCGTTGCGCGCTCGACCGCCGCCGAAATCGCGGCTTTGTCGTCGGGGACGATTCCGAGGTCAAGAACCTCGGCTCCCGCCTTGCGGGCCATGGCAGCGATGCCAAAGGTGCTAGACGCAATGATCTGCGCGGGAGCGGGCGAGCTTCCAGGTGGCAACAATTCGTCGCCGGTCGCAAGCAACGCAACCACCGGCTTGCGCCGGACCTCAAGGGTCGCGTGGTTCATTCCGGCCGCCACGGTCAGGCGAGAGAAGTCCAATACAGTGCCGGCCTTCAGCACCGCTTCGCCTTCGAGAAAGTCCTGGCCGCGAGGCCGGACGTGCTGGCCGGGACGAACTGCAAAGGTCGTGCGGATGCCACCCTCGATTTTTTCCGCATCCTCCTGCAGCAAGACGCTATCCGCACCGGACGGAACCGGGGCGCCGGTGAATATACGGACGGTCTCGCCCTTGCCGACAACGCCCTCAAACCCGTGCCCGGCGGACGAAATCCCTATGAGCTTCAACTGACTGCCGGGCTGAGGGGCGTCGTCACCGCGCAAGGCGTACCCATCCATCGCTGACGCGTCGAAAGGCGGCTGGGTCAACCGGGCTGCAACATCGGTCGCGAGCACACGACCGTCGGCCTCCGGCAAGGGGACTGTTTCAAGGGTCTCGATTGGCTCAGCACGCGACAGCAGGCGATCCTGCGCCTCAGCAACCGGCAGCAAGCTCATTTGCCGTACTCCGGATGACGAAAGTCTCCAGACTTGCCGCCAGATTTTTCGAGTAGCCGGATGCCTCCGATTTCCATGGCCTTATCGGCGGCCTTGGCCATGTCGTAGATCGTCAGGCAGGCGACGGAAACGGCTGTCAGGGCTTCCATTTCGACGCCCGTCTTGCCCGTCAGCTTTGCCGTTGCGGTGACGCGCAAGCCAGGGAGATCGGCATCCTCCGTGATGTCGACCGAGACTTTCGTCAACATCAGGGGGTGGCAGAGCGGGATGAGGTTGCTCGTCTGCTTGGCCGCCATGATGCCGGCAAGGCGCGCCGTGCCGATCACGTCGCCCTTTTTCGCGTTGCCCGCGCGAATGAGATCGAGCGTTGCCGTCGCCATCCGCACGTGCCCCTCGGCGGTCGCGATCCTTGTGGTTTCGGCCTTATCGCCGACATCGACCATATGCGCCTCGCCGGAGGCATCAATGTGGGTGAGACCGGATTGGCCGCTCATATCACTCGGCCGCCTGAGCGGCTTCGGCGAATAGGAGCGCGCGCGTCGCCGCCGTAACATCTTCTTTGCGCATCAGGCTCTCGCCAACCAGGAACGTGTTGATGCCTACCGCCTGTAGGCGCTTGCAATCCGCGTTCGTGAATATGCCGCTTTCGCCAACCAACAGGCGATCCTCTGGAACCATCGGCGCCAGCTTTTCGCTGACTTCGAGGCTGACTTCGAATGTCCGCAGATTGCGATTGTTGATGCCAACGAGCGGGGAGGAGAGCTTCAGCGCACGCTCCATTTCCTCGGCATCGTGAACTTCCACCAGTACATCCATGCCGAGGCCGAAGGCCTCATCCTCGAAACGGTTTGCATCGTCATCGGAAAGCGACGCCATGATCAGGAGAATGCAATCGGCACCCCAGGCGCGGGCTTCTTGCACCTGATAGGTCTCGAACATGAAGTCCTTGCGCAGCGCCGGCAGCGAACAGGCGGCACGTGCCGCCATCAGAAATTCCGGCGCGCCCTGGAAACTTGGCGTGTCCGTCAACACCGAAAGACATGCCGCGCCTCCGAGTTCATAGGCCTTGGCCAGCGACGGCGGGTCGAAGTCGGGTCTGATCAGTCCTTTGGAAGGACTGGCCTTCTTGATCTCGGCGATCAGGCCGTACTGGCCGGCCTCACGTTTTGCAACGAGCGAGCGGTGGAAGCCGCGCGGCGCCGATTGATCCGCCTGCATCGCCTTCAGGTCGGCCAGCGACACTTTCGTCTTTGCGGCGGCGATCTCTTCCCGCTTGTATAGTTCGATTTTCTTCAGGATGTCGGTCATGGCTCTATCCTAGTCGATGTCGTTCGACACGGCGACGAGTTTATCGAGGGCTGCCGCCGTCGCACCGCTATCCAGCGATTGCGCAGCAAGCCGCATGCCATCCTTCAGCATCTCAGCCTTGCCGGAGATCACCAGCGAGGCCGCTGCGTTGGCGAGCGCGATATCGCGGTACGCGTTCTTTGCGCCGCTCAGGACGTCGCGCAGCGCCGCCGCATTCACCACGCCGTCGCCACCCTTGATGGCTTCCAGCCGGCAAGGTTCTACGCCGAAATCCGCGGGCGACAGTTCGAAGGTGCGGATCTTGCCGCCCTCGAGTGCCGCGACGCTCGTCTGTCCCGTCGTGGTGATTTCGTCGAGGCCGTTGCCGTGGACAACCCACACGCTTTCCGAGCCGAGATCGCGCATGACCTCGGCAATCGGAACGACCCACTGCGGCGCGTAAACGCCAAGCAACTGGCGGCGGACACCGGCCGGATTGGAGAGAGGGCCAAGCAGATTGAAGATGGTGCGCGTGCCAAGTTCGACACGCGTGGGTCCAACGTGACGCATCGCAGAGTGATGCTGCTGGGCAAACATGAAGCCCACGCCAGCTTCGCGAATGCAGCGCGAGATCACCTCGGGCGTTACATCCAGCTTGACGCCGAGGGCAGCGAGGCTGTCGGCGGCGCCCGATTTCGAGCTCAGTGCCCGATTGCCATGCTTTGCAACAGGGACACCCGCACCGGCCACGATAAGGGCAGCCAGCGTCGAGATATTGTAGGTCCCGCTTGCGTCACCGCCGGTCCCGACGATGTCGATTGCATCCGCCGGGGCATCGACGGTCAGCATCTTGGAGCGCATCGTCGTCACAGCGCCGACAATCTCGTCGACCGTCTCACCGCGGACGCGCAATGCCATCAGGAAGCCCCCGATCTGCGAAGGGGTTGCCTGACCGGACATCAGTATGTCGAAGGCCTCGCGGGCCTCCTCACGTGTCAGAGGCTCGCGGCTTGCAGCCTTCGCCAAAAGCGGCTTCAGATCGGTCATGCGCTTAATGTTCCCCTTAGCGGACTGCCGCCTGTTCGGCGAGAGGTTGATTGACCGATGCGCCGTACTGCGTCTGCAGCAAGTTGACCATCTGATCGAGAATGTCGTCGCCGGCAGCGTTTGCAGTTGACGTGATCTGTTGGTCCTGGTTGTTGAGAACGTCACCCGTCGGTTCCGTGTTGACTTCAGTGACCTTGAGCAGAATCTGCGTCGTCGGGTCGCCACCAACGGCGCTGGCAATGGTGTCGATCGGGCCGGAGAACGCGGCAATGACACCGGCCCTGCCGAGAACGGCGTCGTCGGTGCCGCGGGTGATACCACTCTTGCTTTCGACCGTAATGCCGAGCGGTGCAGCGATATCGGCCAGCGACGTTCCCTTCTGCGCCTGCTGCTTCAGCTCTTCGGCTTTTTTGGCGAGTTCGAGCTTCTGCTGTTCGGCGGTCCAGTCGGCGATTGCCTTATCCTTCACTTCGCTGAGCGGCCGATCACGCTCCGGCGTGATGTCGCGGACGTCGAACCAAAGATAGCCGTCGGTGCCGATCGAGAGGGAAGGAGCGTCTGCCCCAGCCTCAGTCTTGAAGGCAGCCCCAAGAACCTGCTGCTTGGCCGGAATATCCTTGACCTCGTTGCCGTCCCTATCGATACCGGTCGCATCGACGGCGTCGATCACGATCGCCTTGAGCTTGAGCTGCTCTGCAATCTGTTCCAGCGTCGAGCCCGACCCGCGCAGATCCTCGATCTGATCGTGAACGTTGATGAGTTCCTGCGAGGCGTTGGAAACGGCCAATTGCTTGCGGATCTCTTCCTTGACCTCGTCAAGGGTCTTGACGCTCTCGGGCTTGATGTTGCTGACACGGACGATGACTGGGCCGAAGGTGCCATCGACAACGGGCGTCGTTCCGCCATCCTTCGAGACGGCGAAGGCCGCATCCGCGATCGCCTGATCCGGCACCTTGTCCTTGGAGAACTCGCCCAGGAACACGTCCGCTGCCGTCTTGCCCTGATCGGTCACCAGTTGATCGAACGTCGTGCCGGTCTTCAGCGCGGCCAGCGCGGCATTGGCAAGATCCTTGTTCTGGAAGGTCAACTGCTCGATCGTACGGGCCTCTGGCGTGCGGAAGCTCTCCTTTCGCTTTTCGAAATCCTCGCGGATCTGGTCGTCCGTAACGGAGGCGGCATCGGCGATGTCTTCCGGTTGCAGCTTCAGGAACGCGATCTTGCGGTATTCCGGCGCGCGGAAGCGCGTCTTGGCGCCTTCGAACCACTTGGCGAGGACATCCTCGGCAGGCGCCTTGATCGGCTCGATATTGGCGTTGGTCAGCAGCAGGTAATCGATACCGCGACTTTCCTGGCGGTAAAGCTTGAGCGCATCGACGAGCGTTTTCGGCGCCGTGAAGCCGTTCGATACTGCATCGACGATCTGGCTCCGAACGGCGACCTTGCTGCGCTCCTTGATGTAATCATCTTCGCGGATGCCGGCATTGCGCAGGCGCGACGTAAAGAGGGTACGGTCGAACTGGCCATTCACCGCCTTGAAGGCTGGATCGTCGCCGATCAGCTGCGCAAGCCGATCCTGCGACAGGCCAAGGTTCATGTCTTCCGCCAACTGATCGAGCGATGCGCCGGCGACCAACTGTGCCAGAACCTGCTGCTCCACACCGAAGGCCCGGGCCTGCTCGGGTGTCAGGCGCATGCCGAACTGCTGGCTGAGATTTGCGACCTGCCGCTGGTAGGCCAGGCGAAACTCGTTGACGTCGACGTGCTGGTCTCCGACGCTGACAACCGTCGTGCTCGTGCCGCCCGATATCAGTGAGCGCGACACGCCCCAAATACCAAAAGAGGCGACAAGTAGCAGCATGAGGAGCTTGGCAACCCAGGTGTGAGCAGCTCTTCGCAGAAGATCGAACATCGAAACGCAAACCTCGCATTATATTCGCCCGTTCGCGGGCAAAGCTTTTGACGTTCCTTAGAACAAAGCCAGCAGGAAATGAAGGGTTATCGCACGAAAACATCTGCGCTATATGTGCAGTCATACTGGAGCGCCTGGCGCCGCAAAAGAGACCGGACATCGGAACCTTTCCCAGCACTAATTCGTTGAAGAGCATCCGGAAAAAGAGGAGCAGACCATGGCCGATATGAAAACCGCCTCCGCCCAGTCCGCAACCGCGCGTGTGAAGGCGGAGATCGCGGCAGACGATCTTTCCGCACAGGTCGCCGCATTGCGCGAAGACCTTGCACGCCTGTCCGAAAGCGTTGTGGCGCTTGGACACGGCGCCAAGACCGCCGTCGCCGACGAGGCATCGGTCATGACGGAGCGGCTGCGCGACAAGGTAAGGGAGGAACCTATCTTCGCGCTCGCCGTGACAGCCGGCGTCGCTTACCTTTTTGGATTGATGAGCCGTCGATAGAGCGAACGGCGTTTGACCAGGCAAGGGCCGGGCGTGTTGGCGCCCGGCTTTTGGTTTCTAACTAGCGACGAATGACTCGCCCAACGGCAATGAGCAGGCACGCGCCGACGAAGCCAGCAATCAAATACCCGAGCAAGCCGGCAAGCGCGATGCCCAGCCCAGAGAGGATGGCGTTCGCAACGATCGCGCCCACAATGCCAAGAATGATGTTCATCAACAGGCCCATGTTGCTGTTCATGAACTTTTCCGCCAGCCACCCGGCAATGCCGCCGATAATGATAGCTGCTACCCAACCTACGCCTGCGTCTTCCATATGATTTTTCCTTCCAGAGAAACTACGAAGTCAACGCTCGAGGCGGAAATTGAGGCCTCTGTAACGGCCGGGGCAGTGCATGGCAGAAGAGGTATGCTTTTGGCAGCGTAAGGCAGGTCAAACGCAAAGGCTGCGCAAATGTCCAATGCCGGCAGTCAGACTCAATTCCCCCGAGAGAAAAGATAGGCGATCCGTTTGGTTGCGCAACGCAAATGTGTTCGCCCTAAAACGAGGACAACGGCGGCAAAGTCCGTGCGATCGACCTCACATCCCTTCAAACACACTTTCCGAACAATCTTCGACGGCCCCCCTTAACGCAGCCACAACCACTGGACGTCCTTTTGCAAAACACTCGACGTGGTGTCGAGTACGCCTTGATAGATGCTGAATGGTTCCGCCAGGCAGGCACAAATTCATCAGCTGGCAAGTCGCGAACAAAACACCATATCACGGGGTCATCACGTTTTGACGACAACGTCGGAAATGCATACCAATCGTCGTACTTTCCGGTATATCAGTCGCGTAGGAATAATACCAATATGCGATCAGTTTTGTTCCGGAAGACGAGTCCGGAGCTCTCTCGTCGGATGGCGCCCGCAAAATCCATCACACTTCCGTGATGGTTTCAGATGGCTGATTATACCGTGAATCGCTTTGCCGACCCCCCTTGTGTCATCGAAAAAGCTCATTCTCAACGAAATCGCGCGTTTCCTTAAGCATTTGCTTGCTCAACCTGCAATCTATGTCATGGTAGCTTCCTCACATGAGAGGGGTTCTAGCTATGATTAATCTTCAATCGGTTCGTAATGACACTACTCATGATCAACGCCTGCTCGATTGCCGCGCCGATGTTGAACCCGCGCTCCATCAGATCATCCGCGATGCGCAACTAAAGGGGTGGGCGCCGGCGGAAGTGGCGATGGCAATAGCGGATGCAGCGGATGACTACATTCTGTTGTTGGCCAGCAGGAAGGCGACTTCGCATTGATAGGCGTCACATTGCTAATGGGGCGAGGACGAGGACACCGGATCTGCGGGCAAGGCAGCAGCATTTGCCCGCAGGAAAGATCTCCGCACATCCAGGCATCGCGGCACCGGGGTAGTGAATAGCGTTTCCAGCACGCCAGTAGAGTGATGACATCACGGAGTGGAGTTCAACCCACTACCTACAGGACGAAAATCTGCGACCTGTCGGATAAAATCAGGTGAGTTTCGCTTCATCGTGCCTCACGCCGCATAGCGATGCCCCAGAGGATCTGGAACTCGCCGGCGGTAGCGGATTCGTGAACTGTGCCGTGGCAAAGGGCGCCGTAATTCTCGCCCGGGCTTGCGATGACACGCTAGATTGCGCGCGCGGCGGTGAGCAATGGCCCTCCCGGAGGAGCGCGGACGCACATATTTCTCACATTTCTGGCGGCCGTGGCGCTGATCGGCCTTTCCACAATCACCTCAGCCTGCACCACAAACCCTGATCAGACCTCATCAATCGGGTCGTCATCGGCCTATCTACGCGATCGCTCTGTAAATCCAGCCTGTGCAGATGGGTTCAGACCTAGTAACGGCCGCCCGTGCAGCTATTAGACACGAACGTGGTGCGAGGACGCAAGGCAGTCGCCGTCCCAAACTATACTAAGTCTTTGATTTCATGGTGAGAGCGTCGGGGTTCGAACCCGAGACCTACTGATTAAAAGTCAGTTGCTCTACCGGCTGAGCTACGCTCTCCCTGAAGCCGAGCGGTGCGTCCGGCTGGAAGTGCGCGGAACATATGCAGGTGCCCCATTGCGGTCAACCAAAAAATCACCGTTCCCTGTGCATTAGGCACATTTCTTGCGACTGGGCCTGAAAAGGCGGCCCCCTGGAAACGGCCAAAAAGAAAAGCGCCCGAAGGCGCTTTGTAAAAGTTGGGGGAAACGAGGTCATGAACCGGGCGGAGGAAAGTTCGAATATAGTGTTGACGACCCGGAGAAAGCGGAAAAATCCGGGTATACTTTCGCGCCGCCGAGTCCGCTTGGCTCGGCTCACAATCTCAGCATATAAATGCGCGACGGATCAGAAGGTTCCACCGAAAAAGATTTAATCGAATCAATCCTTTCCGAGGCTGGTCGATACCTTCACAAAGTCACATGACGCTCTAGCTAGCTCCTTGTACAGACAAGGAGACTGCGATGACCAGCGTGACCACACCCACAACGACCACCCGAAAAGTGTTGCGCGGGCGACCTTACAGCCTCGGTGAGTTTGCCAGGAAGTATAGACTAGAGGAAACCGAGGCAAAGCGGCTCTATGAGAAGTTCGGGCCATCGGCCACGGAACTCGATCTGCTCATGGCCGCCAAGCGGCGTCTACCGGTTCATTGATGGTTCTATCAAACGCATAAGGACTGCAGCAAATCGAGTGGATTCGCTTTTGTCGCCGTTGCGGTGTGGCCATCGCTCGGTCAGTCCGGCGAGGGGCTGCAGCTCTCCACGACGGTTCTGCAGTTTCAGCGGCTGCAGATCGAAGAGGTCGAAGGCCAGCTTAAGAGCGACGGCCAATACAAAGCGAATCCTCTCGGTCCCATTTCAGCCTACGGAAACTGAACTTTCATTACCAAGATTTCATTTCATTCGACCGTCATTTCGTGCCAATCCGGGCCGATGCTAATCTGCCGTTCAGCTTCGACATGATCATCTTGCTGGCGGCTGCGTTGGCAGCATGTTGATCGAGGTCGGAATGAACGACGTCAAGACTATGCACGAAACCAAGCCGACCAAGGCGAGCGCCGACCTGGCGACCGTCCTTGCGGCTTCACGCAAACAGTCGAAGGGCCGTTGGCGTGGTCGCCTATTGGTATTGCTTCTGCTGATTCTTGCGGCCGGCGGGGTGGCCTATTTCTATGCGCGGCAAGAAGGCAACCAATACAGCTACGCCACTCAACCTATCAAACGCGGCGACCTGACCGTGCTGGTTACGGCAACCGGATCCGTGCAGCCGACAGAGCAAGTGGATATATCAAGCGAGCTGTCGGGAACGGTTCGCGAGGTGAACGTCGACTATAACAGCGAGGTCAAGGCCGGCGAGGTTCTTGCCGCTCTCGATACGAACAAGCTTGAGGCGGACGTCAAGAGTTCGCGGGCGAAACTCGATTCGGCCAAGGCGAATGTCGTGAAGGCGACCGCCGACCTCGAGTCGGCCCAGAGCTCGTTCCAGCGAGCCCGCAACCTCGTTCAGAGCAACGTTTCTACGCAGCAGAGCCTCGAAGATGCGCGCTACAAGTTCGATTCCGCGGTTGCCGCAAAGGACATCAACGTCGCTGCCGTGCTCTCTGCGGAGGCCGATCTGCGGCTGGCCGAAGTCAACCTCGCCAAGGCGAAGATCGTCTCGCCGATCAACGGCGTGATTCTCACGCGTTCGGTCGATCCCGGCGCAACGGTCGCAGCGTCCTTGTCCGCGCCGGTGCTGTTCGTCATCGCCGGCGATCTGCGGAAGATGGAACTGCAGGTCGATGTCGACGAGGCCAATGTCGGTCAGATTGCCGTCGGCCAGAAGGCGACGTTCACGGTTGATGCCTATCCCAACCGGACCTTTCCGGCCGAGATCAAGCAGATTCGATTTGCATCCGAGACCACGAACAACGTTGTGACCTACAAGGCGATCCTGTCGGTCGACAATGCTGACCTGTTGCTGCGTCCTGGCATGACCGCGACGGCTGATGTCACCGTTGAGGCAGTCGAGAATACCCTGATGATCCCAAATTCGGCCCTTCGCTATGCCCCCCCGGCTGCAGAGTCTCCCCGCGGCCGCGGCATCTTCGGCCTGCTCCGACCACCGCGCATGGGGCCACGGAGCGGCAACCAAGGCGAAGCCCTGACCGGAGCAAAGCGGCGCGTATGGCTGCTGAAAGCAGGCAAGCCGGCACCAGTGATCATCCAGGTGGGGTCTTCCGATGGGCAATTCACTCAGATCGTTTCCGGTGACCTGAAGGAAAGCGATACGGTGATTACCGACGCTACGCAGGCGAAGTAGGCGAGGCTCACGATGCAGAGCCCGGCACTTATCGAATTCAAGCAGGTCTCGAAGATCTATGGTCAGGGAGAGGCGGCCATCCGCGCCCTCGACCGGGTGGATCTGTCGATCCGCGAACACGAATTCGTCGCCATCATGGGACCTTCCGGCTCGGGCAAGTCGACGGCCATGAACATTCTTGGTTGTCTCGATGTGCCCACCGACGGCGACTACATTTTCCAAGGCGTCTCAACACAGGGCTTCGACCGCAGCCAACTGACACTGCTGCGCCGTCATATGCTCGGCTTCGTATTCCAGGGGTTCAACCTGCTGCCGCGCACCTCGGCGTTGGAGAATGTCGAGTTGCCGCTGATCTATCGCGGCATGCATGCAAGCGAGCGCCACCGCAAGGCCAAGGAGGCGCTCGGGCTTGTGGGGCTTTCCGGGCGTGAGCATCACAAGACGCAGGAACTGTCCGGCGGCCAGCAGCAACGTGTCGCGATTGCCCGGGCGATCGTGACCGAGCCCTCGCTGCTTCTTGCGGATGAGCCAACCGGCAATCTGGACACGAAGACCAGCGTAGAGATCATGGACCTGATGACGCGACTGAACCGCGAACAGGGCATCACGATCGTCATGGTCACGCACGAGCCCGATATTGCTGCCTACGCTCAGCGCCTGCTGCGTTTCATAGACGGCAAGCTCGAGACCGAGGTCGAGCATCGCGGGAGGGCGGATCATGTTCTTTGAGACGCTGAAACTTGCGCTGCGTGCGATCAGCCGGAACATGCTTCGTTCCTTCCTCACGGTGCTCGGCGTGGTCATCGGGGTGGCGGCCGTCATCGCGTTGGTGACGATCGGCAACGGTACGACCGCCCAGGTTTCGGCCGAGCTTTCACGGCTCGGCACCAACATGCTGTTTGCGCGCCCGGGTCAGTTCGGTCCTGGTCGCCCAAGCTCGGAAGCACGCCGCTTCACGATCAAGGACGTCGACGCCATTCGCGATCAGGTCAATGGCCTGCGCGCCGCGGCGCCGCTAAATCAGACGACCGCGACCGTCATCTACGGCGGGCAGAGCCACTCGACGACCGTGATGGGGACGAACAACGACTACTTCATCGCGCAGGACTGGGACATGGCGATCGGCCGCACCTTTGACGCGGCGGAAGAACGCGGACGCCCGCGCTGCATCCTCGGAGAAACGGTACGCTCGCAACTCTTCGGCGCCGCCGATCCCACGGGACAGCAGATTCGCGTCGGCAAGGTTTCGTGCAGCATCATCGGCGTCCTTGCCAAGCGCGGCCAGTCCGGCATGGGCAACGATCAGGACGATGTCGTCGTCATGCCCGTCAAGGTCTATCAACGCCGGGTCGGCGGCAAAGCGAACGCCAATGTCCAGATGATCGTGATCTCGGCGCGCGACGGGGTGTCGACATCGAAAGTTCAGACCGAAACCGAAAACCTGCTTCGGGAGCGGCGCAAGATCGTACCGGGACGTGACGATGACTTCAGCGTCAATGACATGACGCAGATTGCTGACGCAATGACCGGTACCACGACACTGTTGACCAGCTTGCTCGGAGCGGTCGCCGCGATCAGCCTGCTTGTCGGCGGGATCGGGATCATGAACATCATGCTGGTGTCAGTGACCGAGCGCACCCGCGAGATCGGCATACGCCTGGCGATCGGCGCACTGGAAAACCAGGTGCTGCTGCAGTTCCTTGTCGAGGCGGTGGCACTCTCCGTGTTTGGTGGGATCGCAGGGATTTTGCTGGGGGTCAGCCTTGGTTATGGAGCAGTGACCGTGCTGAAGGTGCCGTTCGTGGTCAGCCCCACGATGATCGCTGTGGCGTTCGCGTTCTCCGCCGCGATAGGGATGGTCTTCGGTTACTTCCCCGCTCGCAGTGCGGCGCAGCTCAACCCGATCGACGCATTGAGGCACGAGTGAGCGGAGGCGCCTGGTTTCGGCCGGGCCGCTGCTCTGCATGCCTCATAGGGTTAGGCGCGAGGCGCTGGCTAGCGCTCTTGCGTCACCACTCGCTGCAAGGCCATTTGCCATTTCACCGTGATTGAGAAGACGCATCGCCGGAAGATCCAGGCGCTCCCGCGGCTTGCCGTTCGAAAGAACGCTGATATATCATTAACGTTACAGTCGCTTCGCAACACGCATACACTTTCTGGAGCCGAATACGCGGATGCAGAACTCACTCAGCCACCGTGCCTATCTCACCCTGGAACATGCGATCGTGACGCTGACGTTGCAGCCGGGCGCCTTGGTTACCGAGAAGCATCTGATCGACCTTGCCGGTCACGGACGCACGCCGGTGCGCGAAGCGATCCAGAAGCTGGCGTGGCAAGGGCTCATCGTGGTGAAGCCGCGTGTCGGGCTGCAGGTGGCCGAAATCAAGCCGACGGACCATGAGAACGTCATGCAGGTTCGCCGCGAGCTCGAGCCGATCGCTGCCGCCCTGGCAGCCGACTTTGCGACATCAGAGCAGCGCAGGGAACTGGGTGAATGTGCCCAGACGATGGAAATGTCCGCCACGACCGGCGACTTGGCGGCATTCTTCGCCGCGGACAAGACCTTTGACGAAATCCTGGAAGAAGCCTGCCCGAACAGTTTCATAACATCGGCGCTCGGACCGGTTCAGACCCATTCCCGTCGGCTCTGGTCTGCATCCAGCAGTCCCGACAGGATGGATCAATCCATCTCTCTGCACGTCGAGGTCATACGGGCCATTCAGCAGGGCAGATCCCAGGACGCCAACCGGACGATGGGCGCCCTCATCAAGTATCTCAGTGGCCACAATTGAAAACGGCCCCATTTCGGGGCCGTGAACGCTTCTATCTTGGCTGATTTAGCCGACGAATGCCCGCTCGATAACAAACTCCGCCGGCTTGCTGTTTGCGCCCTCGTTGAGGCCAGCCTTTTCCAGCAGTTCCTTGGTATCTTTCAGCATCGCCGAGGACCCGCAGATCATACCGCGATCGATTGATGGATCGAGCGGCGGAACGCCGAGATCGGTGAAAAGCTTGCCCGCCGAGATCAAATCCGTGATGCGGCCGCGATAGGCGAAGTCTTCGCGGGTGACCGTCGCGTAGTGGCGCAGCTTGTCGCCGACTATCTCCTGCAGAAGTTCGTCGTTCTTGATTTCCTCGACGAGATCGAAGCCGTACTTAAGTTCCGCTACGTCGCGGGTCGTGTGCGTGAGGATGACTTCCTCGTACTTCTCGTAGGTTTCTGGATCGCGGATCAGGCTCGCGAAGGGGGCGATACCGGTGCCGGTCGAAAACATATAGAGACGACGGCCGGGCGTCAGCGCGTCAAGCACCAGCGTGCCCGTCGGCTTCTTGCGCATCAGAACCTGGTCGCCTGGCTTGATCGCCTGCAGATGCGAGGTCAGCGGACCATCCGGGACCTTGATCGAGAAAAACTCCAGCTCCTCCGCCCAAGCGGGGCTTGCGATCGAATAGGCGCGGAAAATCGGCTTGCCTTCGACCATCAGCCCGATCATCGCGAATTCGCCGGACCGGAAACGGAAACCCTGCGGGCGCGTCATCGTGAACCGGAACAAGCGGTCCGTATAATGCGTCACGCTAAGCACAGTTTCGGCATAGACTCCGGCCGGAATCGGGGAGGTGAAGTCTTCGGTCTTTGCAGGGGCGTTCATTTCGGTATCGGATCCCGTATTCATCGCACAATGTTATCGATGCCAGCGAGATATTACAAATAGTGTCGGGATTAAAGGTATTCCATTCTTTCTCATGCGACTTGCAAGAAATATGCGTGTCATCGTCAGGATTCCTGCCCCTTGCGTCGCTTCGTCGCTTTTGCGCTGGCGAAGCGAAGCAAAGGATGCATATTAAGCCAAAAACCGCGTCTGCCATGCGCGGACGCCATAGGCTGCTCGGGGAAACATGAAGATTTTCAATTACAAGCGCGTACCTTACGCGGAGATGCGCGCATTTTCCGTCCATATTCTGACGGCATCCGGATCTTTTCTCGCGTTCCTCGGCGTGGTCGCTGCTGCCGAGCACCGGTTCATCGACATGTTCTGGTGGCTCGGCCTTGCGCTTCTAGTTGACGGTATCGACGGACCGATTGCTCGCAAGGTGAGCGTCAAGGAGGTGCTGCCAAATTGGTCGGGCGATACGCTCGACAATATCATTGACTATGTCACCTACGTTCTATTGCCGGCCTTTGCCCTCTACCAGAGTGGCATGATCGGCGAACCATGGTCCTTCGTGGCTGCAGGCATGATCGTCGTATCGAGTGCAATCTACTACGCGGATACCGGAATGAAGACGGACGAGTACTTCTTCTCCGGCTTCCCAGTAGTCTGGAACATGATCGTCTTTACGCTTTTCGTCATCGATGCCAGCGCGATCACAGCACTTGTCGTCGTCATCGTTTCCGTCATCCTGACCTTCCTGCCGATCAATTTTCTCCATCCTGTCCGCGTCCAGCGCCTGCGTCCGCTCAACCTCGGTGTTTTCTTCCTATGGTCGGCGCTCGGAATGTATGCGCTTCTGACGCATTTCGTGATCCCGCAGTGGGCGCTTGTCCTCTTTATCCTTAGCGGTATCTACCTCTACTGCGTCGGCGCCGTGCTGCAGTTCTTCCCGGCGCTTGGACGTAGAGCCTAGGAGAAGACGATGGCAAAGACGCAGGCGGTCTCATTCAGCAGGACCGGTGGACCCGAGGTTCTTGAATATGTCGATATCGACCTGCCGCCGCCCGGCGCAGGCGAAGTGCAGATCAAGCATGCAGCCATCGGCCTTAACTTCATAGACGTCTACTTCCGGACAGGTCTCTACAAGGCGCCGCATATGCCTTTCGTGACGGGTAAGGAGGCGGCTGGCACTGTCATCGCTGTCGGGCCTGATGTAGAGGATTTCAAAATTGGCGATCGGGTCGCCTATGCCGGTGCGGATGGCGCATACAGCGTCGAGCGGAACGTCGAGACCAAGCACCTCGTCAAGGTGCCGGATGGAATTCCCCTGGAAACCGCAGCCTCGATGATGTTGAAGGGAATGACTGCGGAATACCTGCTCAACCGGACATACAAGGTTGGCCCGGATACGACGATCCTGTTTCACGCCGCCGCCGGTGGCGTCGGCCTCATCGCAGGCCAATGGGCCAAGGCGCTCGGGGCAACGGTGATCGGCACCGCGGGGTCAGATAGCAAGGTGCGTTTGGCACTCGAGCATGGCTACGATTACGTTATCAACTATAACACCGAGAATTTTGTAGAGAGCGTGCGCGAGATCACCGGTGGGGCAGGGGTCCACGTCGCCTACGACTCGATTGGCCGCGACACGTTTCCGCAATCGCTCGACTGCCTGCGACGGTTCGGCATGTTCGTCTCGTTCGGCCAATCCTCAGGACCGATCGAGAACTTCACCCTTGCCATGCTCGCGCAGAAGGGATCGCTCTTTGCAACACGGCCCACGCTTTTCGCCTACATCGCAACACGCGAAGAGCTAACCAATTGTGCAAACGCGTTATTTGATGTTGTTTTGAGCAACAAAGTGCGTATCAATATCAACCAAACCTATCCATTGCGTGAAGTCGGACGGGCTCACATGGATCTGGAGTCCAGAAGAACTACCGGAACTACGCTGCTGATCCCATAATGACCCGAATGGGCAGGGTCGGCAGAGAGAAATGAGGGGAACGTGTCGTTATCTGATGTGCCGGGTTCCGGCGCGTTATTGTCTGTCCAGCAACTGACGAAACTCTTCGGCAGCTTTGCTGCCTGCAACCACATCGACCTCGATATCGCCCACGGCGAAATCCATGCTCTCCTTGGTGAAAACGGCGCCGGCAAATCGACGCTCGTCAAGATGCTGTTCGGCGTACTCGAACCGACCGAGGGCCATATCCTGTGGGAGGGCCAGCCCGTTTCGATCGGTTCGCCGGGTGATGCCCGCAAGCTCGGTATCGGCATGGTCTTTCAACACTTCTCGCTCTTCGAGGCGTTGACGGTTGCTGAAAACATCGCGCTTTCCCTTGATGACAGCATTCCGATCGGCAGGATTGCGGAAGAAGCAAGGGCGCTCTCGCGCGCCTATGGATTGCCGCTCGACCCTCATGCCCACGTCGCCGATCTTTCCGTCGGCGAACGCCAGCGCATCGAGATCGTGCGTGCGCTGCTGCAAAACCCCAAACTCATTATCCTCGATGAGCCGACTTCGGTGCTGACGCCGCAGGAGGCCGACAAGCTTTTCGAAACACTCTTCAAGCTGAAGGCGGAGGGCAAATCGGTCCTCTACATCAGTCATCGGCTCGAGGAGGTCCAGCGCATCTGCGACCGGGCGACCGTGTTGCGCAACGGAAGCGTCACCGGCGCCTGTGATCCACGCCAGGAAACGCCTGCCTCGCTTGCCCGCATGATGGTTGGCAGCGACGTCGCAACCGTCACTCATCCCGATCGCGGCAACAAGGGCGACGTGCAGCTTTCCGTCAGCAATCTTTCCGTCTCCGCCCGCACGCCCTTTGCCATGCCCCTCAAGGACGTATCCCTGACGGTTCGGTCGGGTGAGATCCTGGCGATTGCGGGTGTCGCCGGCAACGGCCAGGGCGAACTTTTCGATGCGCTCTCTGGAGAGTATCCCGTGAGCTCGCCGGATGCGATCACCATCCGCAAGAAGGCGGTGGGCACCCAGGGTATCACGGCACGGCGTCTGCTTGGCGCCGGGTTCGTGCCGGAAGAACGCCATGGCCATGCGGCCGTCTCCGCCATGAAGCTTTCCGACAACCTTGTGCTGGCGCGAAGCCAATCCGACCGCAGGGGCTTCCTCGGTGGTTCTTTTCTCAAGGTGATCCGTCGCGGTGCCGTCAAGACCGCGACAAAGCGGATTGCCGACGCGATGGACGTGCGCAAGAGCGGAGAGGACCCTGCGGCAGGATCGCTTTCTGGCGGAAACCTGCAAAAGTTCATCGTTGGGCGTGAACTCGACCGACAACCGGCGGTTCTCGTTGTTAATCAGCCGACGTGGGGCGTCGACGCGGGAGCCGCGAGTCGCATTCGTCAGGCCCTCGTCGATCTGGCGCGCAACGGCTCGGCAGTCGTCGTCATCAGCCAGGATCTTGACGAAATATTTGAAGTCGCAACGGAGATTGCCGTGATTTCTGAGGGGCGACTTTCGCAACCCTTCCCGGCGGGAGAACTGTCTCGAGAGAAGATTGGCCTTCTGATGGGCGGCCTGCACGAAGGCAAGACCGCGTCGGAGACGGCCAATGCGCATTGAGCTCGAGAAGCGGCCGCAAGCGTCGAAGCTCTATGGTTTCGTCTCACCGGTACTGGCATTGGTGCTGACGCTGATTGCCGGCGGGATCATGTTCGCCATTTTGGGCAAGAACCCCGTCGAAGCGCTGGATGCCTTCTTCCTCGAACCCTTGCTGGAAGTCTGGTCGCTGCATGAGCTTGCCGTTAAGGCAGCGCCCCTGATCATGATCGGCGTCGGGTTGGCGGTCTGCTATCGTTCCAATAACTGGAATATCGGCGCCGAGGGTCAATTTACGATCGGCGCGATAACTGGCTCGATCCTGCCGATCGTGTTTACAGAATGGCACTCGCCTCTCGTGCTGCCCTTGATGCTTGTCATGGGTGCGATCGGCGGTGCGTTGTTTGCGGCCATTCCAGCGCTGCTGAAGGCGCATTTCAATACCAACGAAATCCTGACGAGCCTAATGCTTGTCTATATTGCGCAGCTGTTTCTGGATTGGCTGATCCGCGGCGCCTGGCGCAATCCGCAAGGCTTCAACTTTCCCGAAAGCGTGCCGTTTCCACCCGAAGCCACACTGCCGGCGATCTGGGAAGAGTCGGGCCGCGCCCATTGGGCATTCGTGTTCGCGATTGTCGCAGCGCTTCTCGTCTGGTTCATGCTGAAATACACGCTGAGAGGATTCGAGATCGTGGTGCTCGGCCAGTCCGAGCGGGCAGGGCGCTTCGCCGGCTTTTCGTCCAAGAAGATGATCTGGTTCAGCTTTCTGTTCTCGGGGGCACTTGCAGGACTTGCCGGCATCTCCGAAGTATCGGGATCGATCGGACACCTGCAGCCTGCGATTTCTCCAGGCTACGGCTTCACGGCGATCATTGTTGCGTTTCTCGGACGCCTGAACCCACTCGGCATCATCGCATCCGGCCTTGTGCTCGCGCTGACTTACCTCGGCGGCGAGGCGGCGCAGCTTTCGCTCGGCGTATCCGACAAGGTCACCCGCGTCTTCCAGGGCTTGCTGCTCTTCTTCGTGCTCTCCTGCGACACGCTCATCTACTACAAGATCCGTATCGTCTGGTTGCGGGTCCGGGGAGGCGTCGCGTGAGCATCTTCGAAGCTATTCTGCTGACCGTCATCACAGCGTCCACACCTCTCGTTATTGCAGCCTTGGGCGAACTCGTCGCCGAACGATCCGGTGTTCTAAATCTCGGCGTCGAGGGCATGATGATCATGGGGGCCGTCGCGGCCTTCGCCAGCGCTCAGATTTCGGGGTCTCCCTATATCGGGCTGCTGGGCGGCATTGTCGCCGGCGCACTGTTTTCACTGCTGTTCGGTTTCCTTACCCTCACGCTGGTCGCAAACCAGGTGGCGACTGGCCTGGCGTTGACGATCCTCGGCCTTGGGGTGTCGGGAATGCTGGGTGAGGGCTATGTTGGCGTACCGGGCGTTCGCCTCGCGCCGATCGTCATTCCCTACCTCTCCGACATTCCGCTCATCGGATCCGTCCTGTTCAGGCAGGATCTGACATTCTACCTGTCGCTGGCTTTGCTCTTCGGCGTGAGCTGGTTCCTGTTCCGCAGCCGCACCGGCCTGAAGCTGCGCGCGATCGGCGACAGTCACGGTTCAGCGCACGCTCTCGGCATCAGGGTCATCCGCACGCGCTACCTCGCCGTGATGTTCGGTGGTGCCTGCGCGGGGCTCGCCGGAGCGCAGCTTTCCCTCGTTTATACGCCGCAATGGGTGGAGAACATGTCTTCCGGCCGTGGCTGGATCACACTCGCCCTCGTCGTCTTCGCATCCTGGCGTCCATGGCGGGTTTTTGCGGGTGGCTACCTCTTCGGCGCGGTCACGATCTTGCAGCTTCATGCACAGGCTTTTGGCGTTGGAATTCCGGCCCAATTTCTGTCGATGCTCCCTTATGCTGCCACTATTGTGGTCCTTGTCATCATTTCTCATAATCGCCGTACGACGTTGATCAACACGCCTGCGTCGCTGGGAAAACCGTTCGTGCCGGAGCGCTAAACAGAAGAATGAGACGCGCTTCCGGAAATTACAAACTAACAGGGGTTATCATGAAAAAACTCGCATTTGCATTTGCCGCATCAGCTGCCGCGGTCCTGAGCGTCGGTTCGTCCGCGCAGGCCGCTGACAAGACCAAGGTCTGCTTCGTCTACGTTGGGTCACACACGGACGGTGGTTATTCCCAGGCTCACGATCTCGGTCGCCAGCAGATCCAGAAGGAATTCGGCGATAAGATCGACACGCCCTACCTCGAAAACGTACCGGAAGGCCCCGACGCCGAGCGTGCGATCGAGCGTCTGGCGCGTTCGGGCTGCAAGCTGATCTTCACGACGTCCTTCGGCTTCATGGATGCCACCGTGAAGGTCGCCGCCAAGTTCCCGAACGTGAAGTTCGAACACGGCACCGGCTACAAGTCCGGCCCGAACCTCGCGACCTATAACTCGCGCTTCTACGAAGGGCGCTACATCCTCGGCCAGATCGCAGCCAAGACGTCGAAGAACCACGGTGCTGCTTACATCGCCTCATTCCCCATCCCGGAAGTGGTCATGGGCATCAACGCCTTCGAACAGGGTGCCCGCTCCATCGATCCGGACTTCAAGCTGAAGGTCATCTGGGTGAACACCTGGTTCGACCCGGGCAAGGAAGCCGATGCAGCAAAGGCCATGGTCGACCAGGGCGTCGACGTGCTGACGCAGCACACGGATACCACCGCTCCGATGCAGGTTGCCGAGGAACGCGGCATTCATGCGTTCGGCCAAGCCTCCGACATGATCGCAGCCGGCCCGAAGGCTCAGCTGACCGCGATCGTCGACACCTGGGGTAACTACTACTCCAAGCGCGTTCACGCGCTGCTCGACGGCACCTGGAAGTCCGAGCAGAGCTGGGACGGCCTGAAAGACGGCATCCTCAAGATGGCCGACTACACCAACATGCCTGACGACGTGAAGAAGATGGCTCAGGATACCGAAGCCAAGATCAAGTCGGGCGAGCTTCACCCCTTCACCGGCCCGATCAACAAGCAGGACGGCACCCCGTGGCTGAAGGCTGGCGAAAAGGCTGACGACGGCACGCTGCTCGGCATGAACTTCTACGTCGAAGGCGTCGACGACAAGCTGCCGAAGTGATTTCGTCAGGCAATTAGCACGTGCGAAAAGGCGCTCGTTTTGAGCGCCTTTTTTTATTTGCACCGCATACCAGAAAGTGCATTTACAAAAGTAATACTATATGATTTTTTCTCGGTGTGCCGCGTGGAGGCGGCTTTGGGAGGATATAATGAAATTGAAGACTGCACTCTTGAGTGCTACGATTCTGGCTGCCTGCATGTTCGGTTCTGCATCGGCTGCGGAACTGGTCGTCGGCTTTTCGCAGATCGGTTCTGAATCGGGTTGGCGCGCTGCTGAAACCACCGTCACGAAGGAAGAAGCCAAGAAGCGTGGCGTTGACCTGAAATTTGCTGACGCTCAGCAGAAGCAGGAAAACCAGATCAAGGCGATCCGCTCCTTCATCGCCCAGGGCGTCAACGCTATCTTCCTGGCGCCCGTCGTCGAGACCGGCTGGGACGCTGTTCTGAAGGAAGCAAAGGAAGCTGAAATCCCCGTAATACTGCTCGACCGGACGATCAAGGCGCCTGAAGACCTCTACCTGACCGCTGTCACTTCGGATCAGGTTCATGAGGGCAAGGTTGCCGGCGACTGGCTGGTAAAGACCGTCGGCGACAAGGCTTGCAAGATCGTCGAACTCCAGGGAACGACCGGCTCTTCCCCCGCCATCGCTCGTAAGAAGGGCTTCGAAGAAGCCATCGCCGGCAAGGCAAACTTCAAGATCGCTCGCAGCCAGACCGGTGACTTCACCCGCACCAAGGGCAAGGAAGTCATGGAAAGCTTCCTGAAGGCCGAAAACGGCGGCAAGGATATCTGCGCCCTCTACGCTCACAACGACGACATGGCCGTGGGCGGCATCCAGGCGATCAAGGAAGCCGGTCTGAAGCCGGGCAAGGACATTCTGGTCGTCTCGATCGACGCCGTGCCAGATATCTTCAAGGCCATGGCAGCCGGCGAAGCAAATGCGACCGTGGAACTCACGCCGAACATGGCTGGTCCCGCATTCGACGTCCTCGACGCATACCTGAAGGACAAGAAGGCTCCGGCGAAGTGGATCCAGACGGAATCCAAGCTCTACACGCCGGCTGACGACCCGACGAAGGTCTACGAGTCGAAGAAGAACCTCGGCTACTGATTTTTGACGCTCGAACCGCACCGGTCCATCATGGACCGGTGCGGAACTGCCGCCTGCCAATCAGGACCTCATGTCCTTCAATGCCGCGGCACCGCAAGGTCTGTATCAGGAAAAGCCGCACTCATGATTCACGATTTTGAGACCGTTCTAGCCGCTTCCGGTATTTCGAAATTCTTCCCGGGTGCCATTGCGCTCGATAAGGTCGACTTCTCGCTGCGTAAGGGCGAGGTGCATGCGCTTCTCGGCGAAAACGGCGCAGGAAAGTCGACGCTGATCAAATGCATCACCGGTGCCTACCACCGCGACCAAGGCCGGCTCGTTCTCGACGGCGCTGAAATCAATCCGTCCGATACGCTCGCGGCTCAGAAACTGGGCATCGGGACTGTGTATCAGGAGGTCAATCTCCTCTCCAATCTGAGCGTCGCTGAGAACCTCTATCTTGGCCGCCAGCCGAAGCGTTTCGGCATGATCGATGTGCGTGCGATGAACCGACAGGCGCGGTTGCTGCTTGATCAGTATGGGATGGACATCGATGTGACCGCGCAACTCGATCGGTTTTCGGTCGCCGTGCAGCAGGTCGTGGCGATCGCGCGGGCTGTCGATTTATCCGGCAAAGTTCTCATCCTCGACGAGCCAACCGCAAGCCTCGACACGCAAGAAGTCGCGATGCTCTTTCGCATCATGCGTGACTTGAAAGACCGCGGCCTTGGAATTGTCTTCATTACACATTTTCTCGAACAGGTTTACGAGGTCAGTGACCGCATCACGGTCCTTCGAAACGGCAAGCTCGTCGGCACCCGTGAGACATCCGAGCTGTCTCGCCAGAGCCTGATTTCAATGATGCTCGGCCATGAACTGGCAAAGGCCGAGGCCACCGCCCGGGCGCACTCCGTTGCTGCCGGTCCCGTGAAATACAGCTTCGAGGGTTATGGCAAGCGCGGCAAGGTGAAGCCGTTCGATCTCGAGGTCCGTGTCGGCGAGGTGGTGGGCGTTGCCGGCTTGCTCGGGTCGGGACGCACGGAGACCGCCGAATTGCTGTTCGGGATCGAGCATGCCGACAGCGGAACCGCTAAGGTCGACGGTAGGCAGGTTAGTCTGTCGAACCCGCGTGCTGCGATCCGCAACGGCTTCGGCTTTTGTCCGGAGGATCGTAAGACGGACGGGATCATCGGCGACCTGTCCATTCGCGAGAACATTGCGTTGGCGCTGCAGGCGCGTAGAGGCTGGGCCCGACCGATTTCTCGCGCCGATCAGAACGCCTTGGCCGACCGCTACATCATCGCACTCGACATCCGTACGACGGACAGGGAAAAGCCCATCCGTCTGCTGTCAGGCGGCAATCAGCAGAAAGCGATCCTTGCACGCTGGTTGGCCACCAATCCCGACTTTCTCATTCTCGACGAGCCGACCCGCGGCATCGACGTCGGAGCGCATGCCGAGATCATCCGCTTGATCGAAGAACTGTGCGCGAATGGCATGTCGCTGATCGTGATTTCTTCGGAATTGGAAGAGCTTATCGCCTATAGCTCACGTATTTTGGTGCTTCGTGACCGCGAACATGTCGCTGAGCTGACAGGTGACAATGTCAGCACCGCGCGCATCGTCGACGCAATCGCCGCAGCCCAGAAAGAGACGGAGGACGCATGAAGTCGTCACTCAATGCCTTGTTGACCCGGCTTGCGCCGCAAATTATCGCGCTTGCGGTCATTCTCCTATTGAATTTCATTATGTTCCCTCAGTTTTTTAATGTTGTTATTCAGAATGGCCGGCTTTACGGCAGCCTGATCGACATACTGAACCGCGGCGCGCCGGTCGCTTTGTTGGCAATCGGCATGACCCTCGTGATCGCTACGAAGGGGATTGACCTCTCGGTCGGTGCCGTGATCGCGATCTGCGGCGCGGTTGCCGCATCATCCATCGTGTCCGGCCATTCGCTTGCTTCGACGCTGCTGGTAACGATCGGCGTCGGACTGCTTTGCGGTGTATGGAACGGATTCCTGGTCGCGTTGCTCAACATCCAGCCGATCATCGCCACGCTTGTGCTGATGGTCGCTGGACGCGGGATCGCGCAGCTCGTCACCGAGGGTGTAATCATGACCTTCAACGATGAAGGGCTGATCGCACTCGGCAGCGGCGCATTTGCTTTCCTACCCATGCCCGTTATCATCTGGCTGGTCGTGGGGGCCCTGGTGATCCTCCTCGTGAGACGCACAGCGCTTGGCATGCTGATTGAAGCAACCGGTATCAATCGACGTGCAAGCACGTTGTCGGGTGTGCGCACGCCTGTGCTGCTGATGGCCGTTTATATGTTGAGCGGCCTTTGCGCCTCGATTGCCGGGATCATTGTCGCAGCCGATATCAAGGGCGCAGATGCGAACAATGCCGGTCTCTGGCTTGAACTCGACGCGATCCTGGCGGTCGTGGTCGGAGGCAACTCGTTGCTTGGAGGGCGTTTCAGCATTCTGGGTTCTCTGATCGGTGCAATGATCATTCAGGCGGTCAATACTGGCATTCTTCTCTCGGGCTTCCCGCCTGAGTTCAACCTGATCATCAAGGCGGTGATCGTCATCGTGATCCTCGTCATTCAGTCGCCTGCGGTCCAATCGGCCGCCGTGGTCCTGAGCCGGCGATCGAGCCGCGTCACGGAAGGGCAGGTTCAATGAACTCGAAATATCTGCCGCTTCTGGCAACGGTCGTGATCTTCGTTCTCTCTTATGCGATCTGCACGCTGCAGTATCCCAATATTCTGTCGACCCGCGTAATCGGCAATCTTTTGACCGACAACGCCTTTCTCGGGATTGCAGCAGTCGGCATGACCTTTGTCATTATCTCCGGCGGCATCGACCTGTCGATTGGCTCTGTCATTGCGTTTACCGGTGTGTTCCTGGCAGTCGTCCTCCAGAACACGACCATCCATCCGCTCGTCGCGTTCGCATTGGTCCTGATCATCACGACCGTGTTCGGCGCCGTAATGGGTGCTATCATTCACTATCTGGAAATGCCGGCCTTTATCGTGACGCTCGCAGGCATGTTTCTTGCGCGTGGCATGGCTTTCGTTCTGTCGATCGACAGCATTCCGATCAATCACGACTATTACACCACGTTGACGAGCCTCTATTACAAGCTGCCAGGTGGGGGGCGTTTGACGCTGATCGGCGGCATCATGCTTCTGGTCTTTGTCGGCGGCATATTCCTGGCGCACCGCACCCGCTTCGGGACCAATGTCTACGCACTAGGCGGCGGTTCGCAAACAGCGCAACTCATGGGCGTCGCCGTGGGCCGCACCACGATACAGATCTACGCATTATCCGGTTTTCTTGCTGGCCTATCCGGAATCGTTTTTTCGCTCTATACGTCAGCCGGTTATTCTCTGGCAGCAGTCGGCGTTGAGCTGGATGCGATCGCAGCAGTTGTCATTGGGGGGACGCTGTTGACCGGAGGGGCGGGATTCGTAGCGGGTACCTTCATCGGTATCCTGATACAAGGCCTCATTCAGACCTACATCACCTTCGACGGGACGCTGTCGAGCTGGTGGACGAAGATCTTGATCGGCCTATTGCTTTTTGCATTTATTCTAATGCAGAAGGTTATTCTCTTCCTTTCCAGTATGAATAAGAGGTATGCCTGAACGGGGAGGTATTCGTTGCGTAACAGATTGCTTGAGACCGGAAGAACAGCGCGCAAATCGCGAACGAGCCACGCCCAGGTCGTGGATGGCCTTGGCAGGGCGATTGTTGCCGGAACCTATCCTGTCGGAAGCATTCTGCCGGGCGATGCCGAACTCGCGCAACACTTCAAGGTCTCGCGGACCGTCCTTCGGGAAACGATGAAGACGCTTGCCGCAAAAGGCATGATCATCGCCAAGGCCCGTGTCGGAACACGCGTGACGAAGAAAAACTTCTGGAACATGTTCGACAGCGAGATCATAGCTTGGCATTTCGACTGTGGCGTGACGGAAGAATTCCTGTTGCAGCTTTACGACATTCGGATGGCCTTCGAGCCATTTGCCGCGGGTCTCGTAGCGGAGCGGGCGAGCAAGGAGGATATTGAAAATCTGCGCGCGCTAGCGACGGAGATGGCAGCCCCGGGTCATACCAGCGAAAGCCTCGCCTTGGCCGATCTGCATTTCCACCTCGCCATAGCCGATGCCTCTCACAACCCGTTCATGCGAACACTAGGGAGCTTGATCGAAGCTGCGTTGGTTGGGATGTTTCGTATCAGTACGCCCCCCTCGCAGAACGGCTTCTCAGATATTGCGGACACGCATATGCGCATAGTGGAGGCGATCGTTGCCGGCGACATCGATGGCGCTCGAAAAGCGATGGAGGCCGTGATTGTCGACGGCCGGGATCACGTCCGCGAGGCCTATGCGGCGATGAGCAGAGAATCCGCCTGATCCATTTTTGATCTTTGTCCTGCCTTTGTCTTGCTGCTATGAGGCAGCAAAGGCCGCACATAACGGATTCTCGGAGCACATCATGGAACGCACTTGCCTCGCCATCATTCTCGCTGCGGGTGACAGCACGCGAATGAAGTCGTCGAAATCGAAAGTGCTGCATCCAATCGCGAACCGCCCGATGATCGCCCATGTCTTGGATGCCGTGGCAAAAAGCGACATCTCATCGGTCGCGCTGGTCGTTGGGCGTGATGCCGACGAAGTGGCGAAGGCGGCCCAGGTCGAAGGTGTCAAAATCGAGACCTATCTGCAAAAGGAGCGGCTCGGCACTGGTCATGCGGTGTTGGCAGCGCACGATGCTATTGCTCGCGGATATGACGATATCATCGTGACCTACGGCGATGTGCCGTTGCAGACCGAAGGGCCACTCAAGGCAGCACGTCAGGGCCTTGCCGAGGGCAGCGATGTCGTAGTCATCGGTTTCCACACCGACAAGCCGACCGGCTACGGCCGGCTGCTCGTCAAGGACGGCGAACTGATCGCCATCCGTGAGGAACGAGATGCCGCCGATGCCGAGCGTGCCGTGAAATGGTGCAACAGCGGCCTGATGGCGATCAACGGCCGTAAGGCGCTCGAGCTCCTGTCTCGCATCGGCAACGCCAATGCCAAGGGCGAATACTATCTGACCGACTTGGTGGAAATCGCTCACTCCATTGGGGGCCGCGTTACGGCTGTCGATGCTCCTGAAATTGAGATGACTGGCTGCAACAATCGCGCGGAGCTCGCCGTGATTGAGCGGCTCTGGCAAGAACGCCGACGCGACGAGATGATGATATCAGGCGTGACGATGATCGCGCCGGAGACTGTGTTTCTTTCCTACGATACAACCATCGGGCAGGACGCGCTGATCGAGCCGAATGTGGTATTCGGTCCCGGCGCGACGATCGACGGCGGCGCAATCATTCATGCCTTCTCACATATCGAAGGCGCGCATGTCAGTGCCGGCGCAATCGTTGGTCCCTTCGCCCGCTTGCGGCCCGGCGCCGACCTCGCCAACGGCTCGAAGGTCGGCAACTTCTGCGAAGTCAAGAATGGGAAGATCGGTGAGGGCGCCAAGGTCAATCACCTGACCTACATCGGCGACGCGAAGGTCGGAGCTGGCGCGAATATCGGTGCAGGCACGATCACCTGCAACTATGATGGCGTAAACAAACATCAGACGCTGATCGGCGCGAACACCTTCATTGGATCAAACTCCTCGCTTGTGGCGCCCGTCAGCATTGGCGACGGTGCCTACATAGCCGCTGGCAGTGTCATCACTGCGGATGTTCCTGCCGATGCGCTGGCCCTTGGCCGGGCGCACCAGGAGCTGAAGCCGGGCAGGGCTGCCGTGCTCCGCGAACGCGCATTCGCGATTAAGGCTGCAAAGAAGGCCAAACCATAGGCTTCCGCGTAACGCGTGGAAACCGAAAGTGACCGCCGAGGCCATTGAGAAAAAAGACGGAATCGTTACGAGTGGCCTCTGAACAGAAGGCTTTGGGGGTGTTTATGTGCGGTATTGTTGGAATCGTTGGCAGCAGCCCGGTTGCGGGGCGTCTCGTGGATGCGCTGAAGCGGCTCGAGTACCGCGGCTATGACTCTGCGGGCGTTGCGACGATACATAACGGCGAGATGGCTCGTCGTCGCGCCGAGGGTAAACTCTTCAATCTCGAGAAGCGCCTGGACGGTGACCCTCTGCCGGGAACGATCGGCATTGCGCACACGCGCTGGGCTACGCATGGCATTCCCAACGAGACCAACGCTCACCCGCATTTCGTCGAGGGCGTCGCGGTCGTCCATAACGGCATCATCGAGAACTTCTCCGAACTGCGTGAAGAGCTGATCGCCGAAGGGGCCGTCTTCGGGACGCAGACCGACACGGAAGTCGTCGCCCATCTTATTGCGAAGTATCTCCGTGACGGCCTCCAGCCGCGCGCCGCGATGCTAAAGATGCTGAACCGGGTAACAGGCGCATATGCTCTTGCGATCATGCTCCAAAGCGATCCGGGCACGCTCATGGCGGCACGGTCCGGCCCGCCGCTTGCCGTGGGTTATGGCTCCGGCGAAATGTTCCTCGGCTCGGATGCGATTGCGCTTTCCCCCTTCACCAACGAGATCACCTATCTCGTCGATGGCGATTGGGCCGTGCTTACGCGAAACGGCGCGACAATCCTCGACTTCGCAGGTAACGAGGTAAAGCGCGCCCGTCAGATATCACAGACGACCGCCTATGTGGTGGACAAGGGCAATCACCGCCACTTCATGGAAAAGGAAATCTATGAGCAGCCCGAGGTCATCTCGCATGCCCTCAGCCACTACGTAGATTTTTTCAGCAACACGATCAGCGACAGCATCAACGCGATCGATTTCAAGGCTACCACCAGCCTGGCGATCTCCGCGTGCGGAACCGCATATCTCGCGGGGCTTGTAGGCAAATACTGGTTCGAGCGTTACGCCCGTCTGCCCGTCGAGATCGACGTCGCCTCCGAGTTTCGTTATCGCGAGATGCCTCTGTCGCCTTCGCAGGCTGCGCTTTTCATCTCGCAGTCAGGCGAGACGGCGGACACGCTGGCGTCGCTTCGTTACTGCAAGGAGAGCGGGCTGAAGATTGGCGCAGTGGTCAACGTCAAGGAATCGACCATTGCCCGTGAGTCGGATGCAGTCTTCCCTATCATGGCAGGCCCAGAGATCGGCGTTGCCTCGACCAAAGCCTTCACCTGCCAGTTGGCCGTCCTTGCCGCGCTCGCACTCGGCGCAGGCAAGGCGAGGGGAACGATCGGCGCAGAGCAGGAAAGGGAGCTGGTCCGCCATCTCGCCGAAATGCCGCGCATCATGAGCCGCGTGCTGAACCTCATCCAGCCGCAGATGGAGAGCCTGTCGCGCGAACTTTCGAAGTGCCGGGATGTCCTCTATCTCGGTCGCGGCACGAGCTTCCCGCTTGCGATGGAAGGGGCGCTTAAGCTCAAGGAAATCTCCTATATCCATGCTGAAGGTTACGCCGCAGGCGAACTCAAGCACGGACCGATTGCGCTGATCGACGAAAACATGCCTGTTATCGTGATTGCGCCGTTTGACCGCTTCTTCGACAAGACTGTCTCGAACATGCAGGAAGTTGCCGCACGCGGTGGACGCATCATCTTCATTACCGACGAGGCGGGCGCGGCGGCATCGAAGTTGCCGACTATGGCGACGATCGTGCTTCCCGATGTCAACGAGATCATCGCGCCGATGATCTTCTCCCTGCCGATCCAGCTGCTTGCCTATCATACGGCCGTTTTCATGGGCACGGACGTCGATCAGCCGCGCAATCTGGCGAAGTCGGTCACGGTGGAGTGACCGCTTGTTCGCCTCCAGGAGGCTTGTATGGTTTGGTAGTTTCTGGCAGCTTTCTGATAGGAAAGCACGGGGGAGCTGATTTCTGATAGCCGGCCTGCTCAACGGAGTTATCAGTACGCGATGAAGGAAAAACTGCCCCGATTGCCTATAGCCACTCGCCTTAGGAACGACTTCCTGGCGGGGCTGATTATTTGTGCGCCGGTCGCGATTACGCTTTGGCTGACGTGGTCGGTCGTGCGGTGGGCGGATAGCTGGGTCAAACCCTACCTACCGGCGCGCTATGACCCGGATAACTACCTTAACTTTGCGGTGCCAGGGTCCGGCCTGCTGATAGCACTCGTCGCGATCACGCTTATCGGATTCCTCGGCAAGAACCTCATCGGCCAGAGCATCGTTCAGTTCAGCGAATCGCTTGTTCGCCGCGTGCCGCTGGTGCGGAGCATCTATCAGAGCGTGAAGCAGATTTTCGAGACGGTGCTGAAGGACAAGACGAACTCCTTCAAGAAGGTCGGCCTCATCGAATATCCCAGCCCCGGCCTCTGGGCGCTCGTTTTCATTTCGACGGATGCCAAAGGCGAGATCGCGACAAAGTTCAAGGCGATGGGTCAGGACATGGTCTGCGTGTTCCTGCCGCCGACCCCGGTGCCGACGGCCGGATTTCTGATCTTCACGCCGCGCGAAAAGATTGTGCCGCTCGACATGTCACCGGAGGACGCGGCGAAGCTCCTGATCTCCGGTGGTCTCGTCACGCCCGAAGAGCTTGCCGGGCGCATGAAAAAACAGGAGCGGACACGCAAGCCGCTGCCGGCGCCGATCGAAATGTAACTTCCGCTCCTGCTTGGCCCGTACGCGAGATCACGTCTGTTGGTTCCGCCATGTTGCCATGCGATGGCGGTTGAAGGATGACATACGCAATGCTGATCAGACCAGCCACCGCGGAAGACCGTTCCTCCATATGGACCATCATCGAGCCGACGATCCGCGCGGGGGAGACCTACACGCTCGATCGCGACATGAGCCAGACCGATGCCCTCACTTACTGGCTGGGGCCGGACAAAGAGACCTTCGTCGCCGAAGACGAAAGTGGTGAGATCCTCGGTACTTATTACCTCCGCGCCAACCAGGCGGGCGGTGGTGCACATGTCTGCAATTGTGGCTACATGACCGCTGCTGCCGCGGCAGGCAAGGGCGTGGCGCGACAGATGCACGAGCACTCGCTCGTCCGCGCCCGCGAGCGTGGTTTCCGGGCGATGCAGTTCAACTTCGTCGTCAGCGCCAACGAACGCGCCGTTCGTCTCTGGGAAACATTGGGCTTTGAGACGGTCGGCCGCTTGCCCGGCGCCTTCGAGCACCCGACAAAAGGCTACGTTGACGCTCTCGTGATGTTCCGGACGCTGTAAGACGGTTTCGGCGCGCTGTGGGCCGGGCTCGGCTCACCCTGCATGCAGGAAGCGGATCGCCTCGTCGCGGCGGAAAAGGTAGAGCAGGGAGCGTACTGCCTTGCCACGCTCGCTGGTGAGATCGGGGTCGCGCTCGATCAGGTAGGCCGCATCGCGGCGGGCGATTTCCAGCAGGTCGGCATGTGCCTCGAGGCTCGCGATGCGAAAGCCTGGGGTTCCCGACTGGCGCGTGCCGAGCAATTCGCCTTCGCCGCGCAGTTTCAGGTCTTCCTCAGCGATGCGAAATCCGTCTTCCGTTTCACGCATGATCGACAGGCGCGCATGACCAGTTTCGCCCAGTGGCCCCTTGTAGAGCAGGATGCAGGTCGAAGCCTCGTCACCGCGCCCTACGCGTCCGCGAAGCTGGTGAAGCTGCGCCAAGCCGAAGCGCTCGGCATGCTCGATCACCATGATCGTCGCATCGGGAACATCGACGCCGACTTCCACCACTGTTGTTGCGACTAGGAGGCGGATTTCGCTGTTCTTGAACGCCATCATTACGGCATCCTTCTCCGGGCCGCTCATGCGGCCGTGGATCAGGCCGATGGCGCCGCCGAGCGACGAAACGAGCGTTGCATGACGCTCCTCGACCGACATCAGGTCGCTCTCCTCGGACTCCTCTACAAGCGGGCATATCCAATAAGCTTTCTTGCCCTCCGCCAAGGCGCTCTTAAGGCGCCCGACGATCTCGCCGATACGTTCGGTCGGCACTGTGATCGTCTGGATCGGCTTCCGTCCGGCCGGCTTCTCCGTCAGCTTGGAGACGTCCATGTCGCCGAAGGCAGCCAACACCAGTGTGCGCGGTATCGGCGTCGCGGTCATGACGAGCATATGAGGTGTGATGCCCTTTGCAGTCAGCCGCAGGCGCTGGTGGACGCCGAAGCGGTGCTGCTCGTCGACGACAGCCAACATGAGGTTGCGGTAGTTGACGCTGTCCTGGAAGAGGGCGTGGGTGCCGATGACGATCTGCGCCTCTCCGGATGCGATCCTCTCGAGAATATCTTCACGTTCGCGGCCCTTGGTGCGGCCGGTAAGAACCTCGATTCCGAGGCCTGCGGAAGCGGCAAATTTGGAGATCGTCGCATGGTGCTGGCGGGCTAGAATTTCCGTCGGCGCCATGAGGACGGCCTGACCGCCACTTTCAATCACGGCTGCCATCGACATGAGGGCAACCAGGGTCTTACCGGAGCCAACGTCGCCTTGAAGAAGGCGGAGCATGCGGTCCTCGCCGGCCATATCCTTCAGGATGTCGGCGACCGCCGCATTCTGGCTGTTCGTCGGCGAAAACGGCAGAGCCTGCAGGATCTGCCTGCTGATTTGACCGGTGGCGTGTACGGGCTGGCCGGCAACCTTGCGCAATCGTTGGCGAACGAGGCTCAGCGATAGTTGGCCCGCGAGAAACTCGTCATAGGCAAGCCGGCGGCGGGCAGGGGCTTGTGCATCGATATCCGAGGGATCGCGCGGTTCGTGTAGTCCATGGAAAGCGTCTGATATCGAGGGCAGACCCTGCTTTTGCGCAAGAGCGAAGTCGATCCATTCCGGCATTTCCGGCGCGCGCGGCAGCGCCGCTTCGATGATCTTGCGCAATGTCTTCGGCGAAAGACCAGCTGTGAGCGGATAGATCGGCTCGACGAGGGGCAGGTTCTCGGCTTCGCTGGCCTTCACAATGTAGTCGGGATGGACCATCGACGCGCGACCGTTGAACCAGTCGATCTTGCCGCTGACGGTTACCTCCTCGTCCAACGGCAGCTGCTTTTCCAGCCAAGCCGCCTGGCCGCGAAAGAAGACAAGGGTCAGTTCGCCGGTTTCGTCGTGCAGCGTGACGCGATACGGAATGTTGCTCTTGCCGCGCGGCGGCGCCTGGTGACGATCGACCCGCGCCGTGACGGTGACGATTGCACCTTGCGGGGCGCGGGCGATACCCGGTTGGTTTCGACGGTCGATCAGCGAGTGCGGCGCATGAAACAGCAGATCGACGACGCGCGTATCTTCGGGCGTCTCGCGCCCAAGCAGCTTCACCAGCAATTCGGCGATCTTTGGGCCGACGCCGGGCAGGGCGGAAACGGGCGAAAACAGCGGATCGAGAATGGCTGGGCGCATGGCCGCAAAATGCGATGAACAATGCGGCCTTGGCAAGGCTGACAAGCTGCTTTCGAGGGTCTATAGAGGCGCATCAACAGGAAGGTAAAGCCATGACGGGTGTGTCACTCTCGAGCGCCGATCTTGATCCGCGCCGCCGCCGAATCCTCTTTCGCTGCTGGCATCGCGGCATCCGCGAAATGGATCTGGTCTTCGGGCAGTTCGCCGAGAAGGAGATCGCCACCCTGTCCGAGACCGAACTCGACGAGTTCGAAACCATCATGGCCGAAGAGGACAACGATCTCGTGCGCTGGATCATGGGAACATGGCCGGTGCCTGAGCGTTTCCAGACGCCGATGTTTGCGCGCCTTGCCGCTTACAAGCCCGATTTCGAATATCCAGCCGACGCCCTGCCCAGGAATGCCTAATGACCTCAGGTTTTGACGTAAGGAAGCTGTCAGCCGTCGCCGAGCCGCTGACAATCGGCAATGTGCCGACAGGTATGGAAGCATTGTTGCTGGCCGATCTGGCGCGCGCCGGAGAGCCGGTCGCTTACGTGCTTTCCGACGGCCAGCGGATGGTGGACCTTGAGCAGATGCTGGGCTTCGTTGTGCCGGAGATCCCGGTTCTGACCTTGCCGGCCTGGGACTGTCTTCCTTACGACCGCGTTTCCCCGAGCGCCGATACGTCGGCACGCCGTCTCGCGGCGCTGGGCGGCCTGATCGCGCATCACAAGAAGCCACATGCCGCGATCGTGCTGGTGACAGTCAATGCAATGCTGCAGAAAGTCGCCCCACAAGAGATTATCGAAAGCCTTGCCTTCTCAGCTCGCCCCGGAAATACGGTGCGCATGGACGATGTTGCCGGGCGCCTTGAACGCAACGGCTTCGACCGCGTCGCAACGGTTCGCGAGGTCGGCGAATATGCGGTGCGCGGCGGTATTCTCGACGTCTTCGTGCCGGGCTCCGAGGAGCCTGTTCGCCTCGATTTCTTCGGCGACACGCTGGAAAGCATCAGAAGCTTTGACCCGGCAAGTCAGCGCACCACAGGGCAGGTGCGCTCCCTCGACCTCAACCCGATGAGCGAGGTCACACTGACGCCCGATACGATCAGCCGTTTCCGGAAGAATTACCTCTCTTCCTTCGGCGCGGCGACACGCGACGATGCGCTTTATCTCGCCATATCGGAGGGCCGACGCTACCCAGGCATGGAGCATTGGCTGCCGCTTTTCTACGAGAAGCTGGAGACGGTATTCGACTATCTCAAAGACTTCCGGATGGTCACCGATCATACTGTGCGCCAGGCCGCCGAGGAACGGTCCAAGCTCGTCTTCGACTACTATGACGCCCGCGTCAGTTCCGGGCAGCCCAGCAAGGGACAGATGGCGCAAGGGACACCCTACAAGCCCGTGACGCCCAGCCAACTCTACCTGGACGGAAAGACGTTCGCCAGCACGCTCGACGCGTTCAACGCGATGCGAATCTCGCCCTTTAACGAGCATGAGGGAGAGGCGCGGCGTGTGATCAATCTCGACGCGCGGCAAGGCGAGCGCTGGGCACGCTCGAATGCCGAGGGTGGCGGCAATGCCGAGCGGATCAATGTGTTCGACGCTGTCGTGAAGCATATTGCCGACAAGCGCTCGGCTGGCGCGAAGGTCCTGATTTCCGCCTGGTCGGAAGGTTCGCTGGAGCGTCTGCTGCAGGTGCTGAGCGAACACGGGCTCGAGCGCGTGAAGCCGGTCGGCGCGCTGAAGGAGATGGATGGCCTTGCCAAAGGCGAGGCGGCTGCCGGCGTGCTCAGCCTCGAATCCGGATTTGAAGTCGGCAATCTCGTCGTCATCGGCGAACAGGACATTCTCGGCGACCGCATGGTGCGGCGTTCGAAGCGACGCAAGCGCGCCGCCGATTTCATCTCCGAAGTTGCCGGGCTCGACGAAGGTTCGGTCGTCGTCCACGCACAGCACGGTATCGGTCGGTTTGTCGGCCTGAGAACGATCGAAGCGGCGGGCGCACCGCATGCCTGCCTCGAACTGCAATACGCAGACGACGCGAAGCTGTTCCTGCCGGTCGAGAACATCGACCTTCTGTCGCGCTATGGCGGAGAGGGGACGGAAGCGCAACTCGACAAGCTCGGCGGCGGCGCATGGCAGATGCGCAAGGCCAAGCTCAAGAAGCGGCTGCTCGATATGGCGGATGCGCTGATCCGTATCGCAGCTGAGCGACTGACGCGGCATGCGCCCGTGCTAACGACGCCGGAAGGGCTTTACGACGAGTTTGCCGCGCGCTTCCCTTACGACGAGACGGAGGATCAGGATAATGCCATCGAGGCTGTGCGCTCCGACCTTGGAGCCGGTCGGCCGATGGATCGCCTCGTTTGCGGCGACGTCGGTTTCGGCAAGACTGAGGTGGCGCTTCGTGCTGCCTTCGTTGCGGCGATGAACGGCATACAGGTTGCCGTCGTCGTGCCGACCACACTGCTAGCGCGCCAGCACTTCAAGACCTTCGCCGAGCGGTTCCGCGGCCTGCCGGTTCGCATCCAGCAAGCCTCACGCCTCGTCGGGTCGAAGGAATTGGCGTTAACGAAGAAGGAAGTAGCAGAGGGCAAGACGGATATCGTCGTCGGCACCCATGCGCTTCTTGGTGCCGGGATCAAGTTTGCCAATCTCGGGCTGCTGATCATCGACGAAGAGCAGCATTTCGGCGTCAAGCACAAGGAACGCTTGAAGGAGCTGAAAAGCGATGTCCATGTGCTGACGCTCTCGGCGACACCGATCCCGCGCACGCTGCAGCTCGCGATGACTGGGGTGCGCGAGCTGTCGCTGATCACGACGCCGCCGGTCGACCGCATGGCGGTTCGCACCTTCATTTCGCCCTTCGATTCGCTTGTCATCCGCGAAACGCTGATGCGCGAGCACTATCGCGGTGGCCAAAGCTTCTATGTCTGCCCGCGGCTTGCCGATCTGGAGGATGTGCATGCCTTCCTGCGGTCGGATGTACCGGAGCTGAAGGTCGCGGTCGCGCACGGCCAGATGCCCGCCGGCGAGCTTGAGGACATCATGAACGCCTTCTACGAGGGCCGCTATGACGTGCTGTTGTCGACGACGATCGTGGAATCGGGACTCGACGTGCCAACGGCCAATACGCTGATCGTGCACCGCGCCGACATGTTCGGCCTGGCGCAGCTCTACCAGCTGCGTGGTCGCGTCGGACGTTCGAAGGTGCGCGCCTTTGCGCTCTTCACGCTGCCGGTCAACAAGGTGCTGACGGCGACGGCGGAACGGCGCCTCAAGGTGCTGCAGTCGCTCGACACGCTCGGCGCCGGCTTCCAGTTGGCCAGCCACGATCTCGACATCCGCGGCGCAGGAAACCTGCTCGGCGAAGAGCAGTCCGGCCACATTAAGGAGGTCGGCTTCGAGCTCTACCAGCAGATGCTGGAAGAGGCGGTGGCCGAGGTGAAGGGCGTCGACGAAATCCAGGATACCGGCTGGTCGCCGCAGATCTCTGTGGGCACGTCGGTGATGATCCCCGACGGTTACGTGCCGGACCTGCATCTGCGCATGGCACTCTATCGCCGCCTCGGCGAGATCACGGAACTGAAGGAAATCGATGCCTTCGGCGCAGAAATGATCGATCGCTTCGGCCCCATGCCGATCGAGGTCCAGCACCTTCTAAAGATCGTGTATGTGAAATCGCTCTGCCGGGTCGCCAACGTGGAGAAGCTGGATGCAGGTCCCAAGGGGGTGGTCATCCAGTTCCGCAATAAGGAGTTTCCGCATCCAGCGAACCTGGTTGGCTACATCGCCAAGCAGGGGACCATGGCAAAGATTCGGCCGGACCAGAGCGTCTTCCTCACACGCGATCTGCCGACGCCGGAAAAGCGGCTGCAGGGCGCAGCCGTTATCATGACGCAGCTTGCGGAAATGGCGAAGGGGTAAGGGCTCAGTTCATGCCGGCGCGCGCTTCCGCCTTCGCCTTGGCGATGTCGCGAAGCGCGCCTGCCAGAACGTCCGGCGTCTGAGCGCCGCTGACGGCGTATTGCTGATCGAAGATAAAGAACGGCACACCGTTCACGCCCATCTTCTGCGCCGCCTCGATCTCTTCGACCACCAGGACCTTATCGGCATCGGAGGCGAGCAGCGACGCAGTGACCGTGCGGTCAAGGCCTGCCTTCTCGGCAACGTCGAGCAGCACGGCATGATCGCCGACATTGCGGCCTTCCTCGAAGTTCGCCTTGAACAGGCCGTTGACGACCTTGTCCGCCTTGTCGCGGTCCTCAACCATTGCCCAATGGATCAGGCGATGCGCATCCAGCGTATTCGGGCCGATCTTGATCGCGTCAAAATCGAACTTGATGCCGACTTCACGACCAAGCTCAGTCAGCATCTTGTGTCCTTGGGCAACGCGCTCGGCACCGCCAAGCTTCTCCTCCAGCGCCTTCTTCTGGTCGACGCCATCAGGCGGATAATCGGGGTTGAGGCGGTAGGGGCGCCAGTTGATATCCACGCCGACCTCGTCCTGAACTTCAGCGATCGCAAGCTCGAGCCGGGCCTTACCGAGATAGCACCACGGGCAGACGACGTCCGAGACAACGTCGATGGTAATGCGTTCCATGGGCTTTTCCTTCTTTCTCAAATCGAAACCTTCCCGCCATCTAGTCCCTGCGGCGGGCGACTTCAACCAGGCAGAAAAAAGGAACCTGCTATTGGACGCTCTGATCCCACCATGCCGGCAACTGGTAGCCATAGAGCGGCACGGAGTCCGGATGAGCGATGCGCTTGTTGCGCGCAACCCACTGCTGATCAACATGGTAAAGCGGCAGGACATAGTGCCCCGACAGCAACATCCGATCATGAGAACGCACCGCCGCGGTAAAGTCTTCAGCCGACCGGGCCATAAGGATGTGCTGGATCAGCGTATCGATGTCAGGGTCGGAAACTCCGGCGAAATTGTCTGTGCCTTCGCGCTCCTTGGCCGCGGAAGACCAACGTCCGAGCTGTTCGATGCCCGGCGAGAGGGACGACGTATAGGACTTGATGATCACGTCATAGTCGAAGCTGCTCGTGCGGCTCTGATATTGGGAATCGTCCACCGTGCGGATGGTCGCGGCAATGCCGAGCAGTTGCAGTGAACGCTGATAGGAGACTGCGAGCTTCTCCTGGTCGGTGTTCTGCGTCATGATCTCGAAAGCAAGCGGACGTCCGTCGGCGTCGCTCATCTTGCCATTCTTGATCGTATACCCTGCTTCCTTGAGGAGCGCGGCTGCCTGCTTCAGGACATTGCGATCGCGGCCCGATCCGTCGGTGACTGGGAGCTTGTAGGTGCCATCCAGGATCGCTGGTTCGATTCGATCCTTGATCGGGCCGAGAAGCTTCAGCTCGCGTTCGTCCGCCGGCACCCCGAAACTCGACAGATCCGAGTTCTGCCAGAAACTCTCTGTGCGGATATAAGCGTTCGAGAAGAGGTTCTTGTTCGCCCATTCGAAATCGAAGACCAGCGACAGCCCCTCGCGAAGCTTCGCGTTGGCAAAGACCGGCCGCCGGGTGTTGAAGACGAAGCCGAACATGCCGCTCGGCAGCTTGGGTTCGAACGTATCCTTGACGACGTTGCGTGAGGTCACTGCCGGGAAATTGTAAGCACTTGCCCAATGGCCGGGACTTCCGTCCGGATAGATATCGATGTCACCCTTCTTGAAAGACTCGAACAGGGTGGTGTCCTGCAGGAAATACTGCACCGTTATCTGATCGTAGTTGTCGAGCCCAACCTTGGCCGGAATGTCCTTTCCCCAGTAATTGGGATCGCGTTCGAAGGTGATGCTCTCGCCCGGCTTCAAAGACTTGATCTTGTAAGGACCAGATCCCACGGGAGGTGTGAGCGTCGAACGATCGAATGTCTCTGGATCGATGGCATGTTTCGGCAGGATCGGCGTGGAGCCGGCCAAAATCATCGGGAATTCGCGATCAGCCTTGTCGTTGAAGGTGAAACGAACGCTGTGGTCGCCCACCTTCTCCATCTTCTCGACCGCATTCAATCGCGTGCTGAAGGGAACGCGCCCCTTTTCCTTGAGCAAATTGAGAGTGAAAATCACATCATCGGGCGTCACCGGCTGCCCGTCCGACCATTTGGCGGCTGGATTGAGATTGAACTGGATAAACGTCCGGTCTTCGTCCCATTCGACGGACTCTGCCAGCAGGCCGTAGAGGGCGAAGGGTTCATCGCGCGAGCGCAGCATCAGCGTCTCGAAAACGAGATTTCCGTACTCCGGATCCCACATGCCGCGCGCCGTCGTGCGCATGCTTTTCAAGATGAAGGGATTGAGGCTGTCGAAGGTCCCGACGACGCCATAACTGATCTTCCCACCCTTTTTCACATCGGGATTGACGTAAGGAAGGTGCTTGAAATCGGCGGGCAGGGCCGGCACGCCATGCATCGCGATGCCATGCACCGGCTCAGCGAGAGCCGCGCTGCCAACGAGTGTAAAAATGACGGGAAGAACGATCCGAAGCATCGTTGAGGTCCTTTCAGGGAACGGCACGATTCGGCGCAAGACTATCATGCAGCCACCGCAGTTCACCATCCGCGCCGAATTCTTTCGGATGACCCCGAAAAGGTCAAAGAAATACTGGATATCTGGCCCGACGCAATGTAACAGGGGAACCCGAAGTCGGGGGGTCATGCATTTGCCTCATTGTTCTAAGAGGTGGATTGCGAACAACCCTGTTGGTGAGGATGGCACGTTGTCGTCCCTAAGGGATTTCAGGAGACGGAATTCGTTATGATGTTCAAGGCTGAAAACAAAACGCGGGCAGCCCTGTCCGTTCTGGCAGTGATGCTCGGTGCTGCAGCAGCTCCCGTATCGTCCTTCGCGCAGGATGCAGCGGCCTCCGCCGACCCGGCTACTGCTGCCGGCGCCCCGCGTCTCGGCTGGTACAAGACCTGTAGCAAGCAGGAAGACAATGATGTCTGCGTCGTTCAGAACGTTGTTCTCGCAGGCGGCGGCCAGCTCGTCACGGGCGTTGGCCTCATCAGCGTTTCCGGCAAGATCAACAACAAGAGCCTTCAGGTTTCGGTTCCGCCGGCTCGTCTGATCCCGCCAGGTGTCGCGATGCAGATCGACGGCGGCAAGGCCCAGAAGATCGACTACCTGATGTGCATGCCCGACCGTTGTGTCGCCCAGATCCCGCTGACTGACGCCATGGTCGCCAGCCTGAAGAAGGGCACCGATCTGGTTCTCACCTCGATCAACTTCCGCCGCGCGCCGAACCCGATCAAGATCTCGCTCGAAGGCTTCACCGGCGCCTTTGATGGCGAACCGGTTTCCGCTTCCAAGCTTGCTGAGAGCCAGAAGAGCCTGCAGGACAGCATGCAGAAGAAGGCTGACGAAGCCCGCAAGAAGCTTGAAGAGGCCCAGAAGGCTGCCAAGGCTCAGTAATTCTGAGCCATCGGATTCGCAAAGAACCCGGCCTTGCGCCGGGTTTTTTGTTACACGACTCAAGCAAAGAAAAACCCCGCGGGAGGAGCGGGGTTTTGAATGATATTAGCGGACGTTAGTGGGCCAAGTTCATCTTGGGTTTGAACTGCCCCGTCGGTGCCATATCGAAAATCTGATAGATCTGTTCGTTACGGAGCGGTACGCCGCTTTCATCGTTGATCAGGTTCTGCTCGGATACGTAGGCAACGTATTCGTTTTCATCATTCTCGGCCAGCAGATGGTAGAAGGGTTGATCCTTGCTGGGGCGCACTTCGGCGGGAATGGAGTTCCACCATTCTTCCGTATTCGCGAATTCCGGATCGACATCGAAGATCACGCCGCGAAACGGAAATACCTTGTGCCGAACCACTTCACCGATACTGAACTTTGCTACTCTTTCTTTCATGGTACGACTTCCTTTCATCACCTGATTTGGTGATTGGCCCCGCTCAAATCAAGATTTTTGCGGGATCTCGTCACATGAGTGTCACATCCGCTATCAAATAACTGTGACATCCGGTCAGGCGAAAGCCCCGGCGAACCGGGGCTTTCTCTCTTCTTAGGAGGAATAGTACATGTCGTATTCGACCGGATGCGGCGTCATGTCGAAGCGCATGACTTCTGCCATCTTCACCTCGATGAAGCTATCGATCTGGTCGTCGTCGAATACACCGCCGGCGGTTAGGAACTTGCGGTCCTTGTCGAGGCTTTCCAGCGCTTCGCGCAGCGAGCCGCAAACCGTCGGGATTTTCTTCAGTTCCTTCGGCGGCAGGTCATAAAGGTCCTTGTCCATGGCCTTGCCAGGATGGATCTTGTTCTTGATGCCATCGAGACCGGCCATCAGCATGGCGGCAAAAGCGAGGTATGGGTTTGCCATCGGATCGGGGAAGCGGACTTCGACGCGCTTGGCCTTCGGGTTGGTGCCGAACGGAATGCGGCACGATGCCGAACGGTTGCGGGCCGAGTAGGCGAGCAGGACCGGAGCTTCATAGCCCGGAACGAGACGCTTGTAGGAGTTCGTCGACGGGTTGGTGAAGGCGTTCAGCGCCTTTGCGTGCTTGATGATGCCGCCGATGTAGTAGAGGCAGGTTTCGGACAGGCCTGCGTATTCGTCGCCGGCGAAGGTCGGCTTGCCGCCCTTCCAGATCGACTGGTGCACGTGCATGCCCGAGCCGTTGTCGCCGAAGATCGGCTTCGGCATGAAGGTTGCCGTCTTGCCGTAAGCGTTGGCGACCTGGTGCACGACGTACTTGTAGATCTGCATCTTGTCGGCGTTGCGGACGAGCGTGTCGAACTTGATGCCGAGCTCGTGCTGGGCAGCCGCCACTTCGTGGTGGTGCTTTTCGACGACCACGCCCATTTCCGACAGAACCGTCAGCATTTCCGAACGCATGTCCTGGCAGCTGTCGATCGGCGGAACCGGGAAATAGCCGCCCTTGACACGCGGACGGTGGCCGAGGTTGCCGGTTTCATATTCGGTGTCGTCGTTGGACGGCAGTTCCGTGGAATCGAGCTTGAAGCCGGTGTTGTAGGGATCTGCCTTGTAGCGGACGTCGTCGAAGACGAAGAATTCAGCTTCTGGACCAACGAAGACCGTGTCGCCGATGCCGGATGCCTTGAGGTAGGCTTCAGCCTTCTTGGCGGTGCCGCGCGGATCGCGATTGTAGGCTTCGCCGGAGACCGGATCGAGAATATCGCACAGAATGACCATGGTGGACTGCGCGAAGAACGGGTCCATGTGAACCGTTTCGGGGTCTGGCATCAACACCATGTCGGATTCGTTAATGGCCTTCCAGCCGACGATCGAAGAGCCGTCGAACATGACGCCGTCAGCGAACATGTCCTCGTCGACACAGACCACATCCATCGTGAGGTGCTGCAGCTTGCCCTTCGGGTCGGTGAAGCGAAGGTCTACGAACTTGACGTCGTTTTCCTTGATTTGCTTAAGAATTTCGCTTGCGGTCGCCATTAAATAGTTCCTTTATTTGAGATGACGATACTTTGGTTCACCCGAAGGCGATAAAGATTAGATGGCATCGATGCCGGTTTCGCCGGTACGGATGCGGATAACCTCTTCGACGTTGGAGACGAAAATCTTGCCGTCGCCGATGCGGCCGGTCTGGGCGGCTTTGCGGATCGCGTCAATGACGGCCTCCGCGTTTTCGTCCGCGAGGACAACCTCCACCTTCACCTTCGGCAGGAAATCGACGACATACTCCGCGCCCCGGTAGAGTTCCGTATGGCCTTTCTGGCGACCGAAGCCCTTCGCTTCCGTAACTGTAATACCCTGCAGGCCAACTTCCTGAAGGGCTTCCTTCACTTCGTCGAGCTTGAAGGGCTTGATGATCGCTTCGATCTTTTTCATGAGAAAATGACTCTCCGCTTCTCCCGTTAATGGCAGGCTCAGACCTGCTTTCCGTCATGATGCAGTTATCGTGCCAGTTGGGAAGCGGATTTTTCAGAAATTGACGCAGATCAGGCGCAGGAACCCATAATCGGGCAGATTTTCACTGGTTTTGGGCTGAAATTCTTCGACAATCGACATGCAATCGGCAAATCCGGCTCATTTTTCGCAATATTCCCCCGCGCTAATAGTCGATGACAAAACTCGCCATTAGCCTAACCTTTGTGCGTTTGCACATTTTTCGATCTTTTCGCCGATCATTCGACAGGTTGTTATTTAGGCGATTTCTGTTTGAATGCGGCGATGACCGCGGGAATCTCCAATCTACTCCTCACGCCGGAAGAAATGACAGCAGTCGATACGGCAGCCGCCGCGTCCGGCATCGATAGCTATGCCCTTATGCAACGAGCAGGTGCCGCCGTCGCCGCCAGTTTGTTGCGTGATTTTCCCGCGGTTCTTCGCGCCGTCGTTCTTTGTGGTCCGGGCAACAACGGCGGCGACGGCTATGTTGCCGCATGCTTGCTAGCTGATAGCGGCGTTGCCGTCGTCGTATTCCAGATGGGCGAACCGGAGAAGCTCAACGGCGATGCCGCCCGGGCCAGGGACAGTTTTCCGAACGCAGTACAGCCGCTTGAGACGTATCAGCCACGGAATGGCGACGTAATCATCGATGCCTTGTTCGGTGCTGGCCTTGCCCGCGATGTTCCGAAGAGCGTCGCTGACGTGATTGAGCGAGTGAAGCAGGCGCAGGTGCCGGTAATTGCCGTCGACCTGCCATCGGGCGTGGACGGTCGTACGGGAACTGTCCGAGGGGCGGCCTTCACGGCCGTTCGGACCGTTACTTTCATGACGCGGAAACCCGGCCATCTCCTGATGCCCGGGCGCGAACTGTGCGGCGAACTGGAAGTCTTCGACATTGGCATACCCGCCCGTATCGTTCGCGCCGAGAAAAAACTGCAAATCGCCGAGAACCAGCCGGAATGTTGGCGCCAGGTGCTGCCTTCAAGCGGACTGGAAACACATAAATACAAACGCGGTCACCTCGTCGTCTTCTCCGGCGAAACAGGCAAGACCGGCGCCGCCCGAATGTCGGCGATGGCGGGGCTGAAGGCCGGGGCAGGACTCGTGACAATCGCCGCGCCGGGAGATGCAGTCGCAGAGAATGCGGCGCACCTTACGGCGATCATGCTGCATCCGATCGAAGAGGAGGCCGCACTCGGCAACTGGCTGCACGACGAGCGGCTGCAGACGTTCGTTCTCGGCCCAGGCTTCGGAGTCGGCGACAAGGCGCGGCGCTTCGTCGCCGCACTTTCCGACCGCCATCTCGTGCTCGACGCAGACGGGCTTTCGTCGTTTAAGGATGCCCCGGATGAACTATTTTCACAGTTCTCCGGCGAGCCGCGGCTGGTGCTAACGCCACATGAGGGGGAGTTCGGCCGGCTGTTTCCCGATATCGCCGCTGACACAGCCATGGGAAAGGTCGAAAAAGCGCAGGCTGCCGCGGCACGGGCGAATGCCGCCATCGTCTACAAGGGCGCCGATACCGTCATCGCCTCGCCTGACGGCAGAGCCTGCATCAACACCAACGCACCGGTTTGGCTCGCAACCGCCGGCTCCGGCGATGTTCTCGCAGGCGTCATTGGAGCGCTGATGGCCCAGGGCGTTCCTGCGTTCGAGGCGGCCGCGGCCGGCGTCTACATGCATGGAGAGGCCGGCATGCGCGCTGGCAAAGGACTGACCGCGGAAGAGCTGGCGACTGAGGTTCGTCCGCTCTGACGACAAGCCTATCGCAACACCGCTTCCTGTAGCGCCATCGCCCCAAAGGGCGCATTGACCTTGCCTTCATGGATCATGAAGGCAAAGACATCCCGCGGTTCGGTTGCAACCTTGCGATCGCCATCGATGAGAGGCAGATCGCCGGGTACCTTGCCATCCGCCCAGGTTTCGAGGCGCGTAGCCCAGTTTTTCAAGTCGCCCGGCGAGTAGCAGGTCCTGATATCGTCCGAACCTTTCTGAAGGCGCGCATAGACGAAGTCGGCAGTTACATCCGCGATCATCGGGTAATCGAAGTGTTCCGCGCAGACAGGCGCAACGCCGTATTTCGAAAGCAACGCCACGAATTCCGGCACCTTAAACGAGTCATGGCGTACCTCGACGACGTGCTTCAGAGGCAAGCCATCCTGCTTGTTCGGCAGCAGCTTGAGGAAGGCTTCGAAATCATCCGGATCGAACTTCTTCGTCGGGGCGAACTGCCAGAGGATTGGGCCCAGGTGCGGGCCGAGCTCCGTCAGGCCCTGAGTGAGAAAGCGCTCCATCGACTCGCCAGCCTCCGCGAGCACACGACGATTGGTGACAAAACGGCTGGCCTTGAGCGAAAAGATGAAGCCCTCAGGCACATCCGCGGCCCATTTGGCGAAGGTTTCCGGCTTCTGCGAACTGTAATAGGTGCCGTTGATCTCAATGACCTTTAGCTTGCGGCTTGCATAGTTCAGTTCGTCCTTCTGCTTCAGATCCCCAGGGTAGAAGTGGTCCCTCCATGCCTCGAAGGTCCAGCCGCCGATGCCGACGCGAATGTTGCCGGATTTCGTCATTCCTTCCTCCTCTGATTATCTCAGTCCGCCGACTTGCTTTGCCATATCGACAATCACCCATCCTGGCCTATGCCGATTCTCGCGGCGACCCGTTTCCTGAAAGCCAAACGCCCGGTAGAGCGCAATATTCCGTTCCATGCGAGCATTCGTGTAGAGACGAACTTCCGGAAGCCCCCATTCCCGCGCCGTCTCTTCCACCCATCTCAGAATGGCAAGGCCGTACTGGGCGCCCTGAAATTTCGGGGAGACAGCAATGCTGAAGAGCATCACATGGTCTGGGTGCCGTTCAACGACGGCCAGGCCGGCAAGCTCTCCTTGCACCTCCCGCAACCAGACCTCACCGCGACCGATGCGCGGTGTGTAGTCTTCGGTAACGGGAATCGGCGGGCGGCCAAGGAGACGCGTGTATGGAGCATAGGCTTCGGCGGTCAGCGCCTCGACCGCCTGCAGGTCATCGAGCGACGCCGCTCTCAACATCACTCGGCTGCCACTACAGTTTTTCGTGTGGGACGCCGCTCAAGCAGCTCCTTCAGGAATTGCCCGGTATAGGACCGCTTCTCCTTGACGATAGCTTCCGGCGTGCCGACGGCGACGATCTCCCCACCACCATCGCCACCTTCCGGACCGAAATCGAGAATCCAGTCCGCCGTCTTGATGACTTCGAGATTGTGCTCGATGACGACGACCGAATTCCCCTGGTTGACCAGCTCCTGCAGCATCTCCAGGAGCTTGGCGACGTCGTGGAAATGCAGGCCGGTCGTAGGCTCGTCGAGGATGTAGAGGGTGCGGCCCGTCGATCGCTTCGACAGTTCCTTTGCCAGCTTGACGCGCTGCGCCTCGCCACCGGACAGCGTATTCGCCTGCTGTCCGACCTTGATGTAGCCGAGGCCGACATCCTTCAGGGCCTGCAACTTGTCGCGCACAGCCGGGACGGCAGCGAAGAAATCGACGCCTTCCTCGACGGTCATGTCGAGCACGTCGGCAATCGACTTGTGCTTGAACGTAACGTCGAGCGTCTCCCTGTTGTAGCGCTTGCCATGGCAGACGTCGCAGGTGACGTACACATCAGGCAGGAAGTGCATCTCGATCTTAATGACGCCGTCGCCTTGGCAGGCTTCGCAGCGTCCGCCCTTGACGTTGAACGAGAAGCGTCCCGGTTGGTAGCCGCGCGCCTTCGCTTCCGGCAGACCGGCAAACCAGTCACGGATCGGGGTAAACGCGCCCGTGTAGGTCGCTGGGTTGGAACGCGGCGTGCGGCCGATCGGCGACTGGTCGATATCGATGACCTTGTCGATGTGTTCGAAGCCGTCGATGCGATCGTGATCAGCCGGGATTTCGCGGGCGCCCATGACGCGCCGAGCAGCCGATTTATACAGCGTCTCGATCAGGAACGTGGACTTACCGCCCCCTGATACGCCGGTGACCGCCGTAAAGACGCCGAGCGGGATGGAGGCGGTGACATTCTTCAGATTGTTGCCGCGGGCGCCGACGACCTTGATTTCCTTGCCCTTCTTGGGCTTACGGCGCTCGTCGGGAACCGGAACGCCGAGTTCACCGGACAGATATTTGCCGGTCAGCGACTTAGGGTTCGCCATGATCTCCTGTGGCGTGCCATGGGCGATCACCTGGCCACCATGAATGCCGGCGGCGGGACCGATGTCGACGACATCGTCGGCGGTCAAGATCGCGTCCTCGTCATGCTCGACCACGATCACGGTGTTGCCGATATCGCGAAGGTGCTTCAGCGTATCAAGCAGCCGGGCGTTGTCGCGCTGATGCAAACCGATCGATGGCTCGTCGAGGACATACAATACGCCGGTCAAGCCGGAACCGATCTGCGACGCCAACCGGATGCGCTGGCTCTCGCCGCCCGACAAGGTGCCGGAGTTTCGCGACAGGCTGAGATAATCCAGGCCTACGTCATTGAGGAAGCGCAGGCGGTCGCGGATCTCCTTGAGAATGCGAACGGCAATCTCGTTCTGCTTGGCGCTCAGCGACTGCGGCAGGACCTCGAACCAGTCTCGGGCGACGCGGATCGACATGTCGGTCACCTGGCCGATATGCAGCGTATTGATCTTGACGGCAAGCGCCTCCGGCTTCAGGCGGAAACCGCCACAAGACGGGCAGGGGGCTGCCGACATATAGCGCTCGATTTCCTCTCGCGCCCAGGCGGAATCCGTCTCCTTCCAGCGACGCTCGAGATTGGTGATGATGCCCTCGAAATTCTTGTGCGTGGTATAGGACCGCGCGCCATCGGCATAGTGGAACTCGATCTTTTCGTCGGTACCATTCAGGATGACATCCTTCGCGTGGTCCGAAAGATCGTTCCAACGGGCGCCGAGCTTGAAGCCATAGTGCTTACCGAGAGCTTCGAGCGTCTGATTGTAATAGGGAGAGGTCGACTTCGCCCACGGCGCAATGGCGCCATCGCGCAGCGTGCGCTCGGGCTCCGGCACGATCAGGTTGGCGTCGATCTTCTGCTGCGCTCCGAGACCGTCGCAGGTCGGGCAGGCGCCGGCTGGATTGTTGAAGGAAAAAAGCCGCGGCTCGATCTCGGGAATGGTGAAGCCCGATACCGGGCAGGCGAACTTCTCGGAGAAGAGAACGCGTTCATGCGTTTCGTTAAGCGACTTGTTGGCGGAGCCGCCGGCGGCAGTTTCTTCCGGCGGCAGCGGCTTGTCGGCGAATTCCGCAACGGCGAGGCCATCGGCGAGCTTGAGCGAGGTCTCGAAGCTGTCGGCAAGGCGCGACGCCGTATCCGGCCGCACCACAATACGGTCGACCACGACGTCGATATCGTGCTTGTACTTCTTGTCCAGGGCTGGCACGTCGGCGATCTCGTAGAATTGGCCGTCGACCTTGACGCGCTGGAAACCCTTTTTCATCAGGTCTGCCAGTTCCTTCTTGTACTCCCCCTTACGCCCGCGCACGAGCGGGGCGAGAATATAGAGACGCGTGCCTTCTCCGAATTCCAGCACGCGATCGACCATCTGGCTGACCGTCTGGCTCTCGATCGGCAGCCCGGTCGCGGGCGAATAGGGTACGCCGACGCGGGCAAAGAGCAGGCGCATGTAGTCATAGATCTCAGTCACCGTACCGACCGTCGAGCGTGGGTTGCGCGAGGTCGTCTTTTGCTCGATCGAAATCGCTGGCGACAGGCCGTCGATCTGATCGACGTCAGGCTTCTGCATCATTTCAAGGAACTGGCGCGCATAGGCCGAAAGGCTTTCGACATAGCGTCGCTGTCCTTCGGCATAGATCGTGTCAAAGGCAAGAGACGACTTGCCGGATCCCGAAAGGCCGGTCATGACGATGAGTTTGTTTCGCGGCAGATCGAGATCGATGCCCTTCAAATTGTGCTCGCGCGCGCCGCGGATGGAAATCGTCTTCAGTTCGCTCATCGTCTTCTGCTTCTGTGCTGGAACAAGCCCCTTATTTAGTGATGCCGGCTGGCGAGTCGAGGCTGAATGTCCGTCTGCTGCAAGGTTTTCGATTCGGTTGACAGGATCATAGGGATAAACTAGAACAAATAAAGAACAAAATTCCTTGTGGATGAACCGGCGATGGACACCCATCGCCGGCGCTCTATGGTTTAAGGTGCACCGATTGTTTCAAGCGCCGCCGGGCAGGGCGGCAGGTAAGGTGAAAGTATGGCTGGCAGCGTAAACAAGGTAATTCTGATCGGGAACGTGGGCGCTGACCCCGAAATCCGGCGGACCCAGGATGGCCGGCCGATCGCCAACCTTCGCATCGCGACGTCCGAGACCTGGCGTGATCGCACCTCCGGCGAACGCCGCGAAAAGACGGAATGGCATACGGTCGTAGTCTTCAACGAAGGCCTCTGCAAGGTCGTCGAGCAGTATGTGAAGAAGGGCGCCAAGCTCTACATCGAAGGCGCGCTGCAGACGCGTAAGTGGCAAGACCAGAACGGCCAGGACCGCTATTCGACGGAAGTCGTTCTGCAGGGCTTCGGCTCGACGCTGACGATGCTGGACGGTCGCGGCGAGGGTGGCGGCGCAAGCTCCGGCTTCGGCGGTGGTCGCGGCAGTAATGCCGGCGGCAACGATTTCGGTGGCGGCGGTGGCTACGGCGACGATTACGGCGCGCCGTCGCAATCATCTGGCCGCAGCAGCGGTGGCGGCGGCGGTGGAAACTTCTCGCGCGATCTCGACGACGATATCCCGTTCTGATCGCAGAGTATTCGTGGCATAAGTTGGACGGCGCGCCGCAAGGTGCGCCGTCTGCTTTTCAATCTCCGGGATTGGACGTCCCCCGAGCTTGCCGCGATGGAAGCCGTGCAGGTAACCTGCTTTTTGACCTAGCCGGCTGGCGTCGTGATGAGGGTAGATCTCAAACCGTCGACGACGAACTGCGTGGCAAGCGCCGCCAGGATGACACCGAGAAGGCGTGTCAGAATTGCGCGCCCCGTTACGCCGAGGAAGCGATCAAGTCTTTCGGCGATGAGCAGCGAGAGAAACAGCAGCAGCAGGCTCAATGCGATGACAATGATCAATTGCGCCCGCTCGAGCGAAGCCTGCATCGATCCGGCAATTAGGATCGTCGCCGAAATGGCACCGGGACCGGCGATCAGAGGGATCGCCAACGGAAAGACCGAGATATTATGGATATGATCGACGGTGATTGCGGCTGTGCTCGTCTTCTCCTTACGGTCCTGCCGCTTCTCGAATACCATTTCAAAGGCGATCCAGAACAACAGAAGACCACCGGCAATGCGGAAGGCGCCGATCGAGATTCCGAGCACCCCGAGCACGCTGGCCCCGAACAGGGCGAAAGCGGCAAGAATGACAAAGGCGATGATCGAGCCGCGCAGTGCCACCTGTTTTCGCTGGCTGCGGCTCATGCCGGTCGTGAGCCCGAGAAAGAGTGGAGCAAGACCAGGCGGGTCGATCGTTACAAGCAGCGTCGTGAAGGCGTTGATCAGTTGGTCGACGCTTGCCATTGTCTCTCCGTGAGCCCATATAAACACTTGGTTTTTGCGCGATTGTGATGCGGAGAGACCATTTTGGCAAATGGTGTTATTAGGGCGGTGCAAATAACCGTCCCAGAGGCTCCCATTGCCCTCATAAGACCGCAAAAGTCTGTTCAAAACGCGTGCCAAAATTAGCGTAGGAACAGGCTTTCCGCTATAAATCTTCAAGTGATTCTAGAAGAGATCGTGATCTGTTTTGACTGAGCAAACACCCCCCGGCGGCGGGAAGCTCCCGCCAGGCATCGAGCCCATCTCCATCATGGAGGAAATGCAGCGGTCGTATCTCGATTACGCCATGAGCGTTATCGTTAGCCGCGCCCTGCCTGATGTCCGCGACGGCCTGAAGCCCGTGCACCGGCGCATCCTTTACGGCATGTCCGAACTCGGCATCGACTGGAACAAGAAATACGTCAAATGCGCCCGCGTTACCGGGGATGTGATGGGTAAATACCATCCGCACGGCAACGCAGCGATCTACGACGCGCTAGCGCGTATGGCGCAGGACTGGTCGCTCCGCCTTCCGCTGATCGACGGCCAGGGCAACTTCGGCTCCGTCGACGGCGATCCGCCGGCGGCCGAACGCTACACAGAGTGCCGCCTGCAGAAGGCCGCGCATTCGCTGCTCGACGATCTCGACAAGGAAACGGTCGACTTCCGCGATAACTATGACGGCACGCTGTCCGAGCCCGTCGTTGTTCCCGCAAAGTTCCCGAACCTCCTAGTGAACGGGGCAGGCGGCATCGCCGTGGGTATGGCGACGAATATTCCGCCGCACAATCTGTCCGAAGTCATCGACGGCTGCATTGCGCTGATCGACAACCCGGCGATCGAACTGCCTGACATCATGCAGATTATTCCGGGTCCGGACTTCCCGACCGGCGCCAAGATCCTTGGTCGCGCCGGCATTCGCTCGGCCTACGAGACCGGTCGCGGCTCGGTGATCATGCGCGGCGTTGCCACCATCGAGCCGATGCGTGGCGATCGCGAGCAGATCATCATCACCGAGATCCCGTATCAGGTGAACAAGTCGACGATGATCGAGAAGATGGCCGAACTGGTGCGCGACAAGCGTATCGAAGGGATCTCCGACCTACGCGATGAATCCGACCGTCAGGGCTATCGCGTCGTCGTCGAGTTGAAGCGCGATGCGAATGCCGATGTCATCCTGAACCAGCTCTACCGCTACACGCCGCTGCAAACCTCCTTTGGCTGCAACATGGTGGCGCTGAACGGCGGCAAGCCGGAACAGCTGACGCTACTCGATATGCTGCGCGCCTTCGTCTCCTTCCGAGAGGAAGTCGTTAGCCGGAGAACGAAATTTCTTCTCCGCAAGGCCCGCGAGCGCGCTCACGTCTTGGTCGGCCTGGCGATCGCTGTCGCCAATATTGACGAGATCATCCGCACGATCCGGCAGGCGCCGGATCCGCAGACCGCACGCGAGCAGTTGATGACGCGCCGCTGGCCGGCCGCCGATGTCGAAAGCCTGATCCGCCTGATCGACGATCCGCGTCACCGCATCAATGAGGACCTGACATACAACCTCTCGGAAGAGCAGGCGCGCGCCATCCTCGAACTGCGTCTGGCCCGTCTGACCGCACTCGGCCGTGACGAAATCGGTGACGAACTCAACAAGATAGGCGAAGAGATTAAGGATTACCTTGAAATCCTGTCGTCGCGGGTTCGCATCCAGACGATCGTCAAAGAAGAGCTTGCAGCAGTTCGCGACGAATTCGGCACGCCGCGCCGCACCGAGATCATGGACGGCGGCCTTGAAATGGACGATGAGGATCTCATCGCCCGCGAAGACATGGTCGTGACGGTCTCCCATCTCGGCTACATCAAGCGCGTGCCGCTGACGACCTATCGCGCCCAGCGCCGTGGCGGCAAGGGCCGCTCCGGCATGACGACGCGCGACGAGGATTTTGTTAGCCAGCTATTCGTTCTCAACACGCATACGCCGGTTCTGTTCTTCTCCTCGCGCGGTATCGTTTACAAGGAAAAGGTCTATCGCCTGCCGATCGGCACGCCGACTGCGCGCGGCAAGGCGCTCATCAACATGCTGCCACTGGAGCCCGGCGAACGCATCACCACGATCCTGCCGTTGCCGGAGGATGAGGACAGCTGGGATAAGCTCGACGTCATGTTCTCGACGACGCGCGGGACAGTTCGCCGCAACAAGCTTTCCGACTTCGTTCAGGTCAACCGCAACGGCAAGATCGCGATGAAGCTCGAGGAAGAAGGCGACGAAATCCTCTCAGTCGAGACCTGCACCGAGCATGACGATGTGCTTCTGACCACGGCGCTCGGTCAGTGCATTCGCTTCCCCGTCGATGACGTCCGCGTCTTTGCTGGCCGCAACTCCATCGGCGTTCGCGGCATCAACCTCGGTGACGGCGACCGCATCATCTCGATGACGATTGTTGGTCATGTCGATGCCGAACCTTGGGAACGCGCAGCCTACCTGAAGCGGGCCGCGAGCGAACGCCGCCTCGCGACGGGTGACGCCGAGGAAATCTCGCTGGTTGGCGAGGAAGTGACCGAGGAAGGTCAACTGAGCGACGAGCGCTATGAGGAACTGAAGGCGCGCGAGCAGTACGTCCTGACGGTTTCCGAGAAGGGCTTCGGCAAGCGATCCTCCTCCTACGACTTCCGCATTTCCGGCCGTGGCGGCAAGGGCATTCGCGCCACCGATACGTCGAAGACGGGGGAGATCGGCGAACTCGTGGCCGCTTTCCCGGTCAACGAAGGCGACCAGATCATGCTCGTATCCGATGGCGGCCAGCTCATCCGCGTTCCGGTGGGGGGCATCCGTATCGCGAGCCGAGCAACGAAGGGCGTCACCATCTTCTCGACTGCCAAGGATGAAAAGGTCGTATCCGTCGAGCGCATTAGCGAGCCAGAGGAGGAGGCTGAAGACGTTGCCGAGAATGGCGACGACATTGCCTCGGTTCCGGAAGGTGAGCCTGAAACGGAAGCGTGATGTTCTAGGCGTTTGATCTTGAAAACCGGGCGACTGCCCGGTTTTCTTTTTGGGCACCTTGACTGCGGGAACCGGCTGGCGGTGCTGCAGCCGAAATGGAGGGCAGAGTGATCCGGATTCTCGGTATTGACGATGTTGCCATCTTCAAAGCCATTCGGCTGGAAGCGCGCTGCGGACCGAACCCGCAGCCTTTGCCAGCACCGTCGGCGACTGGGAAGCGCTCTCAGACGATGAATGGCGTAGGCGATTGGTCGACGGGCCTGTTCTCGTGGCCCTTAAGCAGGGTGAGCCCGTCGGGATGATGGGGCTGAGCCGCCAGCGTGCCAGTAAGATGGTGCATCGGGCAACGCTCATCATGGTCTATGTGCGTCGAAGTGAACGGGCGGCGGCTATGCCAAGGCTCTGCTAGAAGCGACGTTAAGCTATGCGCGAGAGAACGGAAACCGACTGCTGGAGCTCGTGGTCAGCGTTGAGAATAAGGCTGCCACACGGTTTTATGAACGCGAGGGCTTCCATCAGGCCGGGCGGATTCCTGGCGGATTCATCTTGAGGGCAGGGAGATTGATGACGTCATCATGGTTCGTCGCATCGGGGATTAGGAAGGCTCGCGCGGATGCCGGCAGGAGGGGGCCGCCAGCGCCATCTCTAGGCACGAAATAGCCCGGACAAACCTCGTTCATCCGGCCTATTTCGATTGAAAACATGCAATCCCAGATCTCGACAGCGGCTAGAACCAGCTGTGTTTTCCATCGGTCTTCTTCAGTTCTTCGCTTTCATGGCGAAGGGCAGAGATGGTGGAAGCCACGGACACGATAAACATTATGCTGATAAGGGCGGTGAGCACAGCTAGTATCGTGAACATGAGCAATCCTCCTGGGCTTTGCGTTCACGTCCCTTAGTACTGGCTCATTACCGCCGCACGAGCCGACGCATAAGGGCCATATACCTTGGACGCATCCACTTTGTGATCGTAAAGCGCGACAGTCGCTGCAAGCATACCAGTCATCATTACCATCCAGACAGCATTAATCATGGTAATTTTATTGGGCATATCTTCTTCCTTGTGCGGCGCGTATCGCGTTACGCTGGTTGAGTGAACGCATGCGTGCGAAAATGGTTCCAGGGACATTGACGGGTCGTTTAGCAAGGCCGTTCTGAAGCGACCTTGAATGCGCCGTTCATCTGGCATTCAGAATCCTTAATCGGTTTAAACGCCACATTTCCTGTCTTACGCACGATTGCATAATGTTCCCGTACGCTTGGCCGCACCCAACTTGCATCCTGCATTTCCCGCACGTAGCCGTAGAAAAATTCGGCAAGCAGCGAGACGATGACAGCGAATACAACAAGGATGATCAGCATGGGCGTTTTCCGGGGCTGACCGATGCCGGAATGACATCGGGTGTTGACGGTCTCAACTATAGCGAGCCGGTCTGAAGCCGCCTTGAATGCTGCATTCATCCGCCGTTCAGCGATGGGCAAATGACTTGCGGGCAACCGTCATCCATGACAAAAGGGCGTCGAAACAAATGGCTAGGCCAATGACGACAGCTTTTTATCCGGGGTCGTTCGACCCGATCACCAACGGACATCTGGATGTTCTTGTCCAGGCGCTGAGCGTTGCGTCCAAGGTTATCGTCGCGATCGGCGTTCATCCCGGCAAGGCACCGCTCTTTTCCTTCGATGAGAGGGCGAATCTCATTCGCCAGTCGCTCGCGGAAGCAATGCCTGAAAAGACCGGCGACATCTCAGTCGTTGCATTCGACAATCTCGTCGTCGACGCGGCGCGATCCCATAGCGCGACCCTACTGATCCGCGGCCTCAGGGACGGCACCGATCTCGACTATGAAATGCAGATGGCCGGGATGAACCGCCAGATGGCGCCCGACATTCAAACGATCTTTCTGCCAGCCGGAACGGCCTCGCGGCCCATAACCGCCACATTGGTCCGGCAAATCGCTGCCATGGGAGGCGACGTCAGCGCCTTTGTGCCGGCTGCCGTCTTGAAAGCTCTTCAATCCAAGCGCAAATCCTAGGCGACCTTTTCGCCGCAACGGAGCCATTATGAAACTTTTCTCTTTCGCATTTGCAGCCGTGCTTTCCCTTGCCTCGTTCGCGAGCGCTGCATTCGCGCAGTCCGGCAACACGCTGACGATCCAGCTGAAAGACGGTCCGGTCGTGATCCAGCTTATGCCGGACGTCGCGCCGAAGCACGTCGCGCAGATCGAAGCGCTCGCCAAGAAGGGCGCGTATGACAACGTCGCCTTCCATCGCGTCATCGAAGGCTTCATGGCCCAGACCGGCGACGTGAAGTTTGGCAACATGGAAAAGGGCTTCGATGCGAGCCGTGCCGGTACCGGTGGCTCCGACCTGCCTGACCTGCCGGCCGAATTCTCGAAGACGCCTTTCGTGCGCGGTACTGTCGGTATGGCCCGCTCGCAGGACCCGAACTCGGCGAACTCCCAGTTCTTTATCATGTTTGCTGATGGCTCGTTCCTCAACGGCCAGTACACGGTTGTTGGCAAGGTCGTCTCCGGCATGGAGAATGTCGACAAAATCAAGCGCGGCGAGGGCCAGAACGGCGAAGTCAGCAATCCCGACCGGATGATCAAGGTCACCGTCGGCAGCAAGTAAGTTTCAAGACAAGTAGGAGAAGAAGAATGGCCGAGATCAAGGATCCCGAAAACACCATCATCCTGGAAACCACCAAGGGTAAGGTTGTCATCCAGTTGCTGCCGGAAGTAGCGCCGGAACATGTCGCCCGCATCAAGGAACTCGCTCGCGAGAAGGCCTATGACAACGTTGTCTTCCATCGCGTCATCAACGATTTCATGGCGCAGACCGGCGACGTGAAGTTCGGCAAGAAGGGCGGCGAGAGCTTCAACCCGAGCCGCGCCGGCATGGGCGGTTCCGAGAAGCCCGACCTCAAGGCTGAGTTCTCGGCGGTCAGCCACGTCAGAGGCACGTGCTCGATGGCCCGCTCCCAGAACCCGAACTCTGCCAATTCGCAGTTCTTCATTTGCTTCACCGATGCTCCTTGGCTGAACAAGCAGTACTCCGTCTGGGGTCAGGTCATCGAAGGCATGGACAACGTCGACAAGATCAAGAAGGGCGAGCCGGTCGTCGATCCGGACTCGATCGTCTCGATGCGGGTTGCCGCTGACGTCTGATTGTGATTTTTGCTGAAACCCGCCCTTGCGCGAAAGCGTGGGGCGGGTTTCGCTTTGCCTGGATTTGAGTGATGCGCGTAGACCTCTTTGATTTCGACCTGCCGGATGAACGGATCGCCCTGCGGCCCGCCGAGCCGCGCGATAGCGCGCGCCTGCTCGTCGTCGACCCGGCGGGCGAAGTGCAGCTGTCGGACTATCGGGTTAGCGATTTGCTCAGCTTTCTAAGGGCAGGGGACGCGCTCGTCTTCAACGACACCAAGGTGATCCCGGCGCAGCTCGAGGGCATCCGTTATCGTGAGGGCGCCGGCGGTCAGCAGGTTTCGGCAACGCTGCATATGCGCACCGGCACCAGCCGCTGGAAGGCTTTTGCCAAGCCCGGTAAGCGCATCAAGATCGGTGATCGCATCTCATTTGGCCATGACGGCACCAGCTGCCTGCTCGGCAAGCTCGAATGCACGGTCGAGGAAAAAGGCGACGGCGGCGAAGTCACCCTTGCCTTCGACCTGTCTGGGCCGATGCTCGACGAGGCCATCCATTCCGTCGGACATATTCCGCTGCCACCCTACATCGCCGCCAAACGCGCCGAGGATGAACGCGACCGCGCCGACTACCAGACCATCTATGCGCGCGAGGAAGGCGCCGTCGCCGCTCCCACGGCCGGACTTCACTTCACGCCCGCGCTTTTCGACGCGATCGACAAGGCTGGGGTCGAGCGCCATTTCGTGACGCTACATGTCGGCGCCGGCACCTTCTTGCCAGTCAAAGTGGACGATACCGACGACCACAAGATGCATCTCGAAAGCGGCTATGTCAGCGCCGAAACGGCTGCGAGCCTCAATGCCGTGAAGGCGAGGGGCGGGCGCATCATCTGTGTGGGCACGACTTCGCTACGGCTGATCGAAAGTGCTGCGCAGGACAATGGCGAGATCCGGGCCTGGGCCGGCGCCACGGGTATCTTCATCACGCCAGGCTACCGCTTCAAGGCGGTTGACATGCTGATGACGAACTTCCATTTGCCCCGATCGACCCTGTTCATGCTCGTTTCGGCCTTTGCCGGCTTCGAGACCATGCATGCAGCCTATCAGCACGCGATTTCGACGGGCTACCGCTTCTATTCCTATGGCGATTCCAGCCTTCTTTTCCGGAAAGACTAAATGACCGAGAACTTTCAGTTCACCCTCAAGAAGACTGACGCCGGTGCTCGCCTGGGCGAGGTCTCGATGCCGCGGGGCACGATCCGCACGCCGGCCTTCATGCCCGTCGGCACCGTCGGTACCGTTAAGGCCGTGTATCTCGACCAGGTTCGCGACACGGGCGCCGACATCATCCTCGGCAACACCTACCATCTCATGCTGCGCCCTACAGCGGAACGCGTGGCCCGGCTCGGTGGTCTGCACAAGCTGATCCGCTGGGAGCATCCGATCCTGACCGATTCCGGCGGGTTCCAGGTGATGTCGCTCTCGGGTCTCCGCAAGCTCGATGAGCAGGGCGTAACCTTCAAGTCGCATGTCGACGGCAGCCTGCATCACATGTCGCCGGAGCGCTCGATCGAGATCCAGGGACTGCTCGGTTCCGACATCCAGATGCAGCTTGACGAGTGCGTGGCGCTGCCGGCGGAACCGCGGGAAATCGAGCGCGCCATGGAGCTGTCGCTGCGCTGGGCGGAGCGTTGCAAGGTCGCCTTCGGCAACCAGCCGGGTAAAGCCATGTTCGGCATCGTGCAGGGCGGGGATGTACCCGCGCTGCGCGTCCGGTCGGCCGCGGCACTGACCGATCTCGATCTCAAGGGCTACGCGGTCGGCGGTCTCGCCGTTGGCGAGCCGCAGGAGGTCATGCTGAAGATGCTCGAGGAGACCCTTCCGGTATTGCCAACGGAGAAGCCGCGCTATCTCATGGGCGTCGGTACGCCTGACGATATCCTGAAGTCCGTCGCTCGCGGCATCGACATGTTCGACTGCGTGATGCCGACCCGCTCTGGCCGTCACGGGCTTGCCTTTACACGTCGCGGCAAGGTCAACATCCGCAATGCCCGTCACGCAGAGGATATGCGGCCGCTCGACGAACAATCGAACTGCCCGGCATCGCGCGACTACTCCCGTGCCTACCTGCACCACCTCGTGCGTGCCAATGAGGCCCTCGGCGGCATGCTGCTCTCCTGGCACAATCTCGCCTATTACCAGGAGCTGATGCAGGGCATCCGCAAGTCAATCGCCGAAGGCCGTTTTGCCGATTTCATGGCCGAGACCATGGAGGAATGGGCGAGGGGCGATCTCGATCCAGTCTGAGCCGCCTTAAGCTTCGGCAAACTGGTCATAGGCGCGCAGCGCGTCTGCGGCATACATCAACGCTGGGCCACCGCCCATATAAACACTCATCGCCATGACCTCGGCGACCTCTTCACGAGTGGCGCCGAGTTCTTTCAATGCCTTGGCGTGAAAGCCGATGCAGCCGTCGCAGCGCTGAGTGACGCCGATCGCCAACGCGATCAGTTCCTTCGTCTTCTTGTCGAGGGCGCCATCGGCGCTTGCGCCTTTCGCTAGTGCGTAGAAGCCTTGCATGGCCTCCGGCGCCAGCTTTCTCAGTTCTCCGGTATAGGCGGCGATATCACGGGTGATCTGCTTGTAATCCTTGCTCATCATTCTGTTTCCGTATTTCTTGCTTTTCATTTCGTAAAAATGTGATATCAGTAAAATACGAAATGTAAAGAGGCGCCGATGACGGACTTCACGCTGGAGATGAGCGGCAAGGCGGAAGGGGCTGCGGAGTTCCTGAGTGGACTTGCAAGCCCGCACAGGCTGCTGATCCTCTGTCTTCTTGCCGCCGGCGAGAAGAGCGTTGGTACGCTGGTCGAGGAGACAGGCATCGGCCAGACCTCAATGTCGCAGCATCTGGCGAAATTGAAGAAGGAAGGCCTCGTCGATTTCCGGCGGGACCACCGTACGCTCTATTATTTTATAAACGATCCGGCGGCTCTGGAGATCATGGAAATTCTCTACAACCGCTTCTGCAGGAAGGTTTGAGCAATGACGCAGTCGATGAAGGTGGTGACACCGCGCCAGGCGAAAGAGTGGATAGGTGCGGGCGAGGCGGTCCTTATCGACGTCCGCGAGCCGGAGGAGTTCCGCAGCGAGCATATCGCTTCGGCCCTTTCCCTGCCTCTGTCCGAGGTCGGAAACCTCACCCGAGTCCTTTCCGTCCCGGCCGGACGCAAAGTCGTATTCCAGTGCCTGAAGGGCGGTCGCGGCCAGCAAGCCTGCGAGCGGCTGGTAGCCCAGGAGGGAAGCGAGTATCCGGTCTTCAATCTTGAGGGCGGCATCACTGCTTGGAAAGCGGAAGGCCTGCCGGTGGTCGGCACAGCCGCCCCGCGCCTAACGATCTTCCGTCAGGTCCAGATCGTCGTCGGCTTCCTCGTGCTGCTGTCGGTGCTTGCCGGCTTCTTCATCAGCCCAGCTGGCTTCGTCGTTGCCGGCCTGTTTGGCGCGGCGCTTGCCTTTGCCGGCATATCCGGCTGGTGCGGGATGGCGAAGCTGCTCAACCTGATGCCTTGGAACCAGCCAGCCTGATCTGAATTCCAAACGAAAAATCGCGAGAGGCTTTCCGCGGCATTTCTTTAGATGCCTTTGCTTTCGGTATTTGGCACGATCTGCACACCGTTGATCTTGTAGTTTCCGTCAGGCTGACGCGCCAGCTGGTAGACGGCAGTCCAATCCTTGCCGTCACGGCCTGATATCAGCACCTCGTGATAGATCATCGCGCCATTGTCGATCGAGCGGCTGCGCCCAAAGGCATAATTGCCAGGGTGGTAAACCGGCTCGTAGCTTTTCTTGACCATGGCGAAGAAGACGTTCTTGTCGGGGTAGATCGCCTTGATCCCGGGTGCGGCGAAGGAATAGGCCGTGTCGACGTCGTCGTTCAGGAACGCCTTGATCTGCGCCTCGATCATCGTTCGCGTCGCGTCGATCGGGTCTTCGGCTTGAGCGGTCGCAAACAAAACGAAGGACGCGGCACACAGAATGAAAACTGCGAGAAAGGCGCGCATGGCAACGGCTCCGGCTGTCCTAGGAATTCTAGGGCAGTCTACGCACAAGGAAAGAGCATAGATCAGCAGGCGGGGTGTTGGTAGGCGTCCTTCGTGCGCTATTCCTTACGGGAGATTGTGAGTTCATGCTGAACCGCGACTTTTGTGGCTCATCAAGCTAGCCGGCATGTCTGATCTGCGCGAGCAGTTTCTTTCGGAAGACTTCGGCCGGGGTTCGATAGCCAAGGCATTTGCGGGGTGTTGCGTTAAGCCGGTTGCAGATCTCGATCAGATCGGCATCTGTGACCGATAATGGATCGACCTCTCTCGGAAGCCATTTCCGGACGCGGCCATTGGTATTCTCGACGGTGCCTTTCTGCCACGGCGATTGCGGGTCGCAGAACCAGGTTTGGGTGCCGATGCTCGCCTGAAGATACGGCCAATCCGTAAACTCCGTGCCACGGTCGAAGGTGATCGAGCGACGGGCTAGATGGGGTAGGGCCTTGAGGGCCTGTATGAGGCCGTCCATGACCGGACGTGACTGACGGTCGTTGTTACGCAGGAAGATCGCAAATCGGCTAACGCGCTCGACGAGCGACGTGACGTTGGCCTTTCCAAACTTCTTGCGGAACTGGATAAGATCACATTCCCAGTGCCCAAACTGTTTGCGGTCAGCGACAGTGTCGGGACGACGCAAAATGTTCAGATCCGAGCTAAAGCGTTGACCGTGCTTGCGTCTGGCATGTCTTGGCCTGCGCCTGGCACGACGCTCCGGCAGATGTCGCCACAGCTTGATCGCCTGGCCGTCGGCCGAGTATGCGAATTTGTAGATCGTCTCGTGGCTCACCGAGATCGGATGGTGCTCCAGGCGCATCCGACCGGCAATCTGCTGCGGTGACCAGCCGTGTACGATCCGCTCGATCACCGATTGCCGGACATGCGAGAAGCGCGCGAGCTTGCGCAGCTTTAACCGGCGATCACAGGCCATCTGATGCGCGGTCACGCAGTAGTAGCCGCTGAGATCAGGAACTTCCTTGTCGACGAATATGTTGCGCCAGACTTCGCGAAAGATCGTCGAACGATGCCTTCCGAGCTTCTCTGCAATGGCGTCAATACTGAGCCCAGCCAACCTCCAACGGGCAATCTTACGGCGTTCGTCCAATCCAATCTGAGAGTAGGTGCGCTTCATTGCATCGTCCTTGCAATTGATAACCCATTGGGATCATTAGCAAGTCGCACTTCATTCTAGAATCCACCCGGTTACACACCTAGATCGGATAAGATAGATTATGGAACCATTGCGTATCTAGATCTGCGAAGAGGCTCATAACTATCAGCCGTACGCCAACCAACAACATCGCCAAATCGCTTTTTCTTTCGGCGCTTATCGCTGGATGCTGATGTGCCGATTAAATCACTTCGCGCTTTCAGCGCCAGCGAAACAATAAAAACCGCGACACCTCAACAACAGGCAAACTGCGATCATTACGCCGCGCGACATCATGCAGGTCGTCAGCCGCTTTCCAGTTCGACCAGTTCAATATCGAAGCTCATCTGATCATAAGCCGGAACCACATGATCGGGCGTTTCGGCCATGACCGTGTCATAGTCGAGCGGCGTATGCATATGGGTCAGGATCGCCCGTTTCGGATTCAGGCGCTTAATCCAGTCGAGCGATTGCTCGAGCGACAGATGGCTCGGATGATAGCGATATTGCAAGGCATCGATGATAAGGACGTCGAGCTCTTGAAGTTTTTCGACAGTTTCAGGCGGAAAGTCACTGATATCACTGCAATAAGCGACGTCGCCAACGCGAATGCCAAGCGAGTATATGTCGCCATGCTGCTGCAGGTGCGGTCGGATCGAGATCGTTCCGCCCCCGCCGCTGATCCGAACCGGGACGTCGAGGCTTCCGATGACCTTTGCTTCGACGATCGGCGGATAGTTGCTGCCGGGCGGCGTTTCAAGGCAGTAGCCGAACCCTTGTCGAATGCGGTCCATCGTCTCACGCGTGGCGTGAATCGGAACCCGCTGCTGCGCGCCATAGAAATAGCCACGCAGATCGTCGAGGCCATGGATGTGGTCGGCATGGGCATGAGTATAGAGGACAGCGTCGATGTGAGTGACGCGGGCCGCGATCATCTGCTCGCGAAAATCCGGCCCGGTATCGATGACAACGGTCGTGACGCCGCCGTTGTCATCATATTGCTGGACCATGAACGCCGCGCGGGTGCGGCGATTCTTCGGATTGGTCGGGTCGCAGGCACCCCAATCGCCAGTGATGCGTGGAACGCCGGGCGACGACGAACAGCCGAGAATGGTGAAACGCCGCCTGTAGCCCACGCTGTCAGATCCTCGGCATCTTTGAGAAAATGCGGAATGCGTTTTCGGTGGTGATCCGCGCCATCTCGGCATGGCTGAGGCCGAGCGTCTCGGCCAGAACCTCGGCCGTGTTCACGACATAGGACGGTTCGTTGCGCTTGCCGCGCCAGCGCTTTGGCGCAAGGTAGGGCGCGTCGGTCTCGACAAGAAGCCGATCCTGCGGCACCGTTTTGGCGATATCACGAAGTTCCTCCGACTTCGGGAAGGTCAGGATACCGGAGAAGGACACGTAGCCGCCCAGGTCGACGCCGATCCTTGCGAGTTCAGCGCCAGACGAGAAGCAATGGAGGATAAAGGGAAACGCCCCCTTCCCCATTTCCTCTGTCAGGATCGCAGCCATGTCTCCGTCGGCGCTGCGGCTATGGATTACGAGCGGCAGCTGCGTCTCGCGCGAAGCGTCAATGTGGCGCCGCAGCCCGGTCTGCTGGTCCTCCGGCTTTTGCGTATCGTAGAAATAGTCAAGGCCGGCCTCGCCGATCGCGACAATCTTCTCGTGGGCATTGGCCAGACGCACGAGATCTTCCGTCAGGATATCGAGCTCATCGCCCGCATTATTCGGATGCGTGCCGACGGAACAGAAAACAGACGGATATTTCTCGGTGATGGCCAGCAGCGCGTCCAGCTTGCGCACCCGCGTCGAGATCGTCACCATCTGCTTGACACCCGCGTCGTGGGCGCGCTTGACGATCTCGTCCCGCTGCTCCTCGAAGTCGGCGAAATCCAGATGGCAATGCGTATCGATCAGCATGAGGTCCTCACGCTTCCGGCGCGACGTAGCGCGGGAACACTGGCTTCGGCGCTTCGAGCGCCGTGCCTGCGATGAGGCGGCCGGCTTCGCCGAGCGCCGCGAAGTCGCGCTTGTCGGCAGGAGCCGCAACCAGATCAAGCAGCTTGCCGGCCGATTCAGGCACGAAAGGCTGCAACAGGATGGCAATCTGGCGGACGACCTCGGCCGTGACGTAGAGCACGGTGCCCATGCGCGCCGGATCGGTCTTCTTCAGCGCCCAGGGCTCCTGGCCGGCGAAGTAGCGGTCGGTCTCGGAAACGACAGCGATGATCGACGCGAGCGCGCGATGGATCAGCTGCTTGTTCATGTCGTCACGCGTCGACGCGAGCAGCGCGTCGGCCTGCGCCAGCATGGTCTTGTCCTCGTCCGTCAGCGGACCGCATTCCGGGACCTTGCCGTCGCAGTTCTTGACGATCATCGACAGCGAGCGGCTGGCAAGGTTTCCGATGCCGTTGGCAAGGTCGGAGTTGATGCGCGTGCCGATCGCCTCTTCGCTGTAGCTGCCGTCCTGACCGAAGGAGACTTCGCGGAGGAAGAAATAGCGCACCTGGTCGAGGCCGAAATGGTTCACCAGATTGACGGGATCGACGACGTTGCCGAGCGACTTCGACATCTTCTCGCCCTTGTTGAGCAGGAAGCCGTGCGCGAAGACGCGCTTGGGAAGCGGCAGCTTGGCCGACATCAGGAAGGCCGGCCAGTAGACCGCGTGGAAGCGGATGATGTCCTTGCCGATGATATGAACGTCCGCCGGCCAGTACTTGGCGCGGGGACCGTTGCGATCCTCGATGTACCCGGTCGCCGTAATGTAGTTGGTTAGGGCATCGACCCAGACATACATGACGTGATCAGGGTCGTTCGGCACCTTGATGCCCCAATCGAAGGTCGTGCGTGAAATCGAGAGATCCTTCAGTCCCGACTTGACGAAGGAGATGACCTCGTTGCGCCGCTCGGCAGGCCCGATGAAGTCAGGGTTGGCTTCGTAGTGCGCGAGCAGCTTGTCCTGATATTCGGAAAGCTTGAAGAAGTAGCTGGCCTCTTCCACCCATTCGACAGGCGTGCCTTGCGGTCCGTAGCGCACGCCATCGGCGCGCAGCTCCGTCTCGCTTCCCTGATAGTAGGCTTCGTCGCGAACCGAGTACCAGCCGGCATAAGAATCCTTGTAGATGTCGCCATTGTCAGCCATCAGGTTCCAGATGTTCTGCGACGTCTCGTGGTGACGCTCCTGCGTCGTGCGAATGAAGTCGTCGTTCGAGGCGTTGAGGAGCTGCCCCATCGACTGGAACGCACTGGAATTGCGATCTGCAAGCTCCTGGGCCGACATACCCTCGGCTCGGGCCGTCTGCTGCATCTTCTGGCCGTGCTCGTCGGTACCCGTCAGGAAGAAGACATCCTTGCCGTCGAGGCGCTGGTAGCGCGCCATTGCGTCCGTCGCAATCAGCTCATAGGCATGGCCGATGTGCGGCTTGCCGTTCGGGTATGAAATCGCGGTGGTGATGTAAAACGGTGTCTTCTCTGTCATGGCGGCCATTCGTGTCCGGCTTACTCTATAAAATTTGTCAGCCGCTCTTAGCGCAAGTCATGGCGAAGCGAAACAGCAAGTTTCGAAAGCAGGCGATTTGCCGTTCGCCGGCGTGCTGCACTTGACTCGATTCTGGGCGCATTCTACCCAAAGAAAATTCAAAGGGCGGGCATCAGCGACGTGACATATTCAGCACTCGGCAGCACCATTCACGCGCAGGGCTCGAGGTCTCCTATTTGACCGACCTTTTCAGCTTCAATCCCCTCTATTCCCTCTCCGGGCTTCTTGTCGGCGCCTTGGTCGGCATTACGGGTGTCGGTGGCGGGTCGCTGATGACGCCGTTGCTGGTACTTCTCTTCGGGGTTCATCCAGCGACAGCCGTCGGAACCGATCTGCTCTACGCAGCTGTGACCAAGACAGCCGGAACAGCAGTTCACGGCATGCATGGCAGGGTGAATTGGCGCATTGTAGGCTGCCTGGCTGCCGGAAGCGTCCCGGCCGCCCTGCTGACGCTCTGGCTGATGGCGGGAGTCGATCGTAGGAGCGTCGAGGTCGCCCACACGATTACAATGGCCCTTGGTTGGTTGCTTGTCATGACCGCGTTTATGCTGGTCTTTCGCAAGCAAGTCCTCGCGCTCGCGCTTCGCTCGATTGGAGAGCGCTCTCCGCCCAAGCCGCTCACGATCGCCATCTGGACAATGGTCCTCGGGCTGGTGCTAGGCACCCTCGTGACGCTGACGTCGGTGGGCGCAGGGGCGCTCGGCGTGACGGTACTGCTGGTCCTCTACCCGCGCCTCGATGTTCGAGAAATTGTTGGCTCCGATATCGTTCACGCCGTCCCGCTGACACTGATCGGCGGGATGGGCTACTGGGTGATCGGCGAGATCAACTGGGGAATGCTGTTTGCCCTGCTGGTCGGCTCGATCCCCGGGATTATCGCGGGCAGCCTGATCGCACCTAAGCTCCACGAACGGACAATCCGCATCGTGCTGGCGCTGACGCTTGCCGTCGTCGCATGGAAGCTGCTGGCAACCTGATCAGGGGCCGGGCTGCTTGATATCTCCAAGGATGCTGAGGATCGTCTGCTTGCGATCCAGATTGTAGGCATCCGAAACGGTCAGCCGCTCGCCAATGTCTGAATGCAGGCGGGCCAGCCTCTCCGCGGCAGCCACCTGCCCTGCCATCGCCGCAGCCCGTGCCTTCTGCATCAAGTCCTCGCCGACGTGGCCGGTGAAAAATTCAAAGATTGTGTCACTGTCCTTCCCGGAAAGCGCATCCGCCAGCCGATGCATAGCCCTGCGGGCAAATGCCCCCTGCGCACCCAATACATCGTTGTAAGCAGCGATGATATCGCTGCCGCCGTAGTTCACCAGCTTCAGCGCCTCGCCTACGCTGCCATTTGCCGCCGCAAGCAAGTCGCGGTTGGCCTCGATACCGAGATGGGCGAGCGCCGCACCGAGAGCACTGTCGTCAAGCGGCGCGAGCTTCAGCGGCAGGCAGCGCGAACGAATGGTTGGAAGCAGCTTGCCGGGCGCATGGGAGATAAGCAGGAACAGTGCGCGTTTCGGCGGCTCCTCGAGGATTTTCAGGATCGCATTCGCGGCATTGCGGTTCATGTCATCGGCAGGATCGATGATGACAATGCGCCAATTGCCGGTGCCCGACGTCTGCGAGAAGAAGCGCCCTGCCCGCCTGACCTCATCGACCGTGATTGCGGATTTCATCTTCCCCGTCTTTTCATCGACGGGCCGCGCCAGGTGCAGCAGGTTATGCGAGGCGCCCGAGGCGATCTGGCGGCTGACAGGAGAGGCCGGATCCGGATCCTCCAACCGATCCGGCGCGCCGGCCGGATCCGGATGCGTCAGGACATGATTGGCGAAGCGGAAGGCAAGCGTTGCCTTGCCGACGCCCGGCGGTCCCTCGATCAGGATCGCATGGTGGCCCTTGCCCGACCGATACGACTGCGCGAGGAAGGCCTCGGCGTCATCATGGCCGAATAGCTTCATGTTTTCGGCTGGCCAGATGGCACCGTCAAGCAATCCCGGTCGTTCATCGTTCATGAGTTGCTTCCGCTAACTTGGTCGCTGTCGCATGCGGCAGTTGCCGCCAGACGGTCTCCAGAACCTCGGCGGCAATGACCTCTTCGGACCGCGTTGCATCGATGACGTGGCAACGGTCAGGCTCCCGGGCGGCGATATCGAGAAACGCTTCTCGGCGCTTCTCGTGGGTTTCGAGCTCCTCCTTCTCGAAGCGGTCCGGGGCGACGTCGCCAGCAGCGCCTCGCCTCCGGGCGCGCTCGAGACCCGCCAGCGCCGGCAGATCGAAGACAAGCGTGCAGTCGGGAACGATACCATTGACCGCGACGCGCTGCAGCGCCTCGATGAATTCCGACTCAAGATTCCCGGTCACGCCTTGATAGACCCGCGACGAATCCATGAAGCGATCGCAAAGGACCACCTTGCCGGTCATCAAAGCCGGCCGGATGACTTCCTCGACGTGATCATTGCGTGCCGCTGCGAAGAGGATTGCCTCCATGCGGGTTCCAAAGGCTTCGGCAGCACCCGAAAGGAGCACGTGACGCACAGCCTCGGCGCCCGGAGAACCGCCCGGCTCCCGTGTCAAAAGCACGTCATGACCGCGGGCACGGAGAGACTCAGCAAGGCGGCGGATCTGCGTCGACTTGCCCGCGCCCTCCCCGCCTTCAAACGTTACAAACAACCCAGTACCGGATGGCAATGACTAATTCCTGCATTACGGCGGTCACCCGCACCACTGCCGTACATTTAACGGAAGGCAGCGAAAAGCGAAACCGCTCGACGGTAACTCTCACCCTGAATAGCGAATTCGGCGATCAGGTGGGTTCGGGCTTATCCCACAGCCAGGAGAACAACAGCGTCTCGCCGAGTTCCATCAGCGCGTCGACGGCACGGCTGCTCAAAGAGCCAACCTCCACGGTCTCCTTCGTATAAAGGGGTACCTCACGCAACAGGCGACCGCCCGCGAAGATGCGCAGCGACCCTATTTCATGGCCGGCCTCCATGGGAGCCATCAACGGCCAATGGTAGACGATGCGCGCCGACAGCCGCTCGGGATTGCTGATCGGTACATAGACACTCACGGGCGTCTTTGCGACGAGATCAACGCTTCGCGAGGTTCCACCGTAGACGCTTGCTTCGCCGATCACCTCGGCGTCGGCGAAAATCTGACGGCTTTCGAAGGCGGTCAGCCCCCATTCGAGCACGCGCTTGGCCTCTTCGGTGCGCTCCTTGTCGGAGGCAATGCCGCCCAGGGCCATGAAGAGCCGCCGGCCATCGCGTTCGGCGGAGGCGACGATGGAATAGCCCTCTCCCTCGGCAAAGCCGGTCGCCAGGCCATCAACACCCATGCCGAAACCAAGCAAAGGATTGCGGTTGCGCTGGAAAATCCTGTTCCACTCGAAATCAGGCTGCGCAAAATAGGAATAGAGGTTCGGATAGGACATTTGCAGTTCCGCCGCCAACGTCACCATGTCGAGCGCCGTCGTCCTGCTTTTGCCGTCAGGCAGCCCGGTCGAATTCCCGAAGATGGACCGCTCCATACCGAGCGTTTTAGCACGCCGCGTCATAGCAGCCGCAAAGGCCGGCTCACTGCCGCTCATGCCTTCAGCGAGAACGATGCAGCTGTCGTTGGCGCCCTGAATGGCAATGCCTTTGATCAGATCCTCGACGCGGACGTTCGACTTGAGCGCGGCAAACATCGTTGCCGTGCGCGACGGCGCCCCCCCAGTTCGCCAGGCGTATTCCGAAACCGGATACTGCGTGTCGAGGGTGATCTGGTTCTTCGAAAGGGCGTCGAAGACGAGATCCACCGTCATCAGCTTCGCGAGTGACGCCGGCGAGAAGGTCTGATTCTCGTTCTTGGCAAGAAGCACGGTCCGGGTAGACGCCTCGACCATGTAGGCTTGGGCCGCCTTGGTCACGAATGAAGCGTTGGCATCACCGCTCGCGGCAGCGGCAACCGTTGCGAAAGGCAGAAGGCAAACACAGAGGCCAACGAAACGCTTGAACACCGAAAAACCCCACAGCTCGGTCGAGCTCGACGATGCTAACAACGGACCTGGAGCGACGCAATGGCCGCCGTTACTCGCCGCGCGCGGCGGCTGTCTTTTGACGCTTGACGGATGCCAGGATCGAGTCCTGCGTGAGGCCGTCGTTGCGAACCATCACGGCGTCGAAAGCGAGTTCGACGGTAACAGTCTTGGCGCCCTGTTCCTGATACCCCATTGCGAGAGAGCGCTGCCCTCCATAGGGGCGTTCATATGGGAAAGGGCCAAATTCCGGGAGGACGATCATCTGAGTGGCCGCCGGCTCCGCCAGGGGCGCGACGCCGCCAAAAGACGGTGACGGCATCGGCGTCGGGACAGGCGCAGCATTGTAGCGCGCGCTCGGAGTCGAGCCGGCATAGGACGTCGCCGAGACCGGCACAGGAACATTCTCCGGCTCGGGCGCGAAACCGCCGAAGCTCTGGAGCTGGTCTGCGGTTATGCGCTTGCTGTTGGAGGCGACCATGACACCGGTGGCAATCTGCCCGCCACCCGGGTTGATGCCCGGAATGCGGCTGCCCTTCGGCACATAGGAGGCCATCAGATAAGGCATATCATGCCCATCCATCCGGGCACGCCCCACATACTGGACGCGGACGTTTCCGGTACCGCTGTGCTGCAGGTCAAGCATATCCGCCGTCTTATTGGACAGGTCGATAATGCGCCCTTCGTGATACGGACCACGATCGTTGACACGCACGATAATGGACGCGCCGTTTTCCGTATTCGTCACGCGTGCATAGCTCGGCAGCGGAAACGTTGGATGCGCGGCGGAAAGGTGCATCTGGTCATAGACTTCGCCGTTCGCCGTCAAACGGCCATGAAAGGCCGAGCCGTACCACGACGCAACACCAACCTTGTTGTAGGAGAAATCTTCCTTCGGGTAGTACCACCTCCCCTTCACCACGTAGGGGTCCCCGACCATATAGCGGCCGCCGCCCTTCGGGATGTTGTTGCCGGTGGCAACACGGGGGCTGGCCTTGACGCCGTATTCCTTCTCCGAGAAATACTCCTTGCCGTGAGTGCGCTTTGTGGGCGTAGGCGAGGAACCGCAAGCCGTAACCGTTGCGCAGATCAGCGACAGCCCTACCCATCGCATTCCCGTTGCGAATGACGCCGCCCCGTACTCTCGTTTCATATGTCCCACGCCGCTCAAGACCGTTATGGTTAAGAAATCTGCCCGATCCGGGCAAGACACCCCTAATCCCACCAACCTAACGAGACTTTAATCATGCGGCCTTCATGGCAAATTTGCGAAGCATTTCGCCAAGATAGGGACAATTCTAATTAATATGGTTAATAATTCACTAATTTAAGATTCTGAATAACGCAGTCGGTTCAGCCCGGCTGGGCGTTTCAGCAACGGGGAGCTTCTCCCCTCCGCGGCCCTTCGGGTACCGTACAGAACCAGTTGACGCTGCCGCCGAACGGCTTTAAACGCTGCATAGCCTGAGCTGATGGCGTCAGGCAACCGCAGGTGCGCGGGTTTCGAGCCCGCTTCAAATCAACTGCATGGAAGAGTGTCCGAGTGGTTTAAGGAACCGGTCTTGAAAACCGGCGTGCGGGAGACCGTACCGTGGGTTCGAATCCCACCTCTTCCGCCAAGTTTTTTATTCATGATACTGATATCAGACGATTTTCATCGATAGCTCGTTCTCGCTTGCTATCTTAGATTGCGCCATGCTGGGAATGAGAGGAGAAACCCATACGGGTGACCGAGGCTCGGCGATCCATAGGAGAATTCAACGCAGTAGCCGCGGATGATCCACAGGACTATCATGTCTTACCGATGAGAAGAAATTACTGCGATGAACCGACGCCGCGCGACTATCTGGGTCCTGTCTGTCATCGTTGCCGTTAGTCTGATGCTCGACGGACCATCCGCCGTTGCTCATTATCAGGCTGACCGCAGGGACAATAGCTTCGTCATCATCGCAAATGAAAGTGTGGTCGACGCTCTCAACGAGCTTCAGGCACATGTTCTGAGCGGCCCGATACTCGCGAGCGTAATCACTGCGAGCCGCGATGAGGCCATCCACAAGGCTTTGCCGATACCTGCACACATTCGCCGTCAGTTGACCGGCTATGCCAGCGAAGACTCAATGAATCGCGTCAGATACAAAATCAATAACGACAGCTCCTTCAGCCTTGCCTACTTGCTGGAGCATGGCGGTTTTGCAGATGCAGTTACCCTAATCGATGTCGTTGTGTTCAGAGACCCGCGTGTAGCCGCGAGTCCCTGTGCGTGGGCCCATGAGTTGACGCATGTCGACCAATTCCGGGAATGGGGGGTGGAGGGTTTTGCCGTCCGATATGCGCGGGATTGGCGGACGGTCGAAAGTCAAGCTTATGCCAAAGGTGACGGCTACGACCGTTGGAAGCATCAACAGAAAGAATTCCCCAGCCTTGATGTCGATCACAAATGCAGCCTGAAATGATCGGAGTCGAGCGCCAGGCAAACGCTGCCCAAGGAGCGAGGCGCTTGGGCTAGCCAGACAAACATTCCACTGATGATCCAACCTCGACCCTCCTGAGAACTCTCTGAATTTCGAGGATCTTGTCCTTCATCAGGACCAGGAAATGGAGTTCATCCAGGCGCGAGCCGCTCTTGGTGCGCACCTAACTCTCGGTAATTCGCCGCTCCTCGTCCAAAGCCACGGCAAGCTGCTTCCAGTCGAGATCCTCCTGCAGTTCAAGATACTGGCTAGGACCGACACGATCCGCGTCGCGCAGTTCGTCGAGGCGTTTGCGTTGCGCCAGTACAGCGGCAAGGGCCAGATCACGACGGCGTGCTGGCAAAGACCCAGGGCCACTCTCGCAGATTTCTCGATAGGCTAGTCTGATGGCCTCGACCTCCGGGCCCTTCTCGCCTTCAAGGCGGCCAAGGGCAGCCTGGGCAAGAGACTTGCGTGCCATGTGGATTTCCTGCCTCGACTTGTCCTCCCTCCCGAGCTTCAGGAGGCGGATCATGGGCGCGAGAGTTGCGCCCTGGATGACCAGTGTTGCGAGCACGACCGAGAAGGCCGTCAAAACCACGAGGTCTCGTTCGGGGAAGTCCGCGGGCAACACGAACGCGGTGGCAAGGGTAACCAGTCCGCGCATACCCGACCACCCAACCAGCAGCGTTTCACCATGTTCAAAGGGTGCGAGTTCATGACCGCGCCGATGCCGATAGCCAACAACCGCGTGAAAAAAGAATGCAATCGCCAAGCGCGACGCAATAACGCCTACGACGACGATCGCAGCGAACCCGATCGCCCTCTCCAGCTCGGCCGCCGACATGGCGCCAACAATGCGGCGGGCCTGCAGTCCCATCAGCAGAAAGGCAACCACGTTCAACAAGAAGACCACGGTCGTCCAGACGGCAAACGAGTGGACCCGCATGCGCGGAGGATCGTCGACCTTGGCAAGGGTAGCGAGTGTCATCGCACTTGCCACTGTTGCCAGCACGGCAGAGAGGTGCAGACGCTCGGCAATCAGCCACGTCGCGAATGCATAGACGAACTGAAGAAGCGTGCCGCCAACCGTATTGTCGGTGACGGGACGAAGTCGTGAAACCAGAAACCCGAAGGCAATTCCGAACAAAACTCCGCCCGGCGCCGCAAAAGCCATCCGCGCTACGGTTTCAGTATCGAACCCACCCCTCGCCTGGATGGTCAAAGCCGCGCTGAACAGCAGCAGCGCCGTAGCATCGTTGAACAGGCTTTCGCCTTTGAGAAGTGCGTCGACCCGGCGGTCGACCGGCAGATTGGACAGGACCGCGGTCGCCGCAGCTGCATCCGGCGGTGCGACGATCGCACCGAGAGTCACTGCCACCGCGATGGGCAACCCGACGGTAAGTGCACTGATCGACACCACGACTCCAACCGTGAACAGCACTGCCACAACCGCGTAGACGAACAGCGGCACCAGCATGCGCCGCGCCGCGCCGAGGGGGAAGTCGTAGGCGGAATCGACAAGTACGGGGGCGATGAACAATGCAAGGGCGGTCGGAGGGTCGATGGGTATATCTGGCGCACCCGGCAACACCGCGACGGCAACGCCGGCTGCGGCGAGGATGCCGGGATACGGCAGCTGCATTCGTCTGGTTACCTGCAATAGCAGGATTGCGACAGCAAGCAGTGCAACGAGTGTTTCGAAGAATGTCATGCCCCGAATAGTAGCAGTCTTTAGCGCGCGTTGAAGAGGGATCGATTCCCTTGTAGAACCCGGTAGTAGAACCAGTCAAAGACGAGCGACGAGCGCCTCAAGGCGGAGCGGCGACCATGGATTACGACGTAGCGATTGTCGGTGCCGGCGCTGCTGGAATTGCGGCGGCACGGACCCTGTCCAGCGCCGGCTCCTCGGTCATCCTCCTAGAAGCGAGTGACCGCATCGGCGGTCGCGCCTGGACAATTGAGATCAGCGGAATGCCGCTCGACATGGGTTGTGGTTGGCTTCATTCGGCCGAACGCAATCCACTCGTCGAGATGGCTCGTGCTGCCGGGCTTACCATCGAAAGCGGCCCTACGGCATGGCGACGGCAGTGGCGCGATTTGGGCTTTACGCCGGAAGATCAGAAGGCGGCGGAAGCAGCGTGGGACGCATTCCAAACCCGCATTCGCAGCGATCGCCAACCAAGCGACCGTGCTTCCGATGCGCTGCCGGCAAACGCGGAATGGAATGCCTATTGCGACGCGACAAGCGGATACATGAATGGGACACCGCTCGAGCGGTTGTCGATCAAAGACTTCCTTGCATACGACAATGCCGCATCAGATGCCAATTGGCGGGTTCACGAAGGCTACGGCACTCTGATTTCTTCGAGCATTCCTGATGTTGCATTGCGACCCTCGACACCTGTGCGCCGTATCGCGCTGTCCGATCGTGGCGTCCAGCTGGAGACCGACCGCGGTGCGATCAGCGCCCAGAAGGCTGTGATTACGTCGTCGACCAACGTCCTTGCCAACGGTATGATCGCGTTCGATGCGGCAGTTGACGATCATCTTCACGCATCAAGCCAATTGCCGCTTGGCCTGGCAGACAAGCTATTCCTCGAACTGCACGGGAACCATGGCCTCGAGCCCGAGACCCATCTTCTCGGCGATCCCCGCAACGCCGAAACTGGCAGCTACTATATCCGTCCGCTTGGCCGACCGATTATCGAGGGCTTCTTCGGAGGCGCAGGTGCCCTGGTCATTGAGCGTGCGGGGCTGCTGGATGCGTTCGCTTTCGCGATTGAACAGTTGTCGTCCCTGCTGGGTAGCGGCATACGACGGCATCTGCGGCCACTGGCCGCGACTTCGTGGTGTCGTACCGATTGGATACGCGGTTCCTACAGTCATGCGCTCCCAAATCACTCCGATGCCCGCAACATATTGGCACGCCCAGTCGATGATCGACTGTTCTTTGCGGGCGAGGCCACCCACATCTCGGATTTCTCAACGGCGCATGGTGCCTGGGAAAGTGGTATCAGGGCAGCCAACGAAGTCTTGCGCGGCTGACTTGAAGATGTCGTAGACGCCCTGCGTTGTTTGGGCGCTCAGGATTGATTGCGGCTTGAGGTCGTCATCGATATCGCGGCGAGCGTCTCTGCATCACGACCGTAAATGTCATCGAAATAGTGCACGACGCCGTCTGCAGTTGGCCATGCTGTAAAGTATGAGACATATACCGGAACTTCTTCCGGTGCCGGCATCTCCTTCTTTTCGCCATCGGCTATCTGTTGTGCAACAAATTCAACGGATGTTTTCAGAACCGCAGCCGCCATTGCGCGTGGGTTTTCCAACCGTACGCATCCGTGACTGAACATTCGATCCTGCGCGGCGAACTTTCCGCGCGCCGGAGTATCGTGCATGTATATGTCGTGAGGGTTCGGGAACAGTATCTTTAGCTGTCCGAGTGCATTGTCCGGCCCCGGCGGCTGAACAACGGAGATGTTCTCGAGAGGCTGGGCCCAATCGACCTTCGCGGAGGACATCGGCTTTCCATTTACAGAAACCTTGTAACCTTCCCTGTCGAGATATGCGGGGTCGCGCTTCAGATGCGGTAGCATCTCGTTGCGAATGATCGATTGCGGCACGCCCCAGTCGGGATTGAACTGAACAGTCTTGATCGAAGCATCGAAGAAGTTCGTCTGATGATCCTGTTGCCCGATTACGGCCTTCATCGAAAGTGCCAACTGACCCTGCTCATAGTAATACGCCATGTAAGCCGGTTGATTGATGAAGACATAGCGATCAGGAAACTCCTGAGGCAGCCAACGGATTTCCTCCATCGCAACAATGACCTTATCAATGTTGGCGGCGCTATCGCCTCCCTGACCCGACGATCGCAGCCAATGAAGTTCCGCTGCAAGCTGGGCGAACTTCGGATTGCTCGGCATAAGCCGGTCGACGACCGGCATCAGATCCGGATGGGCAGACAATTGGTCGATGGCCGCCTTCAGATCAACTTGCTTCCGCTTGAAGTCATAGTAGTTGGAGAGCTGGTTGGGATCGATCCGCCCGCGGTAGTTATCCTGCAGAAACATCAAGAACTCGCCGGACAGCGACGCTTCAAATAGGGCCAAAGACTTCGCGTATTCGGGCGAGCCCCGCGGAACCGTCTCAAACGTCGTGGCGACCGCATAGTCACTGGTGCTCAGGCCCCAATCATCCGCCTGCTTCAACAGGTTCAACGCCTGCACTGCCTTGGCGGTGGGACCTTTGCCATCGACCCAGATAAGTTTTGCTTTCGGATTGCCGTAATAGGCCTCAACTGCGTCCGCTATATCGTTGTTCATCACGATCGAGACGCCGCCCATCTCGCGCAGTACCCTTGATTGATTACCTCCCACAGTCTCAAACAGTGTCGAGAACGAACTGGCTCCCTGCCGAGAAATATGGACAGCCCGGCGCACAGGAACCGCGTAGGCATTTTTCGGGCTGGCCTGCTCGGCAAGCGCCGGCTGCGGCTCGGCCCTAACCTTGCCTTCCAACGCGGCAAACAGAACTAGACCGGCGAGCGCACCCGCGAAGAGTGTCAGTGTTCTCAGGGCCATCGGGTGTCCTCGAAACATTAAAGCAAGATCCGTGCGCTGCTACCGTTATGTTCTATGAGCCAGACTACAGCGCCGACATTCGGGCGGAAGATGGGCGGTATGGACCTCGGCATGCTGCCCCTTGTCTTCCTGCTTCTGAGAAGGGCCGACATGCAACAGCGTCAGCACCTGCTTCCTGACACCGAAGACGCCGGGTCGCGCGAGCATTCTGGTAATCCCACCCTATTTCCTCAAGGGCGAGTGTACTGACATCGTGGCACCGCTGGCGCCATGGGAGCGGCGCGCTCGCATTGTTCATGCAGTTCTGGCAGCCGTGGCGGATACGGCGAGAAGATGGCGCGCTCCCCCGATATCAGTGAAATGGTGGTTGCTGACTAACGGAGGTCATGTCCTCTCGCCGCCGCAGTGCCGAAAGGCCAGCCAGCTTTCGGTAAGGTCGCAGCCACGTCCTCGGCGCAGGATCGGGCGCGTTCATAGGGCTCGGCTATCATAAGCCCACTGAAGTAGTGCCTGTCGCTGCCGAGGACGGCAGAACCAGTCGTGGGGCTCGCAGTGGCGCCGTAGCTGCGATGCATGTCGCTTCATAGACTTCCAACGCCCAATCTGGCGTTCATCCTCGCCGGGTAACCTGCGACCTAGGAAATAGCGGCAGTACCATTGAAACCACCCGCGGGGATCGTCCGGATATATCCAGCCTTTGGCTCGCCAGACGCTAAGTGGTTGGCTGGCACCCACGCCGAAAAAATTCAAACTCGGATCATACCAGGATGAAATCTTGGCCGCGGCGAACCATTCTTTGGGGAATTCGTCCGCGCAATCGGTCATGTATTTGCCCCCGAATACACCTAGCCTTAGCATCTCCGCAGGTGTCAGTTCCGGTGCAAAGCCCTGGTGGAAGTCTTGGCCCGTGGGCGCGGTCAGAGGATATCGATAACCCTGCTGCATCCGATCTTTCACTTCAACCCACGAAATGACCATCGGTGATCTCCCTACTCGCATACATCATCGACTGATCTTCATAATGGGACAGGCGAGTGATGCCTGCTACTTTAACTGAAACATTTCGATGTGGGCTTGCTCGTATCGAGGTTGAGGCGCGGCTGAGACCAGCCACAACATTTCGCGGATATCGCCGTTAGATATCGATTTGCGCCACCAGAACTGCCTGCCTGCATTAAAGTTCCCTCGCTCAACGTCGAGGTTCAAAGACGGAGAACTTGCTTCGGACAATCATAAGCCATGGTGGTCAGACTGGTGGAAACGCCGAAACCCTTGGCTCCATGGGCGACGAGATCTGCGTTGTTCCGAAGATTGACGGCATCGATGCTCTTCGTCGCAAAAGCCATCTGCGACTGATAGTCGATCATGATCAGCGTGTAATCCTTCGGCGTGAGGAACTGAAGCCTGGCAGCCGTAGCGGAGCTAATGAATTTGCCGGCTGGCGACGCCGAGGCAAGGCGCAGGGCTGCGAGCGGTCACAACGGCTGGAATTGCGACCGCAGATTTGTCGTTACGCAGTTCGCATGGCCAGTTACGCAGCCGTGGAACTTGTCTGCTCCGTTGCGCCTTTCAGAAGCTTGACGAGGGCCTGCGCACCTGAGGTGGACGAGGCAGGGTTCTGGCCGGTGATAAGCCGACCGTCGGTGATGGCAAAGGGTTGCCAGTTGTCTTTCTTCTCGAAAAGTCCGCCGAGCCGTTTCAGTTCATCCTCAACAAGGAATGGCACGACGTTGGTCAGTTGAACCTCCTCCTCCTCGGTGTTGGTGAACCCTGTGACGCGCTTTCCCTTGACGATCGGCTCCCCCTTGTAGGTCACGCGATGCAAGACGCCAGGCGCGTGGCACACCGCCGCGACAGGCTTTCCGGCGTTATAGAAGGATTCGATCAAGGTGATTGAGTCCGGATCCTCGGCAAGATCCCACATCGGCCCGTGGCCGCCAGGATAGAAGACCGCGTCGAAATCGTCCGACCGCATATCCTTCAGCTTTTTCGTCGTCGCGAACACCTGCTGCGCGTCCGGATCTTTCTTGAAGCGAGCCATCGCGGCGGTCTGGTTTTCGGGCAGATCGCTCTTCGGGTCGACTGGCGGTTGACCGCCCTTCGGCGAGGCGAGCGTCAGATCGATGCCGGCGTCGCGAAAGACGTAATATGGTGCTGCGCCTTCCTCGAGCCAGAAGCCCGTCTTGCGGCCGGTGCTTCCGAGTATGTCATGCGATGTGAAAACCATCAGGATCTTCATCTGTCGGCTCCTTCCTTTGCCGTTACGCAGCGAAACCGGCTGCATTAGGAAAGTATGCCGACGATTGCCAGGAAGCGCACTTGCACGTTGGTATTGGCAACACCTTGGTATTGGGTAACACCGTGCGCTGAAAACCCTCGTTCGCGCAGTACCTGAAGCGAAGCCAGACGACGGTAACCGCGATCCACTAGCCAATGGCCAAACCGGAGCGACGATGTTCTCAGGTTGGCTGCATCGATCGGAACCATAGCGGACAGAGCTGAATACGAACATCCAAACGTGCTCTCGATTCCACTATACGAAGGTGTCGCCGATACCTTAGTTCAATGGCTGCATTTCCTCTTTGGTGACTTGTTACTCGCCAGCAAGCTAACTCCAGGAGGCTCTCATGTCCCATAACCAACCGGCGGTTTCGCGCCGTACACTTCTCGCAGTGGCAGCATCAATCAGTGCATTGGGCGTGCTTCCTGAAGCGTTTGCCGCGAGTGGCGATCCAAACGCGATCAAACCATTTCGATTCTCGGCTAAGGATGCGGAGCTATCCGATCTTGCCCGGCGGGTCGCGGCGACCAGGTGGCCTGACCGGGAAACGGTCGAGGATCACTCGCAGGGCGTCCAGCTCGCTACCATCAGGAAGCTCGCCGACCACTGGGCCAAGCACTACGACTGGCGCAAAATCGAAACGAAACTGAACTCCTACCCGCAGTTCACCACGAAGATCGAAGGGTTGGACTTTCACTTCATCCATGTGAAATCTAAGCACGCAAATGCCCTGCCGATCCTTGTCACCCATGGATGGCCCGGTTCCATCATCGAACAGCTAAAAATCATCGAGCCCCTGACCGATCCGACAGCACACGGCGGCAGCGCCGACGACGCCTTCCACGTCGTCATCCCATCGCTTCCGGGTTACGGCTTCTCCGGCAAACCGACAGAGCCCGGATGGAACCCCCCCCGCATTGCCAAGGCATGGGCTGTACTGATGCAGCGCCTCGGCTACCCAAAATACGTCGCGCAGGGCGGCGACTGGGGCAACGCCGTTACCGAGCTGATGGCTGTGCAAGAGCCTCCGGGATTGCTCGGCATCCATACCAACATGGCAGCAACCGTTCCCGCCGACATATCCAAGGCGCTGTCAGCCGGCACGCCGCCTGCCAACCTCACGCCTGATGAAAAGCGCGCGTGGGACCAGCTCGACGATTTCTACAAGAATGGTCTTGGCTACGCCATCGAGATGAACAACCGCCCGCAGACGCTTTACGGCATCGTCGACTCACCGATCGGTCTTGCCTCATGGATGCTTGACCATGACATCCGCAGCTATGACATGATCGCTCGCGTCTTCGACGGCAAAACGGAAGGCCTGACGAAGGACGATATCCTCGACAATATCACGCTCTACTGGCTGACCAATACGGCGATCTCTTCCGCCCGCCTGTACTGGGATAACGCGCACTTCCCTTCGGGTGGTTTCTTCGATCCGCGCGGCATCAAGATATCAGTGGCGGTCAGTGCCTTCCCGGACGAGATTTACCAGGCTCCCCAGAGCTGGGCCGAGAAGGCATACCCGAAGCTCATCTTCTACAACCGGCCTCCCAAGGGCGGCCATTTCGCAGCCTGGGAGCAGCCGATGCTTCTCACGGCCGATCTGCGCGCCGCCTTCAAGCCGCTCCGCAGATCGATGTGACGGCGTCTGCGGCGTTCCCCGCAAAATTCCCACCCATTGGATGAAGGAGAAAGACAATGTCAGACAAGCAGATCGTCGATTCCAGCTTCACGGCCATCATCAACGCGTCGATCGAGAAGATCGACATCCCGACGTGGTGCTTCACGCTGCCCGAAAAGGAATACCAGGGCTGTTCGCCCGCCCATATCGCTGCCGGCTTCACTACCGCTCCAGACGGTACGCGCATGTCGATCAACGTCGAAACGATCGGCGGCAGCCTGATGGTGCAGCACTACGTCGAAACGCTCGGCGAAAAGGATCATCTGATCCTTGATTCCGACTCTGATGTGTTCACGCCGACGGGCCGGGTAGCCATTCACGTGACCTGGGAACTAAGCGTCAAGGCAATCGACAAAAATCACTGCGAATTTACCAACCGGGTTCAGTCCTTCGCGACCCCGGACATGCTCGCCTCTCTCGACCGGCAGGGCATTCCTTTCGAGATCTTCCGCACGCAGCGCCAGCCGATGTCGATCGCCCATAACAAGGGCGAGACGCCACTGTTCGCAGCCAGCATCGAGCGCCACGCGCTTCGCAGCCAACAGCCGTCGAAAGCAGCCTGAAGCCCAAAGGAGCCGATAATCATGCATCTGTCCTACGAGCGCGGCATCACCGGTCTTCTGGTGGTCGACCCGTACAACGACTTCATCTCTGAAGGCGGCAAGATCTGGCCACGCATCAAGGAAGTCGCAGAAGCCAACAATTGCGTGCCGCACATGGAGCAAATCCTCAGTACGGCACGACAGGTCAAGATTCCCGTCTTCTTTGCCATGCACCACAGGTACCGCGAAGGCGACTACAAGAACTGGAAGTACATTGCGCCTATTCAAAAGCTTGCGTGGAGCCGTAGGAGTTTTGAATACGGGACCTGGGGCGGAGAGTTCAAGGCCGAGTTTGTACCCGCGCCCCGCGAGATTGTCGCCTCGGAGCATTGGTGCTCCAGCGGCTTTGCCAACACCGATCTCGATCTGCAGCTCAAGAGGCAGGGCATTCACAAACTCATTGTCATCGGGCTGATCGCACACACCTGCATCGAGGCGACCGTGCGTTTCGCGGCAGAGCTTGGATACGACGTGACAGTCGTGAAGGACGCCGTCGCCGACTACTCCGACGAGATGATGCACGCGGCGCTGGTGATCAATATGCCGAACTATGCGAGCGCGATCGTAACCACTGAGCAGATTGTCGATGCGCTGAAAACCATGGAGCCCGTGGCCCCTGCCACCTGAGACAACCAGTCATAGCGCCTGCCCACAGACGCCGGCGCTGCTCGTCGGTCGTACGGGACCGAAAACGACGTCCGTCGGTTCTATAGCAGCTTCACACAGCCGATGCCTCGATCAATGCCTTTGCCTCGAGAAGCCTCGGACTGCTGAAGCCCTCAGTGAATCGCCGATAGACAGGAAGCAGAACACTCGGAACGCTTGCCTGGCGGAACGCACCAAGGCTGACGCCCGCGTTCAATTCCCAATACAGTGCTCCCTGCTTCGCCGCTTCCGCCATCGCCTGTTGAAAGAGACCTTCGATCAGGGACGTCTCGCTTGAGCCTTGCGCCTTGAGCACTTCTGCTTTCCGCCTCAGGATTTCGGGCACCATCCAACGGTAGCCTTTCTCTTCCGAGAACAGCAACGCGTTGGCGACCTCGTTCAAAGCCTCGTTGAAACGCCCCATTGACTGTAGCGCAGCTGCGAACTCACAGAGGTAGAAAGGATAGAACAACAGGTAGGCCCCACTACGCAGTTCCACGAGGCCGGTTCGAAGAGCCTCGATACCCTCGGCCGGGCTACCCGTTCGATAGGCGAGACTGCCCTTGATGCACAAGCCGGCGGCATGGAAGGGTCGAAGACCGTGCTTAGATGCCTCCGCTAAAAGCTCCTCGCCCCATTCCTGCGCGCGGTCCAGATCGTTAAGCGTTAACGAAACGAAGGAAGCCGACCATGCGAGCGCGACGCAGAGGACGAAAGGCTGCCGTGTCTCTCGGGCCTCCTGTATGGCGACCTCTGCCGTAAGTGTTGCGGCGTCCAGTCGGCCACCTGCGATCAGGTTCACTGTGTTGTGAGCCAGAGAAGACGTTCGTACGTCCGCTTCCAATCGCAGCAAGTCTGTCCGGCGGTTCACCAGCGGATAGTGTGTGGCCGCCCATTCAAGCCTCTCGCCGGCTTCTTGATGGAGCGCCTGATAGGTCTGGGGAATGCCTACAAGCCATGAGGCCGTTGCGCGTCCGCGCACATCGTGTTCTTCAACCGCCCCCTCATATTCGCGCGCATAGGCTAGAGCGTCGCTCAATTCCGCCGAGCGGGCGGAGAAGAGCCACAGGGCGCAGGTTAGGCGCTGGCGATAGTCGTAATCGTTCAGATCCCTGGCAAGTGCCAGCGCGCCGGTGAGTACTTCCTTTCCGCGCTTGTTCATTCCCTGAGTGTAGATGAGCGCGTATCCCAGAGCACATCGCAAGACCATCTCGGTGCGCGAGCCGTTTTCTTCTCCGATGTTCTCCAGCGCGCGCTCAGCCCAGTCGCCAGCTTCGGAGACCAGCGATATTGCCGTCCAAAAGTCGCTTGACGCGGCAGCAAGCTTCGCGCCGAGCACGCCATCGCCGCTTTCCGAGAACGCCCATCTCAAGGCCGCACGCACGTTGTCGGTCTCCTTTCGGTAGCGACCGATATTGTCGAGCGCCGTCTGAAGGGAGCGCTCCTCCGAAAAAGGTTTAAACAGCTTGAGGAAGTATTTCGTAACTCGAGACATTGTTCGCCGAAACTCGTCCCGAGCTCCCAGCTTTTGCAGCGAGTAGACCCGCACAGTCTCAAGAAGGCGCCAGCGCGGAGCAGCGTCGAAACCTTCGAATGCGATCAAAGATTTTGAGACGAGATTTGATATCACGAGCGCCGTTTCCGCTTCCCCGTCGCCGCTGACCGCTACCGCCGCGTCCAGAGTAAAGCCGCCGGGAAAAGTCGCCAGGCTACAAAGCAATTCCCGTTCCGCGTCCGGCAGAAGTTGATAGCTCCAGTCCAGGGTAGCGCGGAGCGTCTGATGACGAGGCAGTGCCGTCCGGCGCCCGCCAGTGAGCAGCACGAAACGATCGTCGAGCCGGCCGGCGATCTGCTCTATTCCCAGCGTCGCAGCACGTGCCGCTGCAAATTCGATTGCCAGCGGTATGCCGTCGAGATGCCGACAAATCCCGGCAATGGCCAAGAGCTTCTCCGTGTCGTCCGCGAAATCCCGTTGCAGCGCTCGAGCGCGCGCCACGAAGAGTTGGATGGCGCTGTGCTCCAGAGCGCTGGTCGCCTCCTCCCTAGCTGGCACCTCCAAAGGTGGGACGCGATAGGCGAACTCTCCCTCGATCCTCAGCAATTCTCGACTTGTCGCAAGGACCGTCACATTTGGGCACGTGCGGACAAGTGCCTCGATCATCGCTGCCGCAGCATCGATGACGTGTTCGCAGTTGTCGACAACGAGCAGCATCGTTCGCCTACCAATGCAACGCGCGACGACCTCGGCCGAGATTTCGTCACCTTGAAGTTGCAGGTCGAGAGTTTGAGCCAGGGTTGTCGGAACTAGGTTGGGGTCCTGCAGCGAAACCAGCTCGATGAAGAAGGCATCTCCTTCGACGCTGGGCAAAAGACTACGGGCGATTTCGGATGCAAGTACCGTCTTGCCGATCCCGCCAGGGCCTGTCAGCGTCACGACCCGATAAGCGGATGCGAGCGTAAGAAGCTCAGCCACGGCATTCTCACGACCGATAAGATCAGATATCGACGCCGGGATCTTGGAAACGTAACGGGCGTCGGCTGAATGAGTTTTCACCGACGGCGCCGTTCCGTTGAGCGATGGCGCGCCAGATTTCCAGTTGCCAAGAAGTCGGTATCCACGGCCGGAGATCGTCTTGAGCAGATTCCGGTCTTTTCCCAGAGCCTTTCGAATGGCCGATATGTGGACCTGGAGTGTATTCTCCTCTACGACGATCCCCGGCCATACGCGGCGCATCAGATCCCCCTTCGACACGGCGTCTCCACCGGCCACTACGAGGACCTCGAGGATGTCGAATGCGCGGCTTCCGATCGGAACGGGTGCGCCGAGAGCCCTGAGTTCCCGCTTTGCGAGATCCATCTCCCAGCCGCAGAATTCGAAAAGGCCCCGTTCGATCTGTCCCAAAGCGATCCGATCTCTCTTGCCAATGCCAAATAGCCCAGCGGCATCTGTAACCGCCGCGGCGATTCATGACGGCGGAGACGCCGCACCGGATACTTCAGGATATTTCAGATTCTCTCAACCCACTTAAGTCGCTTCACGGGCGGTATTGGCTTAGACAATAGCCATTCTTGTTGGCGAGCTTCGCGCTATCGGCGCATTCTAAGAAAAAATACCACTTCTACGTGACTTCATCTTTGAACCGGAGGAGAATGGCATGTACAATGGCGGTCTGCCCCAGACATTCCCAAGTAACAAGATATCGACGTCGGACGCGCCGTCCGTATCCGTCGTGAGCAACAATGATGAGATCGGCGAGATCCTGCCCGACGAGTTGCGGTCGTGCGGCTGGCGACCTGACATCTTCGGATCAGCAGTTGAATTTCTCTCCGCCCGACGCGTTTCGAGCTTCGGGTGCATCGTTCTCGATGCTGATCTGCCCGATCTGGATGTCCAGACTCTCACCCGGATCATCTGCTTTTATGCGATGCATTGCCCGGTCATTCTGCTAACGAGCCACGACCATCGCGGCATGACCATGACGGCATCTCGGTTCAACTTTACAATCATGTCGAAGCCGGTGAACACGGTTGCTCTCCTTGAAGAGATACAGGCCGCCATTGCATCAACCATCAAGGTCAATGAACTCGACCGGCGTTATCGGTCCCTCTCGGTGCGCGAGCGCCAGGTCATGCAGTTCGTGGTGGCTGGGCTACTCAACAAGCAGGTCGCCTATGAACTGAGCCTCAGCGAAATCACGATCAAGGCCCACCGCGGGCAGGTGATGAGGAAGATGCGTGCACGATCGTTGCCAGAGCTCGTAAACATGGCTGCCAAACTCGAACTTGGCGCTGCACCGCTACACTAAACACGGATCCAGCCGGGGCACCACTCTTTGCCGCCGGCTCCGACGGGACGCCGAGAATTGTCAGCGAAAGTGGTCGGAGGCGTCCTCGCCGATCCATTTTTCTCCGACTGCCTTCGACGGAGATCTTTGGACCTGTGCTACCGCCCGAGAAGTTTGTCTTTAGTCCTTAACCCTTGGATGCTTCCTATCAATCTCTCGGGTGATTGCCGAATTTGCCATCAGGTATATTCGGGCAATACCTAAGTTTACTTACCAGAATGGCCGTCACGGCTTAGGCTATGTTTTATCGCCTCCCTAGTTGGCGATAAGCTTGCGCAGCAAGCGCTCCAGTGTTCCTCCCGCCGCTGGAGCTCGCGGATCCCCCTCCCACGATCCGCCAAGGCCGTCTCCAATCCGCCTGGAGACGGCCTTCCCTGCATTGGAGTGTGGGTCGCCGATGGTTGATTGTATGGAGCCAATCATGCGGGTGATGTAGGGCACATCGGGCTGGCGGAGTTCGCGGGTAATCTCGAAGGTCCCGGCTTTATCGATTTATGGCCATGGCCACACGTCGTGAACGAGACAGCGCCGACAACCGCCGGCTCTGCCCCTTGGTCATTTGCGTTCGCTAAAGATCAACCGTTGGTAATCGGCAAGCATCTTTGGGTCCTCGACCGATCCGTGATGGTGGAGCAGCCGCCAGGCATCGTCCTTTCGGACAAACCACCGCGTCGTCCGGAAAGCAACGTCGATCGTCTCACGCGGCGTCTTGCATTGGCCTCGCTCGCGACCGACGAAGAGATGCCAGTCGGCGCCACTCGGGCTCGTGAAATCGTGAAAGGTGACGCGGACCTCAGCCTGGCCCTCGAAAAGCCTGGAATAGCCTTCGGAGATCGAAGGCCACCCTCGGCGGATGCCGCCGATGGGATTGTCCATGCTTGGAGCCTCCCCGTCGAACCAGACCGACTCCAGCCCGGCCATGTCTCCGCTGTTGAAGGCTCTATAAAACTCTATCAGAGCGTCGAGAGGGCTACCGTCGCCGGCCTTGGCTTCGCTTCCACTGATTTCAACGAAATGCCGTTCCATCGCGAATCCTTTCGTTTCTTCAAAAGCGACCGTTGGGAAATAGAAGCCAGCCCATCAACCTCCCGCGCGCCACTTGACTGCCGCCCCGTATCAGAAGCGCGATCCGACACACTTCCCAGGCTCAGCCTTGCGTCCGTCCTTCGATGACTTTGAGGGCATCCTGATACAGGCGCCGGGTCAGATCGCCGGCGGACAGCCTCGGTGCGAGCTTCGCCGCCTGCCCTGACCAAAGATTCGTGAAGTCGTTCCTGGACGCCTCCTCCGCTTTCGCCTTGATTGCGGCGAGAGCGGCCCCGGCGGTTGGAAACGGTGGAGCGCTTTCGGAGAGCGGACCGAGCTCGCGCATGATGCGATTGACAACGCTTCTGGCGGGCCTGCCGGTGAAGACGTTGGTGATCGCGGTGTTGTCGTCGCGCGCATCACCGAGCGCCTGCGCATGAACGGCAGGAATCTTTGCTTTGGGGCAGAAGAGGTACGCGGTTCCGATCTGAACCGCGGAAGCACCGAGCATCAGGGCGGCCGCCACGCCTCGGCCGTCAGCGATGCCTCCTGCCGCGATGACGGGGACGTTCACCGCGTCAACGACCTGCGGGACCAGCGCCATCGTTCCGACCTGCGTGGACATGTCATGCGTCAGGAAATTTCCGCGATGACCGCCGGCTTCAAAACCCATTGCCACGACAGCGTCGACGCCGTTTTCTTCTAACCAGACGGCCTCGGCGACAGTAGTGGCCGACGAGATGATCTTCGCGCCGGTCGCCTTCACTCGCTGCACCAAGGACTTCTCCGGCAGGCCGAAATGGAAGCTCACGATCTCCGGCTTGAACTCCTCCACCACCTCGCAGAAAGCGGAGTCGAACGGTGCACGTCCGGCTGCCGTCACCGGCGCCGCTGGATCGAGGCCGGATTCGACGTAATATGGCGCGAGCAGCGCCCTCCACCGCATCTGCGCGGCTGGATCGGAGGGCGGCGTGTGATGCGCAAAGAAGTTCACGTTCAAAGGAGCCTTCGTCGAGCTGCGGATGCTCGTCAGAGCCGCCTTTAGCTGATCGATGCTCAACAACGCGCTTGGCAGCGACCCGAGGCCGCCCGCCTGTGCAGCGGCGATGACCATCTCGTTCGTGGTCGAGCCAGCCATGGGCGCTTGAATGATGGGGATTTCAATCCCGAATAAGTCGAGGATTCGGCGGTCGGGCCAGCGCGTCATGTCGGACTCCATTTCGTATCCTGTGTCTGACCGTCATATCTCCGGTGCTCGTTGCGGTCCATTGCACCTTAGTGTCTACGCGCGCCAATCGATCCCAAAGTATCGGGAACACCTTGGTACAATAGCGCCTCGAGGAAATCGGCGCGATGGTTGCGGAGAACGCAGGGCGTAAGCGCCTTCGTTCCCGGCACGGCCGGCATCAGCGCATCAATTTCGAAACAAGCCGACCTGCCCCCACGGCAGGCGAATGGCTCTTTGCATCAAAACGGAGGCATACATGAGTGTGCAGAAGACAGTGGTGGTAACTGGTGCCTCGCAAGGGATCGGAGCCGGCATCGTGCAGACCTTCCTCGACAAGGGCTACAACGTCGTGGGAACCTCGAGACGCATCAGCGAGACGACGCCATTCGACCGCACCGACCGTCTGGAACTCGTCGACGGCGACGTCAGCGATCCCGACACCGCCGAACGGGTCGCGCAGCGGGCAATCGACCGCTTCGGATCCGTCGACGCCCTCGTCAATAACGCCGGAATCTTTTTTACGAAGCCCTTCCTAGAATACACCGTCGACGATTTCCGGAAACTCTCCGCGACCAACGTGGAAGGCTTCATCCTTTTCACCAATCACGCGATCAGGCAGATGCTTCGCCAGAAGTCTGGCGGAAGCATCGTCACCATCACGTCGTCCCTTACGGATCACCCGATCGCGGGCGTGAACGCGTCATTGCCGATGGTCACAAAGGGTGGACTCAACGCGATAACCAAAAGCCTCGCGCTGGAATTTGCGGCAGACAATATTCGCGTCAACGCAGTGTCGCCAGGCGTCGTCGACACGCCGCTTCATGCGTCCAACCCGAAGGACTTTTTGAAATCGCTGTCGCCGATGGGAACGATCACCGCGGTGCAGGAGATCGTCGACGGCGTCGTCTATCTGACGGAGTCCGCAAATATCACCGGGGAGGTGCTGCACGTCGACAACGGCGCACATCTCGGCAAATGGTAGCCCGCGGCCCAGAAGCGCGACTGGAGGAACTGGCCATTGCCTTGCCTCCTCCGCCCACCCCATTCGGCGCCTACGTCGAAGCTGTCCAGTGCGACACCCTGTTATTCCTCAGCGGCATGTTGCCAGTGGTTGGACACGATCCGGTTTATCATGGGCGCGTCGGCGAGGAATTGTCTGTCCTCGAAGGTTATGACGCGGCGCGGACGGCCTGCCTCAGCGGTCTTGCCGCTGCCAAGGCGCAGCTCGGATCGCTGGATCTCATTCGTCGCATCGCCAAGCTCGGCGTCTACATCGCTACGCCGGGAGATTTCCGGGAACATCCGAAGGTCGCCGACGGCGCCTCGGAACTGCTGCTCGATGTCTTCGGAGCGGATCGGGTCCCACCGCGTATCGTCCTCGGCGTCGCCAGCATACCACTCGGCATGCCGGTCGAAGTCGAACTCGTTTTCGAGATCGAGCCCTAGCAAACCTTTCTCTTCCAATCTGAACGATGGAGTAAGTCATGAAGATCAAGCCAACGGATGCGAGGAACGTCGTCATTGTCTCGTCGAAGTTTCTGACGGCCACCGCCCTTCTGATGCTGCCCGCCCTTGCGCTTTCCGGCCAGGCGGGCGTCGCCGAAAAGACGGCCCGTCCGGCGGGCGAGCAAGCTCAGCCTGCAAGCGAGCAGACACAGATCAAGGTCGACAAAAGAACCCCGGCGTACTGGCGGGTGACGTTCGACAACCCACCCTTCAACATCTTCGGGCCGGAGACCATTCCGCAGATGGAGAAGGTCGTCGCCGAGATCGAGTCGGATCCCGATTTGCGCGTCGTTGTCTTCGACAGTGCGGTGCCGGGCTTTTTCCTGACCCACTACAACTTCACGCCCAAGCTTTCCGAATCCACCAGCCTGCCATCAGGGACGACGGGACTTCATCCGCTTCCGGACATGCTGGTTCGCATCAGCAAGGCGCCAGTGGTGTCCATCGCACTGATACGCGGACGCGCAACGGGGGTCGGTAGCGAACTTGCGCTGGCCAGCGACATGCGCTTTGCGAGCCGGGAGAAGGCAATCCTTTCCCAATGGGAGGTCGGCGCAGGCTTCGTACCCGGTGGTGGTCCTATGGCCCGGCTTCCCCGTCTGATGGGCCGGGGCCGAGCGCTTGAGGTTCTGCTCGGCTCCGACGACATCAATGGCGATCTCGCCGAGGAGTACGGTTACGTCAACCGGTCGTTCCCCGACGACAAGCTTGACCCGTTCGTAGACGCCCTCGCCACTCGCATCTCCGGCTTCGACCGGCAGGCGATTGCCGACACCAAACGTCTCGTCGACTATGCAAGCCTGCCGTCCAACCCCGAGATCGGTGCCGGGTGGGACGCGTTCATCACCTCCGTACAACGCCCGGTCGCACAGAAGAACATTGGCAAGCTGATTGACATGGGCCTGCAGACCAATCCGGACATCGAGGCCAGACTTGGCCACTACACAGGGACTTTGGCCGACAAATAGGTAAACAAGTGTCCGTACAGTCCATGGCAAATCGCACGGACACCTCACATGATTCGTGCGAGCACGGGCAAACAAAATCAGGAAGCGTGCGCCGCTTCCTCGACGAGATAAAGTCGGCCTCCACGTCGAGGCGATACGCCCATCACACGCTTGAAAGCGGTGCTGAAGGCCGCCTCGGAACCATATCCGACTGAGGCCGCAACCCTGGCGATAGAACTGCCCTCCTGGCGAAGCGCGCGTTCGGCCTGGAGCATTCGCCATTCAGTCAGATAGTTGAGCGGCGGGCGTCCGGTCACATTACGAAAGTGAACCGCGAAAGCCGTCCGAGACATTCCCGCCGCACGGGCGAGTTCAGGAAGCGTCCAGGAACGGGCAATGTCGCCGTGCATGAGGTTGAGCGCTGGGGCGAGTTTTGGATCGCAGGCGGCGCGAAGCCAGCCGGGACGAACCTGGTCTCCTGATGAAAGGTGCCGACGTAGGATCTGGATGAGCAGCAAATGGGCTAGACTTGAACACGCCATTTCGGCCCCTGGAGCGCCGCCTGCCGCCTCTTCGACGAGTTCGCCGATCAATGCTCCAAGTCGGCTCGCTCCACTTTCGGCCGCCGGAAGATGAACAAAATCCGGCAGGCTTTCGATCATCAGGCGTCCGCCGACATGGTGTGTATCGATATGACCTCCGAGAAGCAGGAAGTCGTCGCCCTGCCCGACTGGAATGATGGACTTCCCGGCGCCCCTGAAGATCTCGGCCGCCGGCTGCGGAGCCAGCGCCAGATCGCTCGCGACCACAAACCCGACGTCACGCGTCAAGATGAAGATGTCGCCGGCCTTGAGCCGGAATCTTGCGACTGTGCCGTCAAGGGCAAGGAAACAGTGCCCGCGACCGACAACGAAGAACTTGATCTTGCGCGGTGGTTCGAAACGGATGGCCCAGTCGCCGCCACCAATAAAGCCGCCGGCATAGATCGTACGAGCGTCAAAGACCTTGAGGGTACATGATAGCGGATCGCGTGTCATTTTGAACTTTGGCGAAAGAAACTGGAACTTCTGAATATTCAAAGTACGGCAATCGGAGAGCATATCCAAGGGCGAACAGTCACCGAAAGGAACTCACCAAATGCCTACGACGCAGACGCCACTCGGATCCGGCTTCCATGCCTCCAGCACGACGCTCGACATCATCGCCGGTATCGACCTCACCGGAAAGTTGGCGATCGTGACAGGCGGCTATGCGGGCCTTGGGCTAGAAGCCGCGCGGACGCTGGCGTCGGCTGGAGCCCGGGTGATCGTCCCGGCGCGAGACGTAGATCGCGCGCGACGTGCTATCGCGGAGATTGGTGGCGGGATCGAAGTCCGGCCGATGGACCTCACCGATCCAGCCTCGATCGACGCCTTTAGCTGTGACATCGTCCGGTCGGGGCTTCCGTTGCACATTCTCGTCAACAGCGCGGGCATCATGGCGCTGCCGGAACTGAGCCGCGACTCCCGAGGCAACGAGCTGCAGTTCTCGACCAACCACCTCGGTCATTTTCAGCTCACGCTCCGCCTGTGGCCTGCATTGGTTCGAGCTAGAGGCGCGCGCGTCGTTTCGGTCTCCTCAATGGGTCACCGCTTTTCCGACATCGTCTGGGACGACTTCAATTTCGAGCGCCGCCCATATGATGGCTGGAGCGCGTACGGACAGTCGAAGACAGCCAACATCCTCTTTGCTGTCGAACTTGATCGCCGAGGGCGCGACTTCGGGATCCGCGCGTTCTCGTTACACCCCGGCGGTATCGTGACTGGTCTGGCGAAGCACATCTCGACCGAACGCCTGAAGGAAATGGGAAATCTCGACGAGAAGGGTGTGCCTGTCATCGATCCTGACAGGGACATGAAATCGATTCCGCAAGGTGCGGCAACCCATGTTTGGTGCGCAGTCAGCCCTCAGCTCGCCGGCCTCGGGGGCGTGTTCTGCGCGAATTCGGACATAGCGCTTCTCGAGGACGGGTCCATCGTCACCTCGCTCGATGGGCGGGACCGGCGAACGTCGAAAGTCGCGCCTTATGCGGTAGATCCTGCTTCTGCTGAGCGCCTCTGGATGATGAGCGAGAGGGAGACCGACACTCAATTGTCGATTTGAACCGTCTTACTCCTCCCGTTCCTCACCCGCTGGATGCCAGAGTCAATGGGGGCGTTGGCGGCGACACCATTGGATAATGGACGGTCCCCCGAGGCGAGCGCATCGTGTGCCTGGTCGCGGGAAGTTCCCCGCGGCAATTTTACCGAGGGATGACAAGATGACCATTCAGGAGCGTAGCACGACCGCGACAAAGACAGTGAAGGATGCCGACATGAAACTGGAGGTCGTCGTGATCCCAGTTTCGGACATCGACCGCGCCAAGGCATTCTATACGGGACTTGGATGGCGTCTCGACGCCGACGTGCCCGGCAAGGACGGCTTCCGCGTCGTTCAAGTCACGCCGCCGGGATCTCCCTGCTCGGTGATCTTCGGATCGAACGTCACATCCGCGGCGCCGGGTTCCGCTCAGGGACTGCATCTTATCGTATCGGACATTGAGATGGCTCACGCGGCACTGGCCTCACATGGTGCTGAAATGAGCGGCGTCTTCCACGACGTCGGCGGCGTCTTCCACCACAAGAACACCGATGGACGGCTGCCCGGCCCACACCCTTCGCGCGCCAGCTATGGATCGTTCGCATCCTTTAGCGACCCGGACGGCAACGGATGGCTCCTCCAGGAGATTACGACGAGGCTACCGGGTCGAAAAGAGGCCAACGGCGCGACGTTCACCTCCGGCAGCGATCTGGCAGCAGCCCTTCGGCGCGCTGCGGCTGCCCACGGCGAGCATGAGAAGCGAAACGGGGGCAAGCATGACGATGACTGGCCCGATTGGTACGCCGCATACATGCTTGCCGAGCAAGCAGGGGCCGATCTTCCGGATTGACACGATCAAACTGCGCGCTTGCCGCCCCCAAGCGGACTAGGTGCCCTTGGCGGCGGCGAGCTTTCGATATTCCGCGGTCGGCAGCCCGCCCCATCCCCAGTTGTCGAGGTCCACTTCTTCGATCACCACGTAAGTGGATTCGAGCGGCTTGTTGAGGACCTCGAGCAGCACCTGGCTCACGCCCGCAATGAGGCGGGCCTTCTCTTCCTCCGTAACCGACTGGCGGCCCGGCGCAGTTCCTTCACGAGTGACCTGCACGTTTACAATAGGCATCGTTTGGTACTTTCCAATTGTCCGTCTGCCTTCAGAAGCCCAGCGCCGACAGGTGCTGCTCGAGCGCGGCGACGTGTGCATACCCCGAGCCAACCCTGGCCAGCTCGGCATCCTTCCTGACGAAAAGTGTCGGGAAGCTCGAAACGCTCATTGCTCGGGCGGTGGCGAAGTCGGTCGCCGCTTCCGCGATCGTGCTGCCTCGCTTCCACGTCTCCAGGAACTCTTCAGCAGTTGTGGGGTGGCCCAAAGTCGTCAGGGCACTGCTTCCGACTTTTGCGAGGACGACGCCATCGGTGGTATCAAGCGCGTCGACGTAGAAGGCATGCTGAAACGCCCTGAAGACCTTGAGAAGGTTGGCTTCCGGACGCAGGATGCGAGCGGCGACGACCGCGCGGCAAATCGGTTCGGTATCGTAGACGAACCCTTGTCTCGCCAGCAGCCCTTCACGATTGAACGGAAGACCGCTTGCCTCTTCGACCCTAGCCCAGTGATGCAGCCTGAATTGCTTTCCGGCATCGTCGAGAACGTCGGTCGCGCCCGCGCGGAGACCGCCAAGTATGATCTGCAGAGAGGCTTCCGGGCGCCGTTCGAGCAGCAGTTCCATTTCCTTTCCGAACCCATAGCACCACGAGCACATCGGGTCTGCGGCCAGTACCAGTTCCATCGTTGTTCCAATCGTTGTCGTCTGGGAGACCTGACGCACTTGCGTCAGGCCGTTCGGTCCGAAGGCGTGTTACCAGCGACCGGCGTTCTGACCGCCGTCCACGTGCAGGATCTCGCCGGTCACAAAGCTGGCGTTCTCGAGGTAGAGAACGGCGTCCACGATGTCGCTGATCGCGCCCATGTGGCCGATCGGGTGCAGGGCCGAAAGGAACTCATGCGTTTCAGGGGCGTGCATGGGGGTCTTGATGATGCCGGGCGATACGGCGTTCACCCGAACCCCGGTCTTGGCATACTCAAGCGCGAGTCCCTTTGTGACGGCATTCAGACCGCCTTTCGTCAGCGAAGCAAGGGCCGCGGGGACGCCAGCGATCGGCTGGTTGACGAGGCTTGTGGTGATCGAGACGATGTGACCGGATCCCTGCTTCAGCATCTCCTTTGCGGCGCGCTGCGTGATATGAAAGAAGCCAGCGACGTTCACGGCGAAGTTCAGATCGTAGTCTTCCTGCGTGAAGTCGACGAACGGCTTGGCTGTGAACACGCCGGCGTTGTTGACGAGAGTGTCGATGCGGCCGAAGCGCTCAATGGCTTCGCGAACGACGCGCTCAGCGGTCTCGACCTTCGAAATGTCGCCGGCGACAGCGTGAACGCCGGCATCGGAACCAGCCTTGATGGAACGCGAGGTAGCTACGACGTTGTAGCCCTTTTCCCGGTATCCACGGACGAGGCCCTCGCCGATGCCTTGGGACGCGCCGGTGATGATGGCTACCTTCTGATGACTGCTCATGATTGCATCCTTTCGATTGCGACGGCCGATCCCTCGGTCCGTCCAACGCCAGCGGCGTCGGTGCAATTGATTTAGATGTCTGCGTGTCTCGGGAGAATTGGCGATAGAAGGATGACACCCATCCGCCAAGCGGCATAATCACCGTATGCTTCCTGCCTCCCGGAGATCCGTCGGAGCTCACTCAGAAGATGGGGAGCGGCGCAGCATGTCGGCTTCGCGGCGGTCGTAGCACCCGGCCTGCGCTTGCGAGGAGAGTCAAGGCCAACGGCGATCTCTGCTATATGCCGGAACTTCTGCGTGTAAAGGCGAACCTGTTGTTGTCGATGTCGGCGTCAGATGAGGTGCACACGTGCCTGTTGCAGGCCCTCGACACAATCCGGAACATGGGTGCCCGCGGCTGGGAATTGCGTGCCGCGACCGACTTGGCTCGTTTCTTAGCGGCTGAGGGTCGCATAAGCGATGCGGGAGCGCTGCTTCAGCCGATCTTGGATAAGTTTGACGAAGCGCTTGATACCGAAGACCTCAAGATTGCGGGCGGCGTTTTGCGATGAACGAAAGTCCGCTGGGTCCACCCGTCACGAACCTAAGAGAGGGCATATTGCGGCCGGACAACATTTTCAGGGATGATCGGCGGTAGTGAAGATCCTGCAGAACTAAAACAGAACGCTGCCGTCCCTTTGCGGTAAACCTTCCCAATCAGTTGGCGAGTCTCGGCTGCCTGGCTAAGGACAGCAAGCAGGAACCCGAAGGCTGAGGAAATGCTCGGCTCCGCGTTCTCGTTTTTGGCCTTGCGCCCAAGCGGGATAGGGCTAGGTTCGCTACGAACAGCTGCTCGGCTGATTGTAAACATTCGTAGGAGGTTCGTTATGGAATATCGTCGTCTCGGCAAATCGGGCCTGAAAGTCAGCGAATTCTCCTTCGGATCATGGGTCACCTTTGGCAAGCAGGTTGATGGCGGCGATGCGGTCAGCCTAATGAAGCTCGCTTATGACAAGGGGGTGAACTTCTTCGACAATGCCGAAGGCTACGAGAGTGGAAAATCCGAACTTGTGATGGGCGAAGCGCTCAAGACGCTCGGCTGGAGCCGCGATAGCTTCATCGTCTCCAGCAAGGTGTTCTGGGGCGGGGAGAAGCCGACGCAACGCGGGCTGTCGCGCAAGCACGTAACCGATGCTGCCCACGCCGCGCTCAAGCGGCTGCAGGTCGAATACCTGGACCTCTATTTCTGCCACCGGCCGGATATCGATACGCCGATCGAGGAGACCGTTCGGGCGATGCACGATCTCGTGGCGCAGGGGAAGATCCTTTACTGGGGAACCTCGGAATGGTCGGCGCAGCAGTTAACCGAGGCTTACGCCGTCGCGCGGGATCTTCGCATCACGCCGCCGACGATGGAGCAACCCCAATACAACATCTTCGAGCGCCAGAAGGTGGAAGCCGATTATCGGCCGCTCTACGACCTTCTCGGTCTCGGAACCACGATCTGGTCGCCGCTTGCATCAGGCGTCCTCACCGGCAAATATAACGACGGCGTGCCGGCTGACAGCCGAATGAACCTTCCCGGATACGAGTGGCTGAAGGAGAAGCTATCGAGCGACGCTGGCCGCGCCCAGATCGCGAAAGTCCGCGAGTTGGCGAAGCTCGCAGACGAGATCGGGATCTCGATCGCGCACCTTGCTCTGCTGTGGTGTCTGGCCAACAAGAATGTCTCAACTGTCATCCTTGGCGCGTCGCGCACGAGTCAATTGGAGGACAATCTTGCGGCCCTTTCGCATAGGGACAAGTTGACTTCCGACGTGCTCGATCGGATCGATGCAATTACCGGAAACAAGCCGGCGGCGGCGCAGCGGTTCTAGCTGCGAGGATCCACAGGCAGCAACGTGTGACGTACTTCTTTTCGTTCGCCTCTAGGACGGCTTAAGATTGAGCCGACATCGGCGCTAGTGAACCTGCCCGGCAGGTGGCGATTTCGTCAGACCATCCGGACGATCGGGAACATAATAGATCCGGTCCATCCAGGAAATTCCGACTTCTTCGGCCGCATCAATGAGGGCCAGCTTTGCATCGTCTGCCGGGAGCAACCCTTCCATAACTGCCGCGCAAACGGCAAGCGCACGCTCAAATGCCGGCCCAAAGGTTACCGGCCACTTGTCAGCTAGTAATGCGGAAGCTTCGCCAGTTCCTTTGATATCGATGGGTTGCGGAAAGTCAGGCAGCCAGATTTCCAGACCAAAGGTCCAATCGCTCCTTGAAAGCATGTGCGTGCTCCTCCCCTGAGTCGCTACGGGCAAAGACTCCTATCGGATCGCGGCGCTTTCATGGTCTCGAACGGCCCATGGCGTGTCGCCCGGACGATTTTACGACACTCTTGAAATTAGACCGCCAATCATGATGTCTACTTTGGATCCCAGCGGCCCGGCCCTAGAGCTTGCCGCCGCAGCCTCACCAGTGTCGTTACGTGCGTCGTTTACGGTAACATACTTCACTGCGCTGTTGGTTTCAGGCACCATCAACCCGGCACCCGCCCCGCTAAAGCGCCTCTTCATGCAACACGCGGGACCGTTAGCTCGACCTTTGAGCGCGTGAAAGACGGCATGGCACTGCGATGGCTCGTAAACCAATCCCGAAGATCGTGACCGGCAGGTTCGGAGGCATGGAATGGCAGACGACCAGGAAACATCAGCCCAAGCTCCTGAATTGGAGGCGACGGACTCCATTCCCCCGCAATATGATTGCGGCCCCCTCAAGCTAAGTGGCAGCAGCAACGCGTTGTACGAACGTCATCTTCTGTTCGACAACGTGCGGGCATCGAGCGAGATAGGAAACCGCGAGCGGTATGAGGCAGTCGCACGGTCCGTTCGGGATATTCTTTCCCAGCGCTGGGAAAAGACAGAAGAGGTCTATGATCGCGAGAACCCCAAGCGGGTCTATTATCTCTCGATGGAGTTCTTGATCGGTCGTTCCCTTAACAACAACGTTGTCAACCTGGGGCTAGGCCCTCTTGCGGATCGCTTCTTTCAAAGACATCAGCTGGACGAATTGGCCTTGCTTTCCGAAGAGCCCGACGCCGGGCTCGGCAATGGTGGTCTTGGACGCTTGGCAGCATGCTTTCTCGAGTCCATGGCGACGATGCAATTGCCTGGAATGGGCTATGGCTTGCGCTACGAGTACGGGATATTCAAACAGTCGATTGTAGATGGCTGGCAACGCGAACAACCGGACAATTGGTTGCGCAGGCCTGATCCCTGGGAAGTTGCCCGACCTCACTTGGCCGTGCCGGTCGAGCTTGGATGTTCGTTCGAAGTGCGCGGGGGAAGCCTGAGAGCGATCGCCGGCGTGCCTTCAAGCTTGCTCGGAATCCCTTACGACAGGCCTGTCGTCGGCTACGGCGGAAAAACGATAAACACGTTGCGGCTATGGGCTTCCGCAACTCCCCACGTATTCGATTTCCAGGAATTCAGCGCAGGTGACTTTGTTGGCGCACTGGCCGAACGGCTGACAGCGGAAACCGTGACACGTGTTCTTTATCCGGACGATTCCACCAGCATGGGACAGGGCCTTCGCTTCGTGCAGGAATATTTCCTTGTAGCGTGCTCATTGGCCGACCTGGTTCGACGCTTCCAAAAAAGCAACAGTAATTGGGACGATCTGCCGACGAAGGTGGCTATCCAGCTCAATGACACCCATCCGAGTCTCGCCGTTGCGGAGCTCATGCACATCCTCCTGGATACGGCAAAACTTGACTGGGAGCGTTCATGGGACCTCACGAAAAGGACCCTTGCCTACACAAACCACACCCTCCTCCCGGAAGCGCTGGAAAAGTGGCCGGTGCGCTGGTTTGAGTTGATGCTTCCACGGCACTTGGAAATCATCCTGGAAATCGATCGCCGCTTGCGGGAAGAGGTGCAAACTCGCTGGCCGGGCGACAATGGCCGCATCGAGCGTATAGCCATTGTCGAGCAAGGCAATCACCTGGTGCGGATGGCTCACCTCGCAATAGCCGGCTCCCACAGCACGAACGGTGTCGCGGAGATACACTCGAAGCTGCTCCGAAACGTCACCGTGAGCGACCTCGCAGAACTCTATCCTGACCGTTTCAACAACAAGACAAACGGCGTCACGCCACGCCGTTGGCTATTGCTGTCAAATCCGGGTCTTGCCGAATGCATCTCCGAAGCTATCGGCGACCGCTGGATAGCGAACGCGACGGACCTCGAACGTCTGAGGTCGCTTGCCGATGACAGCGGGTTCATTTCCGCCGCCCAAACCGCAAAACGCAAGGCCAAAGTCCGTTTTGCCGATTGGCTCAAGGCGCAGGCGGGAGTTCTGGTTGATCCTGACACGATTTTCGATAGCCAGGTGAAGCGCATCCACGAATACAAGCGACAGCTCCTGAATGGGCTGCGAGTCGTCGCCCTCTACCATCGGCTGCGGCAGAATCCTAGTCTCGATATGCCGCCACGCACCTTCTTCTTTGCAGGAAAGGCGGCTCCTGCCTACCACGCTGCCAAACTGATTATAAAGTTCTTGAACAATCTTGCCGCCACGATCGACCGCGATCCGTTGGTGCGGGGTCGCCTTCGGCTACTATTCCTGCCCGACTACTGCGTGTCACTCGCCGAGCAGCTCATTCCTGCCAGCGACGTATCCAACCAGATATCAATGGCGGGATACGAGGCAAGCGGCACGAGCAACATGAAGTTCATGATGAACGGGGCGTTGACCATCGGCACGCGTGACGGCGCAACGATCGAAATGGCCGAGGCCGCGGGCGAAGAAAATTTCTTCCTGTTTGGGCTGACCGCAGACCAAGTTGCAAACAGCCGCTGCTGGTATAGCCCCGGCTGGCACTATGAGAACGAGCCAGAGATACGCGCTGTCCTCGACCTGATCTTCTCAGGCGAATTCTCGCGAAATGAGCCGGCAGTCACCGACGCGCTGCGCAACATACTTCTGGTCGGTGGCGATACTTACATGCATTTGGCCGATTTCACCTCCTACATGGATGCAGATTCCAATCTTCAATCACTCTATCGGAATCCGGAAGCTTGGAGCCGCAAGGCGATCCTGAACATCGCGGCTTCAGGAAGGTTCTCGAGCGATCGCACGATCGCCGAATATGCCCGCGACATCTGGGAGGTAGCTCCATGTCCGTTGCCATCGGCTTAGTCTCATGACTGGATCGATGTATCGGTCCCGGCTAGACCAGCGGGAGTTGGCTCAGAAGTTTTCTGGTTTCGATCGCATCCCAGGAAATGTATTCGGTGATGGCCATCCCCACGATTTCGCAAGCAGCAGACACATCCCGAAGGAGCCGCACCACGTGCTCAGGTTCCAGGCGCCCCCTGGGGACACCGGATAGAAACGTTTTATCAGTACCCGGTTTATCGAGAAGAATTGGCGGGAAACGGCCGGGTAGGATCGCATCGACGTCGAGATGCACTGCCAGCTGCTTGATGTCCTCGTCCGCAATCCACTTCAGGATTGCGTTACTGTCTCCGTACAACTACCGCGAGAATTCGTGTCGGAGGTTCAGGCGATCAATGACCTTCTGCTCATTAGCAGACCACTCGTCCAGCCCCGCATACATGACCTTGGACGGTCGAACAGGGATATCAACCTCGCCGACGAAATCGCGGTCGCCTCGCCCTCGCCAAGGAGCATACCGAGCACCTGCGCGTGCGCGTGACCGGTGTCCTTCAGCGTCTGGATATCTGGATGTGCATCTATCCAGAGCACTCCGACGTCCCCACCGTATCGCTTGTTGAGATACGCGATTGGGGCCAGATCGACGAGACAGTCGCCTCCGATTGTAAGGATGCGATCCGGTGCGTGCTTTTCGATCGCGGACCGCGCTGACCGGGCTTGTTGCAGCAAAGCGCTCTTGGCGACAATTCCATCCTCCAGGGGCAGTTCCGCCTCACCAGGCGACGGAACGTCGATTGTTTCCTCGGGGCCCTGAGATCTCGGCGGAAGCCACGACAGCAAGCGCGAGCTGACGTAATACTCGGCGAGGTTCCCGCCTTGCCACTGGGGCAAATGTAATCTGAGGGTGTGGTCAACTGTGGCATGAGCAAACACTCCTTCGCCATCGCGTGTGCCACTGAAGTAATCAAGCCACCGAGCGCCAAGGCGGACATTCGAGGCGTGCGAAACTTCCCTAGTGAGAATGCGGCGGTTACCAAGCAATCATGCTTAGACTATGCAGAATGATCTGCAGTCCCAGAGCGGCTTGGGTAACCCCGAGCACAACCGCCAAAACCTGCAATGACGTTCCGATCCATCTGAGGATGGATTCAGCAAACATCATGGCCAGCCAGTCAAGCGTCAGGATCAGCAATACGATCGCTGCCACGGTGACGCCTTCCGCTTGCCGGTCACCCGCCAACGTAGCGAAGACGATGACGGCAGCTATACCATAGGGCGTCACAATTGTTGGAAACGCCAACGGTGTCAGAGCAAATTTCAAATCTATCTGGCCCTGCTCCGTTGGCCGTATCATTGGGTCCGCGGTCGGCTGCAAAACGGTTCGCAAAGCCACCATGAACAAGATAATGCCGCCCGTCATCGCCAGCACCGGCAACGAAATCTCCAGATTTTCAAGCATGGTGCGTTCGAGAAATCCGGCGATGGCGAGCGCCGCCGCCGAGAACAGGATTGCTCTGGTGGCTAATTGTCGCCGAACGCTGGGCTCGTAGCTGCCCGCAAGGACCTTGAATGGCACCAGTATCTTAATTGGGCCGAGCATCAAAAAAAGCATCAGGAATATCTTGCGTGAGCCGAATTCCACCTCTGGGAACTCCGGCAGGGGCAAGGATTGCGCAACGGATTGCACCGGAACGCTCACCGCCCAAACCATAGCCAGAACAGACGCCAGGAGATATCGCCGCACGGGTTCCTTTGCTTTTGTGGTATGGGTCGCCTGGTGTTCGTCAGCCATATCAGCGGAACCGGGTTGCGATCCCGCCTCATACCACTTTCCGTTCTCGACCGCCATTTCGCCTTGGGGTCGAAGCGGTCTCTGGCTTCAGTGGCTTCCCCACGCCCGGTCGGCCATTTGAAGTCAAAGTCCGGCCCAGGATTGGACCATGTCCCAATACACGACGGGGGTGGGAACCAACCCGATAGCCGCTTGCATTTCGGCAGCGCTCGTTGTTCAGTTCAGCAGCATGCATGTTTCATGGAGGGAGACATGGGCGCGACGATCGTCGAGCGCCTCGCAGAATGCGCCGCGATGATAGAAGATCTCTCGCAACGCATTTCCCGGATCCAAACGGGCGAGGTGCAGCATCAGGCCAGATTCGCTGGTGGGTCCTGGGAGGACATCACGCCGGAGATACTCGTTCTCTATGAGCGTCTGCTCGAAAACCAAAAGTTCCTTGCTGAGGATCTGCGCGGCCGTTTGAGTAGCGGCGATAGCTGATCTCACCTCCCGTGGCCTCACAAGAAGGCGGGCCACCGTGGTTCGAACATTCGGCGCTGTTCAACTTCCGTTTCCGCCCATCAGCGATGACTTAGATCGCTGTGACACATGACAGTTCATCGTAGCGCCCGTGACTGCTTGATCAACCCGATCTGACTAGCTCGTCCGGCGATCACGAGCGCGCTATTTCGCACGATCGGCATGAATTTGCATTCCAACTGCACGTCGACAGCAATTCTCCACATTGGACAGCCATGACGGGCATAGATCGGCTCCCGTAATTTACCGTAACGTACATGCAGCCGGATCTGATTGCTGCTAGCCTGTCTTCATGGCGTTGCGAGGGGGCCTCCGCATCCGCAAGTATTTTTCGCTCGACCGGCGGCTGCATTTTCTGCGGGTGCAAGCGAGGTTGCCCCAGACGTCCAGTGGAGACGATGATCCGTCTTCCACCAAAGAAAGAAAAGGTGCGATCATGACAAGGTTTCTTGCTTGGTGTGCAACTTGGCTGGCGGCGGTGTCCTGGCTCGTCATTCCGACAG